>CAYPWK010000041.1:0-21745 GCA_964414365.1 uncultured Burkholderia sp.
GCCATCGACACAACGAGGACGATGGATAGGTTCGCGATCACCAATGCACCCGAAACTTCGCTAATCCGGCGCGCCGTCGATGCGCTTTCTTCCGAAGCCTTGTTTGCGCTCTCGAGGCTGAGACTCACGGCCGCCCTCAAGACGCGAGTCAACGCAGCGGCAACATCGGCGCCGCGATTGACGGCACTAGCCCCCGCGTCGAAGTCGCCCGCGGCAAATGCGGCTACCGCCTCGTTTGCGTAACGTCTGTTCTCCGCGATCAGCCGGTTGAGCTGATCCGCGATCTCTCGTTCTTGAGCGTCATGCACATACGCCGGGTAATACGATGCCCATTCGCGGTCGGCTATTTCCAGATCGGAACGAATGTGCGGGGCGAACGTATCGACATCCGCGACGAGCCGCGTGGCCTGAAGACGCCTGAGCGTCGCGCGGCTGTTGAGGAGCGCGATTGTTACGTTGGAGAGTTTTGCGATCTCAAACGTGTTTCGCGCGTACATCCCGCGGACATCGGCGCCCATCCGCGCTGCGCTGAATGTGCTGAACAGCCCGATCGTGATCGTGGTCACGGCACAAACGGCAAGCACGAAAATGATCTTGCTCTTGATCGTCGATAGCAGTCTGTTCATTTCGTCATCGAAGCTGATGCAAACCGTATGGCACGGCGCAGCGGATTTAACGCGACATCGCACTCTGCTCCGCAAACACCGTCCGCGTCACATTGGTCTGGCCGAGCGACGTTGTGTCCGAACCGGCGAGCCTGAAGACCGATACCGCTGTCTTTAAATTTGCCGCCTGCTCTTCGAGAGACTGCGCGCCGGCCGCGGCCTGCTCCACCAGCGCCGCGTTTTGCTGCGTCACCTCATCCATCTGTGAGACCGCCTGATGGACTTGCTCGATACCTCGGCTCTGCTCTTCCGAGGCCGCCGCGATCTCCCCTACGATGTCCGATACCTGCTTGATTGCTTGCTTCACCTCGCTCATCGTCGCGCCGACTTCCGTCGCCTGCTTCGCGCTGCCCTGAATCATCGAAACCGACGACGCGATCAGCTCCTTAATTTCCTTCGCCGCCGCAGCCGAGCGCTGTGCGAGGCTGCGCACCTCGCTCGCGACGACGGCAAAGCCTCGTCCCTGCTCGCCGGCGCGCGCGGCCTCGACCGCGGCATTGAGCGCCAGGATGTTGGTCTGGAACGCGATGCCTTCGATCGTGCCCGTAATCCGCGAAATCTTCTCCGAGCTGTCGCTGACCTCGCCGATCGAGCGCACCATGTCCTGCACCGCTTCATTGCCGGCATCGGCCATGTCGGTGGCGCGCGTGGCGAGCGTGTTCGCGTGCCGCGCGTTCTCGCTGTTCTGCTTTACCGTCTGCGTCAGTTGCGTCATGCTCGCCGCCGTCTCTTCGAGCGACGCCGCCTGCTCTTCGGTGCGCGCCGACAGATCGGTGTTGCCGCTCGCGATTTCCTTTGACGCTACGCTGACCGATTCGGCACTCGCCTTGATGCCTCGTACCGTATCGCTCAACTGCAGATCCATCTCTCTCAGCGCCTCGAGCAGATGACCAAACTCGTCTTTCGACGCCACTGTGATCCGATTCTCGAGCTTGCCGGCAGCGATGTTGTCCGCGACGTTCACGGCCTGGTCGAGCGGCTTCGTAATTGTTCGAAGCAGGTAGATCGACACCGCAGTCGCGGCCAGTACGCCAACGGCGATCAGCGCCGCGGCAATCCAGCGAATCATGCTATAGGTCGATTCGCTGTCGTCCGCAAACTGTTTCCCCTGGACCAGATTGAACTCGACATCGTCCGACAAACCCTTCGAAAGCGAACGGGCGATCTGCACCTGCTTGTCGAAAAGTGCGGCGGCCCCATCGTAGTTGCCGGCATCCAGCGCAGTGACAACATCGTCCGTCGATGCCTTGAACTGCGGCAAAAGATTCTTGATGCCGTCGGCGATTTCACGTTCCTTGTCGCTGGAAATTCCGTCCGGGTAGTAGTGATTCCAACGAGCGTTGATGCGTTGCTGAGCAGCATGGATCAGTTCGATGTCGGCCTTCGTTCCAGCCGAGTCGCGAACAACTTGAATGCGGCGCAGCGCAAGGCGGATTTCGAGCTGAGCGGCACGCACCTCTGAAAGATCGCCAATCGGAACCGTGGTACCAGAATATGCCTCGTTCATGTTCGAATTCATTTTCGACATACCGTAGAGGCCAAAGACGCCGACAGCAATCATCAGCGCCACGCAGAGGCCGAAGGCCAGGACGATCTTGAACCTGATGCTGTGCGTGAAACGTTGCATGCTGCTAATCTCCAAAATCCCAATATTTAAAACACGCGAGCCGGTACGCTCGCCGTCAATCACGCACTGCACACTTTTCCGCGTTGAGCCTCGATGACCAGCACCAGGTAAAAGGGGCTGCGAATGCCCGGATTTGCGATCGCATCCGATCGGTAATGAAACGCCGCGCCGCGACGTTGGCAAACGCTTGAGCACAGCCTCGATGGAATCCGCGGATAGGATGGAAAAAGCAGGTGACCGCCCGCTTCAGAGTGCGACGCGGAGCCGATGCCTCGCGTGCGGAGAAGCGAATGGCGCGAGGCTGTGGCTTTGCATACATCACTATTTCGTGGTTAAACATCTCGACCACCTCTAGAACCTTTATCAACGGCTGAAATGCGCGCAATCTGAACCGTCCACCGCGTAGGGATTTGCTGAATTTCGGCTAGGGATTTGCGGATTTTCGAGTTCCGGTGGTCGCCCGAAGCGAATCACATCGGAGCCTATACCAAGGTTGTCGGCTATGGCAGCCGCTGGCGGCGGGAAGCGAGACGGCGCTACCGCACCGCAATAAATAGCCGAGCGAGATGCTCGGCCAGTTGCTCGAGTGTGGCCAGGTTATAAGCCGCGAGCATGGCGTGCGCATGTTTATGCAACGCGCTCGCGCCGCGGGCGGCCGGCGCGTATCCCTCGAAGCGCATCATTGGATTGAGCCAAAGCAAACGTCGGGCTCGACGTCTCAGCCATTGCAATTCGTTACCGAGCGCCTCGGGGCTCCCAGTTTCCAGCCCATCGGTGACGAGGACGGCAATGGTGCGTCCGCCGACGAGCCGATGGCCGTAGTGCCGGCGCAATTCGCCGAGCGAGCCTCCGATTCGCGTTCCGCCCGCGAAATCGTCGATTGATGCGTTGGCGCCGAGCAGCATATCGTCGATATCGCCTCGCTCGAAACATCGCGTTAGATCCGTCAAATGCGTGCCGAATACGAATACGTCCCTTCTCGACGCGAGCGGTAAGGCCGCATGCAAAAACGAGAGCAGTATCCGCGCGTACCGCTCCATCGATCCGGACACGTCGACCAAAACGAGCACGGGCAGCGTTTTACTCGTCCGCTTCGAGCGGGGTAAGCGCATCAGCTCGCCGCCGGTACGCATACTCTCTTGCACAGCTCCGGGCCAATCGATCCGCTCGCCGCCTTTGCAGCCCTGCGCCTTTCGATAGCGCCGCCCGGGTCTGGCGGGAAGGGCGATGGTGATGTCACGCGCCATTCTCTGGACGTCACGATATTCGAGCGCTTCGAGCGTGCCGAAATCCGCATGCCTGAGGCGCTCGCTATGGCTGGCCGTCATAGGGCCGTCAAATTGGATCCGGTGCTCCACGCCGGCTTTCTTTTGGTGTCCTGACCATCGCGGTATGGCATCCAGGATGCGCCGACGCTCGCGCGATGCATCATCGGCTAGCGCTTCACGCGCGGCTCCTTGTCCGTCACACCGATCAGGAGAACCGCCCGCGCCGGCATCGAAGTACGCGTCGAAGAGCGCGCGAAAAACGGCGCGATCGGACTCCCGGCCGATCAGGATCGATTCAAGCGCCGCACTGACGTCCTCGCGCGCCGCAATTCCCACGAGCGCAATCGCTTTGACGGCGAGCGCCATTCTTGAAGCATCGGTGCAGACGCCGGCCGCACGCAACGCCCGCGAGAAAGCAACGACGCTCTGCAAGAGGTGCGCGCTCGAGGACAAATGAGTCTCCGAAGGGTCATGTTGCTTTGGATCATTTGGCGAAGGCGCTGCTCGATTGCAAGAAGCGTTCCGCGATCTCGAGAGTCAGCGCATCGAGATCGTCAGGGTCCTTGAAAAGGACGCCCGCTGTTGCGACGACGATGTCGGGATCGAGGTCCGACACGCCGAGCACGGTCAGTGCGCGCGCCCACTCGACGGTCTCCGCGAGACCTGGCGCCCGTCGGAACTTGCCCGCGTTTCGCGCTTCACGCGAGCGCGCGGCGAACGTGGCAATCTGCTCGCCAAGGGCCTCGCTGATGCCCGGCACCTTCTCGAGGACGATCGCCAACTCCTGCTGGGCGTCCGGGTAGTCGAGCCATTGATAGAGACAACGGCGCTTCACCGCATCGCTCAGATCGCGTGTGCGGTTTCCGGTGAGGATCGTGATCGGCGCGGTTTCGGCCTTGACCGTGCCGAGTTCGGGAATCGTCACCTGGTATTCGCCGAGGTACTCGAGCAGGAAAGCTTCGAAAGGCTCGTCGGCGCGATCCACCTCATCGACGAGCAGCACCGCCCCCGGCGCAGGGGCCTGCAACGCCTGCAGCAGCGGGCGCCGCAAAAGGTAGCGCGTGTCGTAAATCGCCGATTCGCTATCGTTGCTCCTGCCCGCCGCCTCCGTCGCACGAATATGCAGCAGTTGTGCCGCGTAATTCCATTCGTACACGGCCTCACGCTGCTCGATCCCGTCATAGCACTGCAGGCGAATCAGGCTGCGCTGCAGCATGGTGGCGAGCGCTTTGGCCAGCTCGGACTTCCCCACGCCCGGCTCGCCTTCGAGCAGCAGCGGACGATCGAGCCTCAGCGCGAGAAAAACGGCCGTCGCCAGCCGGCGGCTCGCGTAGTAACCGACTTGCCGCAGGCTGTCGACGACACTGTCGATCGTCGAAAACCTTGCGCACGACGGCTCGCGATTCGCGTCGGTGCCCGCATCAGGACCGTTGCGGATTTGTACCGGGTCGGCTACGCGCACCGCTCGTTCTCGAGCACGTTGTCGGCCCAAGCCTCGCGTATATGCGTGAACCTCGGCGACGAATCGTCGCCGAGCATGACCGCCAGCACGCGAGGCGGCGTCAACGGTAGCTCGTAGACGCTCTTCCCGGTGGCGTTCGATACCGCGCATGCGATTGCCGCCGCCACGTTGAGTATCGGCACTTCACCGGCCCCTTTTACGCCCAGCGGCCCGATTGAGGGAGCTCCCTCATGCAAATGGATGTCGACGGGAACGACATCCTGCGCAAGCGGCACGCGGAACGTTTCGAGCCCAGTCTGACGGACATGTCCTTCGTCGTCGAGGCTGATCTCTTCGTGAAGCGCATAGCCGAGCCCTTGTACAACACCGCCCTGGATCTGGCTCGCAATCGCGCGAGGATTGAGCGCGCGCCCAACGTCCTGAACGACCGTATACGAGAGCACCTCGACATGTCCCGTATCCGGATCCACCGCGACCTCGCAATCGTGAACAGCGAAGACCGGGATGTCGATCGCATCGATGAAATGCCCCGCCGCGCATCCGGGCATCGCCGCCACGCCCGGCCTCGTGAACGAGCCATTGCCGGCGAGCGGCCCGACGGTTTTGTGCGCACGCTCCACGATTTTCGACAAGGTGACGCCCGAGCCGTGTGCGCCGACGATCTCGACGCGCCCTTCGCGCAGGACGAGGTCCTCGACGGACGCTTCGAGCATTTCAGAGGCAATCTCCAGCAGCTTCTTGCGAACCTCGACGCTCGCCGCGAGGCTGGCGGCCCCGAGCGCGACGGTCTGTCGACCGCCTCCTACGCCCACGTCGTAGCCCGCCGCATCGGTGTCGGCCGCACGCACGACGACGTTCTCGGGCTTGATGCCGAGCGTATGCGCGACGATCTGCGGCAGCGATTGCATCATCGATCCGGACCCGATCTCCACGCCGGATGTCACTAGCGTCGCACTGCCGTCGGCGTTGAGATTGACCGTTGCCGCGGAGGGGCCGACGAAGATGAACCATGTGCCGACCACCGTCGCGCGCCCATAGAGCCGCCCTTCCGCCAACGGCTTCTTCGACACACGTTCGTTGACGACATTCGACATTTTGTCGAGCATGGGACCGAGGACATTGCCCTCGAAAACCTGCCCGGTGGACCCCAGATCTCCGTCACCGAGCACATTGCGCCGGCGAAACTCGAGCGGATCCATCCCGATGGCGGCACAGATCTCATCGGTATGGCGCTCGAGCGCGAACGTGTTGTAGACGCCGTTGCAGGCTCTGAACGCGCCGTTGGGCGGCGTATTCGTGTAAATGGCGCGGGTCGATATCCGCACGGAGCCGAGCCGATAATTTCCGCCGAGCGTGTGTGCGGTCATCGTCGTCAGAAAAATTTGCTCGCCACCGTATGCGCCGCAGTCCATCAGCACGACGGCTTCTCGCCCGACGATCTCGCCTTCGCCGGTCACAGCGGAGCGAATCCGTATTTCCGCATTCTCGCGGCAAAGGCAGATCTGCATCTCGTCCTGACGAGAGTTCACGACGCGCACTGGCCGCCCCGTCGCACGCGCAAGCAGTGCCGCGAACGGCTCGAGCGCGCAGTCGAACTTGAGACCGAACGCGCCACCCACGGGCGGCACCGTCACACGCACCTGACTCGGGGGAACGCCGAGCACACGCGCCGTCGTGTTGCGGACCGTCCACGGCACCTGCGTCGATGTCTCGATATGAAAGCGACCATCCTCGTAGCTCGCCACAACGGCGCGAGGCTCGAATGACAGATGGTTCTGGCGGCCGACGCGAAACGTCGTATCGACGATCCGTACATCGGGGCGTGCGAACGCCGCCTCGGCGTCCCCGCGGGCTACGGTCGCTTCCCACGCAACATTGCCGCCGCGGGCGCCGCCCTCGAAGAGCACTTCATACTTGTCCCAACCCGGGTGGACGAGCGGCGCATCCGCCGCCAATGCTTCTTCCATCGTCCGTACTGCCGGCAACGCTTCCCATTCGACGATGACGGCTTCAGCCGCATCGCGCGCCTGCTCGAGCGTATCCGCCGCTATCGCCGCGATCGGCTCCCCGACGAACCGGATCTGGTCGCTCGCGAACAACTGCTCGTCGGCGATACCGATACCGTGACGGAACGGCGCATCGTCAGCCGTTACGATCGCTCGCACCCCGGGCATCTTGCGAGCGCGCGTCAAATCGATGTCGACGAGGCGCGCCGAGGCGATCGTCGAGCGCAACACGAATCCGTGTAGTATGCCGGGGCGCATTCGGTCAATCGTATACTGCGTTCGGCCCTGCAGCTTGTCCCGCGCATCGCGTCTCGGCAGGTTCTGTCTGGCGGTCATCGGGTCGGACATATCGAGTGCCCCCTTGTTAGGCGGTAACAAGCGAAATGGCCGCATCGACGATGCGCTCGTAACCCGTGCACCGGCAGATGTTTCCGGACAAAGCCGACTTGATCTCGTCGCGCGTCGCGCCGGGAGCGCGCGCCAAGAAGCCTGTCAACGTCATCACCATGCCGGGAAAACACATTCCGCACTGCACGGCGTCATGTTCTTCGAGCGCCTCCTGCACCGCGGATAGCTGGCCGCCCGCGGCCAGCGACTCGACGGTGACGACCTCACGTTCTTTCAGCGCGCCGACCGGCGTCAGGCAAGAGACGGCCGGCTCGCCGTCAAGCAGCACCGTGCATGCGCCGCAAAAGCCTTCGCGGCAAACGGGCTTGACGCCCGTCAGATGAAGCTCGTCCCGTAGGACATCAATGAGCGGAGTCAGCGGACCGGCGCACGCCTCCCGTTCTTCGCCATTAACTTTCAAGCAAATCGACAATTTGCACCTCCGGTCTTATTTCTCGAGTTGCTTCTGAACATCGGCGACGGCGCGGTAGAGCAGCGTCGGCAGCACGCACGTGCGGTACCAGCCTGGCGCTTCCACGCCGTCGCGGCCCTTGAAGACGCTCGCATGCTGGGCGCCGAGCATCTTCGACCGGCCCGCATCTAACGGGCGTCCCACAAGCTCCTCTTCGATTTCCAACCATCGGCGCGGCGTCTCTTCGACGGAGCCGACGGCCACTATTGCGTGCTTCACGCATCCGTCGGATACAACGTCGAGGGCCACGCTGACGATGGCGACGGGATAGTCGCCCGCTTTGCGCAAAGGCAGCCTTGCATGCGCGCTTCGATGCGGACGCCTCGGTATCGATACACAGCGCACGAGGGTGCCTGGTTCAAGGGATGCCCTCGCTTGCAGGAATGCTTCTATCGAAATTCGCGTCGGTCCGCACTCCGTTGCCAGCTCGATTTCGGCCGCGAGGCTCATCAGCGCGGGCACGAGATCGGCCGCGGCGAACTCCGCTGCGCAGAGGTTGCCCCCTATCGTCGCTGCGCCGCGCACGGCCGGGTTAGCGGATTTGCCGGCCGCATCGGCCAACGCTTCAAGCCCCCGAGTGCCCCGAAGCTGCGAAGCTAATTGCTGATGCGTCACGCAGGCGCCGATGCTGATCTCGTGTTCGGTGCTGCGGATTGCGGCGAGCTCGTCGATCGCCGAAAGCGACACATAGGCCTTCTTGAGCTTCTCTCGCCTGATCGGCGCGCGCATGATCCAGGTCGCGCCGGCCATGGGCTCGCCATCGTCGCCGTAATCACGCAAAGCGATTGCCGCTTCTTCGACCGTCCTGGCAACATATAGATAAGGGTCGTGCTTCGACGCCATTCGGCCGTGTCCTCTCATAGGCAATCGCGTTGCAAGGTGAATCTAAGCCCGTCACTCTGACCGAGTTCGAGCCTTCATTCCTCCAGATCAGCTTAAGACCCGAAAATTGCAGCCGCCAGACACATCCGGGCACTCGTGCGCGTGCACTGTGTCGCTAGCGGAAGGAACACACGACCAAGCGTCTCAGTAAACGCTTCATTTCATAGCGCCTCAATGCTTTGTTGCCCGGGCCATTTCGGCGAGGTAGAGTCGGGCGCGCAGCTGCTTTATTGGCGTCGGGACTCCACCTCTTGCTGATCCGCAGACCTGCAGTGTCAGTTCATTACCAGAGGTACGCGAGCATGGGGAATTCGACCAGCAAGCCCGCGCCGTTTGCGCCGCCTTCAGGGCAAATCTTCAACTATGAAGTGCCGGCATCCGTGCAACGCGAGCACGCGGCTCGCGAGTGGGCCGACATTATCCAGATCAATTACTTCCCGATGGACGTAAAGGTCAGCGCGGATTTTCGCGGCGGGTCGATCGAGCGGATCGACGGCGGCGAGGTCCGCGCCTGCACGTTGCACAGCGATCCGATGGTGACGCAGCGCCAGCGATCACATGCCAATGCGGAAGCCGACGAGTTCTATGTCATCGAAATGCCGCAATTGAGCCCGGTACTCATCAACCAGGGCGGGCGGGAGGCGCTGGTCGCACCGGGTAACTTCACGATCGTCAATGGCGCCGAGGCTTACCGGTTCGAGAACCGCGAGCACCTTCGCCTGCGTACCCTGCGCATTCCTTGCCGGTCGCTGAGGTCGAGGCTGCCCGGCGTCGATGACTGCGTCGCGACTGTCGCCTCTGCGGCCCAGGCTTGCACGGGGCTCTTCCTCGATTTCGCCGCGTCGTACTTCAAACATGCGCCGGCGCTGCCGGCCGAGCTCAGCGCGCGCGTCGAGCAGCAACTGCTCGACCTGCTGATACTTGCGCTTACCGATGATCGATCAGCCAGCAGCGACACATCGGTGCGAAGCGGCCACCGGCTTCGCGCGATGAGAGTCATCGAGCGGCGCTTTTCGGATCCGGCGCTGCAGCCGGCCGACGTTGCCCACGCGATCGGCGTCTCCGACCGATATCTGCAGAAGATTTTCTCGGACAACGGCCAAACCATCACGGCTGTCATTCGAAAAAGACGCTTATCCGAAGCGAAACGGCTGCTTGCCAACAGAAAGCAAAACCGGCTCGGCATTACGCAGATCGCGCTGATGGTCGGTTTCTCCGATCCCGCCTATTTCAGCCGCGTCTTTCGGCAAGACTGCGGTCTCGCACCCGTCGATTATCAATAGAGTGCGATCGTTTGGCACGTTAGGCCGCCCACGTCCAACATTTCGGGCGGTTCTGGACAAGACCGATTCTTTTCAGCTCCGTAGAGTAGCGGCATAGCCGCGCTGTCATGGAGACCGGGCGTGCGCTGTAAATAGACAATCGCTGCCCGCCGACTCGCGGTCGTAGACGGGCTCGCTCGCAGCAAAGTAGAGGATGGGTACCGTGCTTTCCTTGTCCGCTGACCCGGCAAAGTCCCTGACGCAAAAGATCATCGATCACTTCCACGCGTTGATCGCCGAGGGCAAGCTCCAATCGGGCATGAAGGTGCCGTCGATCCGCGGTTTTGCGGAATCGCATGGCGTCAGCGTCTCGACGGTCGTCGATGCGTACGATCGCCTCGTCGCCGACGGATCGCTCGTTCCGCGCCAGAACTCCGGATTTTTCGTCCGGAGCTTTCAGCATGCGTCCTATCTGAATCACGAGGCCGTTTGCAACGACGGGAGCTCTTTCGATTCGCTTTGGATGCTGAACCGGATCTGGCAAAGCCACTCGGCTGAAATCAATCCAGGATGTGGATGGCTGCCGGCCCGCTGGCTCGATGAGGAAGGTCTGCGACGCACGCTGCGCAATATGGCGTTGCATTCGACAGGCTCGATGACCGGCTATGGCATACCGAAGGGTTACCTGCCCCTGCGCTGGAAAATATCCGACTGTCTCAATCAACAGGAAGTCTACTGCCCGCCGGAGCAGTTGCTGATGACGAGCGGCGCGGCGCATGCACTGAGCCTGCTCATTCACCATCTGATCAAGCCCGGCGACACTGTGTTCGTCGACTCGCCCGGCTACAGTTTGCTGTTCGCCCACTTGAAACGCATCGGAGTCAATATCGTCGGTGTGCCGCTCACGCCTACCGGCGCCGATATCACCGCATTCACGCAGTTGCTCGCCAGGCACGAGCCGAAAGCGTATTTCACAAACCCTCGCCTTCACAATCCAACCGGAATCTCGTGCTCGCCGGCCACGGCGCATAAGATCCTGCAGCTCGCGGCAAAGCATGACTTTCTCGTTGTGGAGGACGACGTTTGCGCCGACATCGATGCGACGACGCGCCGGCCCCTCGCCAGCCTCGATCAGCTCGAACGTGTGATCTACGTCGGCAGCTTTTCGAAGACGATATCGCCGAGCCTGCGAGTCGGCTACATCGCGGCCCATCCCGATCTCATCGAGGATTTGGCACAGCTGAAAATGGCAATGGGATTGACGAGCTCCGAGATAGGCGAACGCATCGTATATCAGGTTCTCGTCGACGGGCGCCATCGCAAGCATCTGAAGGGCCTCCGCGACCAGCTTGCGCAAGCGCAATGCAAGGCGCGGCAAAAGCTCGGCGAAACAGGCATGATTCTGTTCAACCAGGCACCGGAAGGGATATTCGTCTGGGCCCGTCATCCACGCTACGAGGACTCGCGCGTCCTCTCGAGCCGAGCGCTCGACAAGGACATCTATCTCGCACCGGGGCATCTGTTCACGCCTGACGAAGAACCCACTCCGTGGCTGCGCTTCAACGTGGGCTACTGCGACAACAACGCGCTCTTCGAATTCCTCTGCTGCGCCTGAACCGCGCCCCTCGGCGGTTGCCGCGCGCCTTGCCGGCGCTCGAGCTCCCATTGGATCTTCATGGCCGCCTCGTCCTCCGTCTCGCGAGCACAACGGGAGTTCAGCCCCCCGCGAGGGGGGAGGCTGACCTCAGAACGAATGCGTGATGCCGAGGCGCGTCGCCAGTTGCCGCTTCGAGCTCGACGGGTTGAATCCCGCGATCTGAGCGACCGCTGCGTCGCCAGAGGCCTTCTGGCCGGCCACCATTGCGTAGAATGAGGTGCGCTTCGAGAGCGCGTATTGCGCGAGCAAGTTGAGCTGTTCGTACTTCGGCGAGGTATCGGTCCTATCGTCGTGGCCGACCGTGTAGGTGAACCCGCCGGCGACGACGAGCGCAGGCGTCAGTTGATACGATCCGGACAGTTCGTAGTTCTGGAACGTCAGATTGGCACCGCCCGACTTCGGCCGAAATACCGTGTTTGAAAAGTCGGTCGATACTTTGAACGCTCCGAGCTTGTACGACGCGCCGACGGCGAGCACGGATTGGCTGCGCGCAGCGGCCAGCGCATCGCCATACACCGCATTGGCGAAGCTGCCGCCCGATACATAGCCAGCGACGGCCGTCGACGGATCGTTGATATGCAGGTAGCCGACCGCCGCACTGACTTGCGAACCGGCATACGCCACCGCCGCGCTGTAGGTCGAGTTCGTCGAAAACTGTCCCGCCACTCCGCCCGGCGAGTAATGGCCTTCGACAGTCACGCCGCCGAACGTCGGGCTGACGTACTTGATTGCGTTCGGCACGGAGAACCCGTTATCGAGATTGTCCATGTCGTTCGGATGCGCGAAGTACCAGCCGCCGTATTGGCCGTTGAGCGTGAACGCCTCGAGCTGATCGACGTTGGCATCCCACTGCCGGCCGAAGGTGACCGTACCAAACTGCGTTGACGCAAGGCCGACATAGGCGTTGCGCGAAAATCCAAGCCCGCCGCCCAGCGCACCGTTCGCGGCATCGAAGCCGCTTTCGAGCCGGAACACCGTCCGCAGCCCGCCGCCGAGATCCTCACCGCCCAGGAGCCCCCAGCGGCTTCCAAGTGGCACGCCGCTTTGCATCTGAAACAGCTTGCCGCCGCTTCCTGCGATCGCCACCCCGCTCGCCGCCTTGCTGACGTTGTTGGCGTAATCGACGCCGAGATCGATAATGCCGTACAACGTCACGGTGCTTTGCGCACGCGCACCCAAAGACATCAGGGCGAGCGTTGCCCCTACTACTGCAGCTTTCTTCATTACCCGGTTCCTCATCGTCGTCGTTTGGCCCTGTGACGGGCGCCATTTAATTTTTCTGCTCTCATTCGAATCGCCGCGCCGGCGCAACAGCTCGCCGTCGAGCCGCATGCCAGATGCGCGATGCGAGATGCCAGACCGCCGATACGGCGCAGCTACGCCGCACCGAGGTTCATTCGGTCGCCGCCAATTCCCGAACGAACGACCGCTTGCTCGCGAGCGAAAGTCCGATGCGGTAGATGATTGCGGAGGCCACGGCCGCCGCGGGCGCCGAGAAAGTCGCGGTGGTGCCGCCCGCTTCGAGCAAGGCGATGCCGAGCGCCGACGATGCAAGCCAGGCAATGAGGCCGCACGGATTGAATGCGACGACGCGCTCCGACCGGTACTCGATCTTCGTGCCGAAAATCGCCTCATAGTGCGGCGAAACGATATGCATGAGGGCGATGCCGACCCATGCGACGACAAAAATGCCCTGGAATGCCAACGCCTGCAGAATGAAGCTGAAGACGTTCGTCAACATCAGGAAGTAGACGATGACGCCGGCCACCACGGACCAGAAGAATTTGGGCAGATGGAGACCGAACACCGCGCTGAAGAACGAGTGCATGTTTGTCGACGCGAGATAGAAGTTGGCCGTGTTGATTCGCGTCTGACTCACCCAGACGAAAAGGAGCCCGGCGAAACCCATCAGCTTCAGCAGCGCGAAGACGACCGAGACCTCGCTCAGCGCTCCATTGCCCGCCAACGTGCTTGCGAGGAAGATCCCCGCAATGCCGTTGATGACGAAGGTGAACGTATAGAAGGCCCAGCCGAAATTGAAGTTCTCGTGATACTGCGTGTCCGACTCGCGTCCGAAGCGGGCGTAATCCCACGTGTACATCATCATGATCCACACGCCCATGAACGCCGTGAAGCAGTTCCACCAGCCATACGCCGGCACCCCGCCCGCCGGGCCCAGATGAACCCACGCCGTATGGTCGCCGCCTGTCATGAGCGCCAGGACGACCGCGGCAACCAGGCCGACGAGGTAGAACGGCAGCAGGACGCCGTTAAATTTGTCGAGCCAAGTCTGCACGCTGCCGAACACCAGCAGAACGCTGTAGACCACGACGATCAGATAAGCCAGTTTCACCGAAATCGCCGGGAAATAGGCGTTGATGGCGACGGCGATGACCGAGCCTTCGAACAGCGCGTAGTAAATCGCCGTCGCGAAGAAGATCAGCGTGGCCAAAGCGGCCCCCACTCTGCCGAACAGCACACGCGAGAAGAGCGCCACCGAAAGGCCGTTGGAGATCACATATCGGACGATGACCTTATTGATCAGCGTATATACCATGACGGAAAGTCCGAGCCCGATCAGTGTGTTGACCGTGCCGAAATTGATCGCGAGCGTGGCCGACACCACGAGCCAGAACATGGCGCTGCAGGTTGCCCACCATGCCATCGTCAATGACAGCTTCGACATCCTTCCACTTGCCGGAACGGCGCTGGTCGAATACCCGTCGTCCGAGCCGTCTTGTTTAGCCTTCAGTTCCATATGCGCTCCATGTAACGAATGAAAATCGACCCGCCTCGATAGAGCCTTGAGAGCGAGCCAATGAGGGCTCCTGATTAAGAAGCTTGGCCACCGACGCGTCGGCCAATCCGCGTCGGCGTGGTCTCCTTTGTTGTGGGGAATCAGCTCTCGTCCGTCAGGACGTAAGCGCCTGTGGCGTCGAGCCGCGCGCGCCAGCCGGGCGGCAGCACGATGGACGTCGTGATTTCCTCGATGACGGAAGGACCCACGATCACGTCGCCGGCACCCAGGCGCGTTCCGTCGTAGACAGGTGACGACAGCGTTTCGATATCGTGGCCGTCGGCGAAGATCATGTCGCGACGTGCCTTGACGACGACCTCGGGATCGCCGACGCCGGGCGGGATCGCCTGAGGAGGCGGTTGATCGAGCACGCCGTACACCGTGCTCTCGATATTCACGATCTCCACCTGGCTGTCGGGCTCGGCGTATGTATAGAGCGCCTTGTGACGGGCGTCGAACATCTCGCGAATGCCATCGATGGTGTCCGCACCAACGCTCATGGAACCGATGGTCACCGAGCATTCGTGGACTTGGCCCGTGTAGCGCATGTCGAGCTGGCGCTCGATACGAATCCGATCGCGCGCAAAGCCCTCCTTTGCGAGGGCCGCCACCGCATCGGTTTCAAGCCGCTCGAATTGCTGCTGAACGCGTGCCAGATTGGCATGCTTGTCGACGCGCATCGGACAAGCCGCCATGTAGTTGTATTTGACATCGGACAGCAGCTGTCCGAATGCGCACAGACCCGAGGCCAGCTTCGGCACGAGCACCGTCTTGACGCCGATCTCGCGTGCGAGCGCCGCGATGTGTAGCGAAGTGGCACCGCCCGCCGCGATCAGAACGAAGTCGCGCGGATCGTACCCGCGCTCGATCGAGACCCGGCGAATGCCGTTGATCATATTGATGTTGACGATGTTGTAGATGCCGTATGCCGCCTTGCCGAGCGAAAGACCGAGCGGCTTCGCGATCCTCGTTTCGATCGCGGTCCGCGAAGCCTGGCCGTCTATCTTCACGCGTCCGCCGAGCAGCGAAACGGGATTGAGGTATCCGAGGGCAACGTTGGCGTCCGTCACGGTAGGCTCCTGCCCTCCACGCGTATAGCAAGCCGGCCCAGGCACGGCTCCCGCGCTTTGCGGGCCGACTTTGAGGAGCCCCATGGGGTCGACCCAGGCGATCGAACCGCCACCCGCGCCGAGCGTCTCGACTTGGATCATCGGCGTGCCGATCCGGTAGCGCAGGAAATCGATGTCCTTGTTGACGTTCGTGACGCCTTCTTTCGTCAGCGTGATGTCAAACGAAGTGCCGCCCATGTCGACCGTGATGAGATTTCGGTAACCGAACGGCTTTGCGACAAAAAGGGCGGCCTGCGGCGCTGAGGCCGGGCCCGAGTTGATCGCATTGACCGCGCGTGCGCTCATCACCTTCGGCGAGGCCATGCCGCCGTTCGATTGGTAAAACCGCACGGGCGCCTTCAGGCCGTTATCAAGGTAGAAGCTTTCGATCCGGCTGACATAGCGGCCGAGCACGGGGCCGAGATAAGCGTTGACGACCGCCGTCGATGTTCGCGTGTACTCTCGCATCTGCGGAAACACTTCGAGTCCGACGGACACGTAGACATCGGGTAGCATCTCGCGAACGATCTCGGCCGCGCGCCGCTCATGCACGCCGTTTGAGACCGACCAGACGAACGAGACCGCCACGGCCTCGACTCCTTGCGCGCGAAAAAACTCGCAGGCTTCGCGAACGTCGTCCTCGTTCATCGGCGTATGAATCGTTCCATCCGCAAGCACGCGCTCACGGATCGGACGGCGCAAGTAGCGCTCGACGAGCATCGTCGCCGGCGGATACTTGGCGTCGTAGCGGTGCCCTTCTTCCTTGTGACCGAGGCGGATTTCGAGCGAATCCTCATGGCCCGCGGTGCAGATCAGGCCGGTTTTGACGCCTTTTAGCTGGATCAGAGCGTTTAGCGCAACAGTCGTGCCGTTCACGCATAAATCAAGGTTCGACAAAATCTCGCTGACAGGCTTGTCGAGCGCCTCGGAGATCTGTGCAAGGCCATCGGCAATCGCGCGCGTGCCGTCTTCCGGAGTCGACGTCGCCTTGAAGAGCCGCATGTTTCCCGCGCCGTCGGCGAGGACGAAGTCGGTGAAGGTGCCGCCTGCATCCACACCAAGGCGGTATCGTGTGCTCGTCATTTCGTTGGCCTCATTGATGTTGGGATGATTGGCGCTCCGCGCGCAATGCCTCGGTTGCAGGCAAATCGAGCGTCAAGCCTTCCGGATCGATGACGACGCCATACTCGACGCGCGCAGCTTCGATCGACACAATGCCGTTTCGCACGTCGTCGAGCACCCGCTGCGGATGCCGGCGCAACGGCGAGCCCCATCCACCTCCGCCGGGATTGAACGTGGCGAGCGAATAGCCGTCGCGCACCGTCATCACCGCGTTTTGCTTGTACGTCTCGATGACCTTGCCGTGACGCTTCATCTCGACTCGTCCGAGCTTGCGCTCAGGCATCGCGCTAGACGCTTCATTCGCGCCGATCGCGGGCAGCTTGCGGCCCTCGCCGAAACTGACGACCGTCATCTCATGCCCGATCGGCTCGACCTCCCAGACCGTGCCGCTGCCGCCGCGATATTCGCCGGCGCCGGCGCTATCGGCCACCAGGCCAAAGCGATGAATAATGATTGGATAGGAATACTCGAGCGTCTCTATGTCGCCCGAGTAGAGCGCACCGAAACAGCACTGTGGCCCGCACGCGTGCCAGCCATCCATGTAGCCCGTCGCGCCTGCGCCCGAGATCAGCGACGCGAGCACCATCGTGACGTACTCGTCGCCCGTGCGCTGATCGTGGCCTGCGATGTTGACGCCGCTCGAATGGCCCCACGAGCCAACCGCGCGCTCGCCTTGCGCCTTTTCCAGTGCGAGACGGACGGCGTCGGCCAGTGTTTCCATCGGCGTCGTCGTACAGTTCACGTGCGGCGCGGGCTCCTCGGCGTTGCACAGCGTCCCTTTCGGACCGAGATCGACGCTGACGCATCGATAAAGGCCTTCGTTATAGGGCGGATCGAGCTGGGCGAACATCATGAGGCCCAGATAAACGCCCGACATCGAATTGCCTTCGTACGAGTTGATGAAGTAAGGAATCTGCGGCGGGCTTTCGATCTTGATATGGCAGGTATCGGCCTTAATCTCGACCGTCGCCTTGATTTCGATCTCGCCATAGCCGTGCCCGGAATCCTCGAGCCTCGCGCAGGCCTCGTAGGTGCCGTCCGGCACCGCGCGGACAATCTGCCGCATATGGCGGTCGGCCATGTCCATCAGTTCGTCCACACATGCGCGCACTGTCTCGACGCCGTACTTGTCGAGCAGCGCGATCAGATTGCGAGCGCCGACGTTCACGGCGCCGAGCTGCGCCTTGAGATCGCCCTCCTGATCACGACGCGAACGCATGTTGCTGAGCATAAAGTTGATGACGTCGTATCGCTCGACGCCCTTGTCCCAGAGCTTGACGGGCGGGATGCGCAGGCCTTCGGCATAGATTTCGCGGGCGTCAGGGTTGTAGCCTGCAGGCACCGGCCCGCCGATGTCGGTGACATGTCCCTTGCAAACGGTCCAGAACACCAGCTTCCCGTGGTAGAAAACGGGCTTGTACATGCAGCAGTCGACGATGTGGCTGCCTTTGTAGACGGGGTCGTTGTGATAAACGATGTCGCCGTCGTGAATGTCGTCGCCGAAGAAGCGGGCCACCTCCTTCATGGCGGGGATTAAGCCGCCGAGGTGGATCGGAATGTCCTGTCCTTGCAGGATCATCTCGGGGCGATCGTTGAAAATGGCATTGCTGTAATCGTGTGCGACGTTGAACACACTCGACCGAGCAGTCTTCTCCAGCGTCATGGTCATCTCGCGCTGAGTGGTCTCCAGCACCCCTCGCACGACGGCCAGCGTAATCGGATCGACATCTCGTGACATCACGTTCTCCGGTTGTCTTCTCTCGTTTGTCAGGCCACGTGCGCGCTGTGGCCGGAGTGGGTCGCAGCGAGCGCAAAGGCCCGTTTCATGTCAGGCAGGTTATAAACGCCAAAATCACGGGGCAATGCACAGCGGCGCAGGACATCGCGGATGCTGTGTTGCTCGCTTTGGCCATACACATTGCATTCGCGGGAAACGGAAGGTAGGACGGGCGGCGCTGAGCGCTGGTGGGCGATGACGCGGGCTGATTCGACGCCCCGTCACCCATGATGTATGTATGAAGTCTTTACCGTCGTGAAGAATTCGGCCGCGTAGCTTCCTTGTTCTCGCGGACCATAGCTCGACGCTTTCCTGCCACCGAACGGCACGTGGTAATCGACGCCGGCGGTCGGGGCATTGATCATGACCATACCCGCTTGCGCTTCCCGCTTGAACCGGTTCGCGAGCTTCAGAGATGTCGTGCAGATGCCCGCCGACAAACCGAACTCGGTGTTGTTTGCTTTCTCGAGCGCGTCGTCGAAATCGGTAGCGCGGATCAAGCAGGCCACCGGGCCGAATATCTCTTCGCGGGCGATACGCATCCCTGCATCGACATCGGCGAAAAGCGCCGGCTCCATATAGAAGCCTTTCGTTTCGCACATCTTAGGCGTGCCGCCACACAGGAGCGTGGCACCTTCTTCCGAGCCGATTCGCACATACTCGAGGTTGGACGCCAGTTGCCGCTCGTCTGCGACGGGGCCGATATGCGTGTCCGGCGAGAGCGCGTGCCCCACGCGTAGTCGGGCAATCCGCTCGACGAGCGCATCGCGAAACTTGCCGTAGATTCCGGATGTGGCGATGATGCGGCTCGTCGCCGTGCAGCGCTGCCCGGTCGAATAGAATGCCCCCTGGATCGCGCAATCGAGCGCCACTTCCATGTCCGCATCGTCGGCGACGACCAATGGGTTCTTGCCGCCCATCTCGAGCTGCATCTTCGCGAACCGCGGGCCGGCGGTTGCCATCACGCGAGCGCCCGTGCTTGTGGAGCCCGTGAAGCTGATCGCGCTGACCTTCGGGTTCGACAACAGCGCGTGCCCGACAGCGCTTGCGCGCCCGAGCAGGAGATTGAAGACGCCGTCGCCGAATCCGGCGCGGCTGATAATCTCGGCCAGCGCCCATGCCGAGGCTGGAACGAGCTCGGCCGGCTTGTGCACGACGCAGTTGCCGTATGCCAGTGCCGGCGCGATTTTCCATGCCGGGATCGCGACCGGAAAGTTCCATGGCGTAATGATGCTCAACACGCCAACGGGCTCTCGCGCGATATCGACGGTAATGCCTGGCCGGACAGAGTCCAAATGCTCGCCGCGCTGACGCAGCACTTCGCCCGAATAAAACTTGAAAATCTGGCCGGCTCTCTTGACCTCCGCAACGCCTTCCGGCCGCGTCTTGCCTTCCTCTCGCGAGAGCAATTCGCCCAGTTCCTCCGCCCTGGCGATGAGCTCCGATCCCACCTTGTCGAGGGCATCGGCTCGTGCCTGGACGGCGAGCGTGCGTCTGTTCTTAAAGGCATCGAATGCTGCGTCGATCGCCTCGTTCGCCAGCGCTTCGTCGGCAAGCGAAAATTCCTCCACAATGTCAGAGATATCGGACGGGTTGACGTCCTGGTACGCCTCGCTGCCCGGCGTCCACTTTGCGCCGATGTAACTGTGCTTCATGCAAGAACCCCGCCGGCTCCTTGCAGACAGGTTAGTCTCAGCAGGATCTCTTCGACGATGTCGAGGCCTTCGTCGACGAGCTCATCGGAGACCGTCAGCGGCAGCATGATTCGCAGCACATTGCCATATGTCCCGCTCGTGAGAAGCAACAAACCTCGTTTGAATGCTTCGGCTTTCACCGCGTTCGCCATCTCGGGCGCAGGCTGACCGCGCTCGAAGAACTCCACGCCCGTCATCGCGCCAAGGCCGCGAACATCGGCGATTTCGGGAACGCGCTGCCGCAACGCGGCGAAGCGATCGCGCAGGCGCTTGCCTAACGCGTCGCTGCGATCGCAAAGCCTTTCCTCCTGCATGACGTCGAGGACGGCCAGCGCTGCCACGCATGCCATGGGATGTCCCGCATAGGTGCTACCGAGCCCGCCGGCCGGGATGGAATCCAGCACGTCGGCGCGGCCAACGACTGCCGAAATCGTCATGCCGCCGCCAAGGCCTTTGGCCAGCGTCGTCAGGTCGGGCACCACGCCCGAATGCTCCATCGCGAACATGCGCCCCGTGCGGCCGATGCCGGTTTGGATCTCGTCGGCGACGAGCAGGATCCCATGCGCGTCGCAAAGCGCGCGCAGCTGCTTCAAGAACTCGGCCGGCGCGGGGATATATCCGCCTTCGCCGAGCACGGGCTCGACGATGACGGCCGCGACACGGTCGGGATCTACTGTGTACTTGAACAATCGCTTGATACCCGCGATCGAATCCTGAATCGAAATGCCGTGCAGTGCCGACGGATAGGGAGCTTGATAGACGTCCGCTGAAGTCGGGCCGAAGCCCGCTTTGTAGGGCGCGACTTTTCCGGTGAGGGCCATCGCCATGAAAGTGCGGCCGTGGAACGCTCCGTCGAACGAGATGACCGCCGTGCGCTTCGTGTAGTGGCGTGCCACCTTGATAGCGTTTTCGACGGCCTCCGCCCCGGTTGTCATGAAGAACGCCTTCTTGTCGAAGTCGCCCGGGGCCAGCGCCGAGATCCGCTCCGCCAATTCCACGTAGGACTCGTAGGCCACGACCTGAAAGCAGGTGTGCGTGAACTTTTCGGACTGTCGTGCAATGGCGGCCATAATCTTCGGGTGGCGATGCCCCGTGTTCAGCACCGCGATGCCCGCGCAGAAATCGATGTAGCGCTTGCCCTCGACATCCCAGATCTCACCGTTCTCGGCCCTCGCCGCGAAGACCGGGTGCGCATTGCCGATACCCTGCGGGATAGCCTTCAGACGGCGAGCCATCAGCGCTCGATTTGTTTGCTCGTTGTGTGACACGTTCGACTCCTGGTCCTTGAGGTTGGAGGCAATCGTCGCGGCACTTCGGCGGCCACTATGCCTGTCGGGCGCGGCTATGCACGCCTGCGCGATTGCCGGACGGTGGATGACGAGAATAAGTCGCGGGCGAAAAGGGACGCCAGACACATCCAGAGAGGGCTATCCGGGCACTGTATGGTTTGTGCAGGCAATACACGTTCTTCAGAACGCCGCATACAGCTCAGTGAAAGTCCGCATCGGCATTTAGCCGGTTATTACCTCTGAGCGCGCAGTGTCTCTAGACTGGATGC
>CAYPWK010000042.1:0-11900 GCA_964414365.1 uncultured Burkholderia sp.
AGGGCTTGAATTCGGTGCAGGTGCGGCAGATCGATGTCGCCGGTAACACGTCCGCTGCGACCAACTTCAGCTTCACGCTCGACACCTCGGCCGCCGCCCCTGGGGTGGCCCTTGCCACCGATTCGGGCAGCAGCGCGACCGACCACATCACCAACGTCGGCACGCTGAGCCTCACGGGCGTTGAAAGCGGCGCCACGGTACAGTACAGCACCGACAACGGTGGTCATTGGAGCACCAGCTTTAGCGCCGCAGAAGGCCTGAACTCGGTGCAGGTGCGTCAAATAGACATTGCCGGCAACACATCGGCCGCCACCGCATTCAGCTTCACCCTGGACACCACGCCGCCTTCCACGCTGACCTGGCAGTACACCGGACACACGCTGACAGCCACCACTGATACATCGAATGTCTGGAAGGTGACGATTCATGACGACCAAACTGGCGCCGACTACCAGACGACACAGCAAAGTTCGGGAACGTGGAGCTTTACGAATCCGGCCGTCAGTCTGAACAAGGATCCCGTCACGGTTACCGAGTGGGACCTCGCAGGCAATACCAAATCACTGTCACACACCGCTCCCGCCGGAACCACTGGATCGGAAATCAATCTCGCGCTCGCGGACCCATCGAACGGTGCGGCCGATCTCACGGTAACGATCTCGGGCATGCCGGCCGACTGGAAGCTGAACGCCGGAACCGACCTCGACAATGGCTCGTGGCTCGTATCGCCCCACGATTTGAGCGGGCTCTCCGTTACGCCCTCCGCTTCTTTCACCGGCGCGACGGTGCTGACAGTGACGGAAAACTGGACCAATGCCGACGGCAGCCACTCATCGCTCACGGTTTCAGATAACGTCGAGGCGTATGCGGCCAACGCCCCCATCTTCGCTTGGTCCGGCTATGACCACTTGACGGGGTCGAGCGCGAGCGACCTGTTCGTATTTGCACAACCCATCGGTAACGATACGCTGCATAACCTTGACGTCGCAGCCGACAAGATCGATCTCGTTGGGTTTGCCGGCTTCGGGAGCTTCAGCGATGTCCAGACACACATGAGCGACGACGCCAACGGCAATGCAGTGATCACACTGGGTGCCGACCAAACCATTACGGTCGTGGGCGTGCATTCCGCGGACCTGACAGCCGGCAACTTCGTGTTCGATCAAGAACCGCTGACCACCAATGCAGGCGTCCTGACGGTCAACGATGGCGCGATGCTGCCCATCGGCGGAACGATCGAGAATACCGGGACGATCGCGCTTGGTTCGACAGGCGATGAAACTAACCTTGAGATCCTCGTCAAAAGCGCAACGCTCGAAGGCGGTGGCCTTGTTCAGCTCTCTGACGATAGCCACAACATCATCTTTGGGGGCGCTGCCGATGCGACGCTCGTCAATGTCGACAATACAATCGCCGGCGCAGGCCAAATTGGCGCCGGCCAACTGACGCTGACGAACGGTGGCACGATCGTGGCCAACGGCACGCATGCTCTAGTGATCGACACAGGCAGTAACGCCGTCAGCAGCACCGGCACGCTTGAAGCGACAGGTGCGGGTGGTCTCGAGGTCAACGGTGCGGTACTCAATACGGGCAATGTCTGGGCCAATGGCGGAAACCTGACGATACATGGCGACCTGACAGGGAGTGGGACGGCCACCATCAGCGGTGCCGCAACGCTCGAATTGGGCGGCACATCGACAGGAAACACCGCGTTTGCCGACGGCGCCGCCGGCACGCTGAAACTCGACCACGCGGAGAGTTACAGCGGTTCGGTTTCAGGCTTTACGGCCGGCGACAAGCTCGACCTCGCAGACGTACTGTATAGCGACCAGACGACGCTCAGCTTCGCGGAAAACGCCGCGGGAACAGGTGGCACGCTGACTGTCAGCGATGGCATTCACACCGCTCAAATCGCGATGCAAGGCAATTTGTCGAGCGGAGGGTTCCAACTTGTGAATGACCAAGGAACCGGCACTCTGGTTACGTATATCGCGCCTCCGTTGCCGCATGTCCAGCCATATTGACGGAGGTGCAAGCGGGCGGGCCGACGATCTGTGATCGCCGCGAGCGCCGCTCGCGGCTCTCTTTTTCTTTGGGGGTCTTTAACGGTATGCAACAGAAGAAGCCGTGTCGGAATCGGCTTAAGGGGATTCTCCTGATTGAAAGCGCAACGTATCTCGAGCAACATAATTGAATGATGCCGGGCACCGGGGGCGGTATTTTTTGCTTAGGCACCATGAAATAGCAGTCTTGGGTTACAGGAAATGCGCAATGAATAAAAATAGGCCATGGCTTGCAATTCTCCTATTGCTGGCCGCGATAACCGTCGAGCCGACAATCGCGAGCGCACAGACCCTTCAGGAGGCGGTCGAACAGGCGATCACGACCAATCCCGAAGTGCTTGCCACCGATTATCATCGTGACGCCGCAGATCAAGCCCTGAAGGAAGCGCAGGCCGGCTACATGCCGCGTGTCGACGTCGATGCGGCCATCGGCCGCGAGCGGCGCGACGACACAGAAACGCGCCTTCTGGGTCTGAATCGCACTACTTTCACGCATCGCACAGCCAACGTTACGCTGACGCAAATGCTGTTCGACGGCTTTGGCGTCAAAAGTGAAGTCGCGCGCCAAAAGGCACGCATTGAATCTTCTGCCTATGGAGTGGCCGCGACGGCGCAGGATGTGGCACTGCGCGTCGTGGGCGCCTATCTCGAAGTATTGCGCCGGAAAGAAACAACCGCCGCGGCCGAGGACAATATGGAGGCGCATCGCCGCATCTATGAGCAGATCAAGTTGCGTAGCGATCGTGGCGTTGGACGACGCGCCGATCTCTATCAGGCCGAAACTCGTCTGGCGTTGGCCAGCGACAATTTGCGCTCAGAGCAAAGCAGTTTGAAGGACGCGGAAATTGCATACACACGTCTGGTCGGCATGCCGCCCGCCGCGCTGATGATGCCTGTCGCAGAGGAGGAGGTGATCCCGCCTTCCGAGCAACTGGCCGTGGATTCGGCGTTGGCGCGTCACCCCTCGCTTGGTGGAGCCGACGCGGACGTCGACCAAGCACGCGCCCAGTACAACGTTGCGAAATCAGCGCTGTGGCCGCGACTCGATCTTGAACTCAGCACCGCACATGATCGCGAAAGCATGCTGGGGCCGAGCACCGATCGTCGCGTGATGCTGCGGCTCCGCTTCAACATTTTCAGTGGCGGCGCTGATAAGGCGCGAATCGGGGAAACTGCAGCGCAGATCCGTGAAGCCGAAGAGCAGCGCGACCAAACTCGCCGCGAGGTGCAGGAAAGTGTATCGCTTGCGTTCAATGCCTACCGCACCGCCCGTGATCGTACGATCGTGCTCAAGCAGTATGTAGACTCGAGCGCTTCTACACGCGAAGCGTATGGTTTGCAATTCGGCATTGGGCAGCGCTCGCTGCTCGATCTGCTCAACGCCGAAAGCGAGTACTACAGTGCGCGCATTGACTACATCAGCGGCCAGTATGCGCAGGCGGCGAGCGCTTACAAGGTCTTCGCCGGCATGGGACAATTGCTCGATATGCTTCACGTCGACTTGCCGCCCCAAGCCATCTCGTCCTACCGTCTGCGGGTGCAATGAGCCGAAGCAATTAGCCCGCGTTGGTCACCAGCGTGCTTTGGTCACTGCCTCCGACTCGCCACAGCAGGCAGCGACGCATAACCGCCGCCGTGGCGTATCGAGTGCTCGCATGCCCCGACGCGTCTTCTATCGCCGAATGGGCTCAGGTGCGTGCGCCGGGATCAGCCCGTCAGCCTTCAGCGTCTGCCAGAGGTCAGCCGGAATATGCGCTGACATCTCTTTTACGTTTTCACGGACCTCGTCAGGGTTCCGTGCGCCAGCGATAACGGCGCATACCACGTCAGGGGCGCCGCAAAACTGCAACGCTGCTGCCTTCAGGCTGACGCCGAACTGAGCACAGCGCGCCCCGATCCGAGACGCCTTTTCAACTATGTCGACCGGCGCCGTTGAATATTCGAACGTGGTGCCGCCGGCGAGAAGGCCCGAGTTATAGGGACCGCCGATCACCAGTTTTGCTCCTCGCTGCCTGCATGCGGGAATCAGGCTGTCGAGGGCCGACGTATCGAGCAATGTGTAGCGACCAGCGATCAGGAACACATCCGGGTCTGAATCAATCAGCGCTCTGATGCAAGGTTCCACCCGGTTGACGCCCAAACCCCATGACTTGATGACGCCTTGCGCACGCAGATCAGAAAGCGCCCGCGCCGCGCCATCCATTGCGGTACGATACTGCATTTCCCACCCAGCGCCATGCGTGTCTTCCGCGACATCGTGAATAAAGACAACATCGATCCGGTCGAGACCGAGGCGCTCGAGGCTGTCCTCGATGGAGCGATAGGCGCCGTCCGATGAATAGTCGTACTCGACGCGAAACGGCAGACCAGAGACGTAGCCGTGTTGGGCAGATGGGACTGAATCGTCCGGAACGAGGATTCTGCCAACTTTGGTGGACAGCACGAAGTCCTCGCGTGGCAATTCGCGGAGTATCTGTCCCAGGCGTCGTTCTGAAAGGCCCGTACCGTAGAACGGCGCCGTGTCGAAGTACCGCACGCCGCTTGTCCATGCCGCGTGTATCGTCTCTGCAGCAAGCTGCTCGGAGACGGGCGAAAACAAATTGCCCAGAGGCGCGCCCCCGAAACCGATCGGCCCGGGAATTGTGGCGCCCCTCGCCCGCGATGCTTTTGTTTGGCTTTCCACTCGATATTCCTTTAAATTAAGGACCGCAATTCGTCGTTTGGCAAGCGGGTCCGATTACTGACTGACCACGCGCCTCGGGGTGACATTTTGAGAGCGCGACTTATCGCCGACTGCTAGCGCCCCGTCGCAGTGGCCATCCGGCCTGCTGAACTGGCCACCGATTTGCCCCTCGAGGACGGACTTTGGCATGACTGACGCACAACCAGTTCCGGCGAAAAGACCATGTGTCGCGGGCTGCGGTCGTCTCCATTGATGCGCTCGATCAGCATTGTGAGAGCGGCTTCGGCCATCGAGTCGACCGGCTGACGGACAGTGGTGAGCGCAGGGGAAAAAGCGTTTGCCCATGGGAAATCGTCAATCGCGGTAACCGATACATCCGCGGGACACGCGACATGCTTCTCAGCCAGTGCTCGCATCGTGCCGATCAGCATCTGGTTGTTGGCAACGAAAATGGCCGACGGTGGCTCCGGCAAATCCATCAGTTCGAGCGCGGCCTGGTAGGCTTCCGGCTCGCCGAATGCGCCTTGACGAACATATTCCGGCACGACCGGCAGGTTTGCGGCTGCCAGCGCTTCCGTGAAACCGCGCAAGCGGTCGCGACCCGGCACCAGATACTGCGGGCCGGCGATG
The DNA here is from genome assembly GCA_964414365.1 of uncultured Burkholderia sp. Lineage (GTDB taxonomy): Bacteria > Pseudomonadota > Gammaproteobacteria > Burkholderiales > Burkholderiaceae > Trinickia. The sequence goes on from CAYPWK010000042.1 coordinate 5,377, forward strand.
ATCGCAACACGCGTGTGGCCGAATTTCAGGATGTGCTGCACGGCAAGGCGTGCAGCGCCAATGTTGTCGAGCGCAACGGAGTCCCACTCCCTCGGAAGCACCACATGGTCGACTGTGACAATTGGCATGATGCCGGATTCGGCGTGGACCTCGTCATAGGAACCTTCTGGTGCGGAAGCGCAAAGGATCGTGCCGACGGCCAGATGTGCGCGGAGCATCCGCAAGTAGGCTCGCTCTTGTTCAAAATCACGATCGCTGTCAAATAACAACACCGAGTAGCCCAGGGCATGGGCGCGCTTCTGGATACAGTGGACGAACTCGGTGAAGAACGGGTTCGTGATATCCGGCACCACGAGGCCTAGAAGCTTGGTTGTGCCTTTTTTCAGGCTGCTCGCGATCGTGTTCGGGGCATATCCCAACGTCTTGACAGCGGAGCGAACACGCGCCGTCAGATCTGGACTCACATATGTCGAGCCGGACAGAACCGCCGAAACCGTCGCCACACTGACTTCCGCAAGGCGTGCGACATCCTTCATTGTTGCCATGATTCTTGTTCCACGAAGTTGTGCGCTGGGCTTTTCATTGATTCAATTCCACCACCCGGCGTGTTCACGCTTCGGCTGCCGCAGAACGCCATCCGGAGTACGGGGCGGCTCGATATCGAGCAGGAACCGATGCGCACGAGACATCCGCTCATACAGTTGGGCCGTAAGGTAATCAATCTGGACGAGTTGCTGGGGAAGATCCCGTCGAGTGTACGTCAGATGTAGCACCCGGCGGTTGGCATCGTTCTTTTTCAGCGTGCCGCTGTGCCATCCTGACGCATTCATGACGAAGACGCTGCCTGCGCGACCGGTCAGATAGACCTCACCCGGATAAGGTGCATCGAGGTCCTCAGGGATTCGCTCGCGATCCTCTTGCGGAACGGGGCCCGGCTCCCAATCACCTTGGTTGACAACGGGCACGTTGATCGGTGCCCATTTATGTGACCCCGGCACGACGCGGGTCGGCCCATTGTCCATCGTCATGTCGTCGAACAAAACGATGGCGTTGACGACCCACCAGTCATCGGGGAAATACTTCGGCACGTCGACGTGCAGCTGTTGATGGCCGAACCCTTTGACAGGATCGCGGAGGTTGGCGCCGTGCACTTTGATTTCGCCGAGCAGGTGATGGGCCGCAGCCAGCACCGGCTGAAGTTCAAGGCATTTGTCGAACGCCGACGTTTTGTTGAAGATGTTCGATACCCGACGGGCACCTGGCTCAACGTGCACTTCGTGCCCCCCCGTAAGGCGCTCGATTTCATGGAGCCGCTCGAATTCCCTGGCCATCGAGCGGCATTCCTCCGGGCTCAGGACATCTTCAACGACAAAGTAGCCTTTTTCGTCGAGTTCTCGCGCCTGCTCGCTCGTCAGCGCGTCCCTTATTCCAAGTTCCCGCATCGCTTGTTTTGTGTACATGACGTCGCGTCTCCAGTGGCGTTCCGTTAGTCGGCGAAACGTTTAGCGAAACGTTTCGATGGCCGTTTTATAGCAAGCTCGCGCATCGGGAGACATCCGGGTTTTCACCGAAAACCACCTAAATCATTGTTTTTTCTCGCAGTCTCAAGGCGGTAACCTCCATGTTTACCCGATGCTCCATTGACACGCCTACCAGCGGTGCCTACAGTTGGCGAAACGTTTCGCTAAACGTTTCGCTGGGCACCATGTGCCGGCCGATTTTCGGAAACGCCATAAGTCAGGAGACAGTGATGGCCAAGAAGCCTTCTATTCCCGTTCGGTTTTTGCGTATGCGCCGTCGCGCGGTCGGTGCTGTATTCGGCGCGCTTATGCTCACTGCGATCGGTGCGCCTTCCGCCTATGCGTCGAAGGACCACCCGGTTGTCGCCCTTTTGCCGGGCGTGGTTGATCCCTTCTATTTCACGATGTACCACGGCGCGCAGAAAGCAGCGGCCGAAGACGGTGTTCAGCTGCTATTCCAGCTCCCGAAAAGTTGGAATACGACCGAGCAGGTCCCGATCCTCAAGGCGTTCATCGCAAAGCATCCCGACGCTATCCTGATTTCGCCTGTCGATGCGCAGCAACTGATCGAGCCGCTGACGGAGGCGAAGAACGCGGGAATCAAGGTCATCACCGTGGACACGTTCATCGGCACCGGCAAGTATCAGACCGGTACCGGAAACGCAGATTTTCCGCGCTCCTTCATAGCGTCTGACAACGAGGAAGGTGGGCGCATCGCGGCGCGAACGCTGGCAAAGGCGATCGGCGAGAAGGGCATCGTGTTCTGCGAGAGCCTCAAGCCGGGCGTGTCGAGTACCGATGCGCGGGTGCGCGGCTTCCAGGAAGAAATGAAGAAGTATCCGAACATCAAAGTTCTGCCGACGCTATACAGTGAAGACGACGCGAACAAGGCGGTCTCGGATGTGTCCGGGGTTTTGGCACGGGAGCCGAAACTTTCCGGCGTGTTCGGCACGAATACGTTCTCAGGCAAAGGCGTTTCGCAGGCCTTACAAATGGCCGGAAAGAGCGGCAAGGTCAAGCTCATCGTCTTTGACGCCGTGCCGGGCATCGACAAAGACCTGAAAAGCGGCCTCGTCGACTATGCAATCGCGCAACGGCCGGCCGACATGGGTTACTACGGCGTCAAATATGCCGTTGAAGCCATCCGTGGCCAACCCATTCCGAAGCAAAAAGACACCGGCTTCGTCGTGATGGATAAGTCGAACATCGACGATCCCAAGGTCAAGCAATTCATCTATTCCAACTGATGTTCGCCGGCGGCGGCTCGAAACCGCCGTCCGGTCTTTGCACTGAGGCATTGGAGACATTGCAATGCATAAGACCCCTTCGCTTTCGGGCCTGCAATCCGTGACGCGCTCACCGTGGTCTGAGAGGATCGATTACAGAGCGCTTGTCGGGCGCTTCTGGCCTTGGCTTTTCCTAGCGGCGCTCTGTCTGTTCATCGAGATCTGGTCGCAGGTCACCCAGCACCGATCGTTCCTCGTCAATGCCTACAACTTACAGTCGATCGCGCTCGCGGCGAGCGCACCCATGCTACTTGCAATTGGACAGACGTTCGTCATCGTCACCGCCGGCATCGATCTGTCAGTCGGGTTCGTGATGGGCCTCGCCGCGGTTTGCGCAGCACAGTTTACGCTGCTTGGCGGGGCATCAGCTTGGTCACTCTTCCTTTCTGTGCCGTTGACGATTGCCGTGTCGGTCATTCCCGGGGCGATTAACGGCGTGCTTGTGGCGCGTTATCGGGTGCCACCGTTTATCGGAACACTCGGTATGTACGGTATCGCCCGCGGCGTGGGATTTCTGGCCGCCGGCAGCGGTATGACGGTATCGGTTGATAATCCGGGACTGCAATGGCTCGGCTCCGGTTGGAATCCGGTGATCGTCACCGTTGTGTTGTTGGCTGCAATGCACTTCGTTCTGTCGCGCACCCGCTTCGGTCAATACACCTATGCGGTCGGCGGCAACGAACAGTCTGCCGCGCGCGCGGGCATCAATGTACGTCGGCACCTGATCGTGATTTATTTGCTCTCGGCGGCCTTCGCCGCAGTCGGGGGCATTGTCTACACGGCGAGGTTTTCCGCAGGCTCGGCTACCGCCGGCGAACCCATGCTGCTGAACTCCATCGCCGCAGTCGTGATCGGAGGCGCCAGCCTGTTCGGTGGTACCGGCAATTTGATTGGCACGTTAATCGGCGCGCTGATCATCGCCGTCATCGAGTTTGGCCTCGTATTCATCAACGTCGACGCGTTCTGGCAGTTCATTGCGGTGGGCGTCGTCATCATCGTGTCGGTGCTGATCGACCAGTACAAAGAACGTCTCGGAGCTTAATCATGAGCCAACCGCTACTTGAAGTACGCAATGTGTCGATCCACTTCGGCGGCGTCGAGGCGCTCAAGAAGGTGTCGATGGAGACTTATCCGGGAGAGGTTGTCGCATTGTGCGGCGACAACGGTGCAGGCAAGTCGACATTGATCAAGATCATCTCGGGCGTTTATCAGCCCACGGAGGGCCAGGTATTTTTTGATGGAGAGCCGCTCGATATGCGCGATCCGCACGACGCGCGTGCGAAGGGCATCGAGACAATCTATCAAGACCTTGCGCTTGCCGACAATCTCGATGTGGGCAGCAACATTTTCCTTGGCCGTGAGCCGTTGAACCGCCGGTTCGGCATCAGCACGATCGATCGCCCGCGCATGGCCGCAGTGGCGCGCGAGGTGCTCGACCAGCTCGATATCGTGATACCGGAAAAGAAGATCTACGGTCCGGTCAAGATGCTCTCGGGCGGACAGCGCCAAGCCATCGCGATCGGACGCGCGATTTACTGGAATGCGCGTGTGTTGATCATGGACGAACCCACGGCCGCTCTCGGTGTACCGGAGCAGAGAAAGGTGATGGAACTGATTCTTGGGCTAAAGAAGAAAGGCGTCTCTGTCATCCTGATTTCGCACAACTTGCACGACATTTTCAGTGTGTCGGATCGTATTGTCGTGCTGCGACGTGGTGAGGCGGTCGGAGAGAAGCGAGTGACCGAGACCGATGGCGAATCCGTGGTCAAGATGATGGTCGGCGACGAATACGCCGCAACGAAGTCAGTTGCCTAATTCAAAACGACTCGCTTCGCAGCGATGCGTGAAGCGCTCCCACTCCGCATGCGGCGCTAACGATCGGGCGATACGTTCCGTCGGAGTTCGCATGCCCCCGCATGCAATTCGTCGATGATCTGCAGTACCTGCCGCGGGTCTACGGGCTTGACCAAATGCCGGTCGAAGCCGGCCTCGCGGCTGCGCCTGTGGTCGTCATCCTGGCCGTAGCCCGTTAGTGCGATGAATGAGCACGCGCGCCCCTCGAGGGCGGTGCGCAGGCGCCCGATCAGTTCATACCCGTCCATGACGGGCAAGCCAATATCGATGACTGCGATCTCAGGGTCGAACTCGCCGACAATGCGCAACGCAGAGACAGGGTCGTGGGCGGTCTTTACGTCATGGCCGTACAACGAGAGAAAGAGCGCAAGCGCCTCCACCGCATCGATGTTGTCGTCGACGAGCAAGAGGCGCCGGCCCTTCCCTGCCGGCGGCTTGACGGCCGTCTCCGCCGGGATCGCGGCGCCGTTGTGGCTTCCTGCATCGCGCAGCGGCGATGCGGCGGGCACGCGAATCGTGAACTCGCTGCCCCGCCCTGGTCCGGCGCTCACCACGCTGACTCTGCCACCGTGCATTTCAACAAGACTCTTGACGAGCGCGAGCCCAATGCCGAGTCCTCCGCGAGTGCGATCCCGGCCGGGCTTGCCCTGAAAGAACAGATCGAAGACGCGCGGCAACATGCGCTTGGGAATGCCTATCCCGTTGTCCTGCACGCTGACCGCGATGGTATCGCCCGCATCGCGCCACGCGGTAAGCCGCACCGTGCCGCCGGTCGCCGTATAGCGAGCCGCATTCGTGAGCAGGTTCGAGACAACCTGCGCGAGCCGCGTCGGATCGACCGTCCAGGCGAGGTCGGGCTGGAGCGCCATGGTCAACCGGTGATGGCGCTGCTCCAGCAGCGGGCTCGCCATTTCGACGGCATTTTTCAACACCTCTTCGACCGGCACTGTGCGCTTTTTCAACTCGATCTTGCCGCTCGTGATGCGTGAAATGTCGAGCAAGTCGTCCACGAGCCGCACCAGATGCTCGACGTGACGCTCGATGATGTTCAGCTCATGCAACGCGGCTGCGCCAGGATGCATATGCATCAACTGCAGCGCCGTCACGATGGGTGACAGCGGGTTGCGCAGTTCGTGGCCAAGCATCGCCAGGAACTCGTCCTTTGCGCGATTGGCGCGCTCGAGCTGTTGCTCGCGCCGACGCAGCGCCGATTCCGCCGCTCGGCGGCGCTCTACTTCGACCTCGAGCGCAGCCGCCTTCTGCTGCCACTGCGCGATCAACCGGTGCGTGTCGGACGCGGGCGTGCGAGTGAGCAACTCACTGGGCAACACGTGCGTGTGCGCGCGGCAGATACCCTCGAAGATCGAGCTTTGCTCCGCGTTGGGAAAGAGTCCGTGCGGATAGGCGCAGAAGAGTCTGAACGAATGGTGGTTCGCAAGCGCATTCCAGAGCGCTTCGAGGCGCAGCGCGGCGTCATACTGCCCCGCCGCGCAGAGGACGGCCACCATCTCGCCAAACGCATGAACCGGGCCGTTCATCACTTCGGCCGCCGCCTTGGCGATGAGGCTGCCGATCGTCTCGATGAACCGTGCCTCGTCGGGCCAGCCGTCGACCATGAAGCCCGCGAGCGCCACCTCGGCGTCGATCATCACGATCCCGCCGCGCGCAACGCTTGCCCCTTCACCGACTGGCCCGATCAAGCCAAGACGCTCGCTCATGGCGGAAAGATGCGCCTGAGTGGCGATTAGAATGGCGCAGCCTCCCGAATTCAACGCTTCGCGTGAAAATTCGACTACCTCGTCGAGAAGCAGAGAATCGGCGTCATAGAAGCGGACGAAGTGCCCCATCTCCCGATCTGGCCGTA
>CAYPWK010000042.1:12000-16638 GCA_964414365.1 uncultured Burkholderia sp.
GCGCCGTTGCAAGTTGAACCGACGGCCACGGCGCGGGAGCGAGGCATGCAGCCACTTCAGCGAACTTGGACACGAGCGGCAAGGGCGCGACCACGAAGCCCAATCGCAATGCGGGACTGATCGTTTTGCTGAACGAGCCAATATGAACGACACGCTGCGCGCGATCGAGCGATGCGAGCGCGGGCGCTGCACGAGCCGTCAGTTGCAATTCGCTCAGATAGTCGTCTTCAATGATCCACGCTCCTTTTTCGGCCGCCCACTCGAGAAGGCGCAGACGCCTGGCTAACGAAAGCGTAGCGCCGAGCGGCGCCTGCTGCCCAGGGGTTACCACGGCGACATCTGCATCGGATTCATATCGGAGGCCGTAATCGACATTGATTCCGTCCGAGTCCACAGGAATCGGCGCAAGTGACATATTCGCGAGCTTCAAACCGTGTCGGGTGAACGGAAAGCCGGGGTTCTCCACCCAGGCCTTTCCTCCCTCGAGCTCCAATGCGCGGAGTGCCAATCCCAGGCCGCCGCTGAATCCACTCGTGACCACAATCTGTGCAGGCGAGCAAGCAATGCCGCGTGCAATGGCAACGTACGCGGCAATTTCGCGTCGCAGTTCCATTTCGCCGCGCGGATCGGGATAAACGACCGAGGCGCTGGTTTCGGCGCGTAGAGCGAACGAACGGACCTTGGTGAACAGCTTGGCAGGAAGCGTTCCCTGCGCGGGCACGCCCATCTGAAATATCGCCGGGCCGGCAGTGAGTTCTTCGTACATCGCCATGAAGGAGCCCGGATCCGACCGCGTGCCCATCTGCACGGGCGCTAGCGGCCTATCGGCGACATGCGTCCCCTTCGCACGCGAAGCGACAATGAGCTGGGCGTCGGACAGCCGGTCGTAGGCGAGGCGGACGGTACCGCGGGCAACGCCGAGTTGGGCGGCCAAATCGAGCCATGAAGGAAGGCGAGCACCGGGCGCGAGCCCTCCGTTCTCGATTGCGGTGCTGATTGCTCTGTGGATCTGGTCGGCCAACGAAATCTTTGCAGACCGGTCGAGCTTGATTTCCAGCGGCTTCGTCATCGCGCCATGGTACATAAAAAATGTTCATTCCTGGTTCTTTCTCGTGGCCCATAGCCGAACCACAATACAGGCAACTCAACGAGGAATAAGGTTATGAACATTCGAACCGTTATCGGCGCGGTGTGCGCGGCGCTTTCTTTCACCGTCGGGGCTCCCGCCATGGCCCAGGAAGGGGGCGCGACCGTCGTGCCAAATTTCCAGCACGCTATCCCCAACATTCCCGGCAAGTCGTTGACCGCCGTAGTCGTTGACTATGGCCCTGGCGGAACATCGCCCGCCCACAAGCACGCGAACTCCGCGTTCATCTACGCCTATGTCATATCGGGCGAAATCGAGTCACAGGTGAACGATGGCCCGCTGCGCGTCTATCACGCCGGCGAAAGCTTCTTCGAGGAGCCTGGCGCCGTGCATCGTGTGAGCCGGAATGCGAGCAAGATAAAGCCCGCGAAGCTGCTCGCAGTATTCGTAGTGGATACCGACGACAAAGTTTTGACCACCCCAGTTAAGTGATTCACCTCGAAGGAGCAAACACATGAGCAAGCGTCTCGACTATACGCAGATCGCGCCGGCAGGCGTCAAGGCACTTGGCGGCGTCTACGGATACATCACGCAAAGCAGCCTCTCGCCTGTTCTCGTGAACTTGACTTACCTCCGTATCTCGCAAATCAACAATTGTGCGTACTGCCTCGACATGCACACGCGTGATTTGCTGAAGCAAGGCTTGAAAGTGGAAAAGCTGGCGCTGTTGCAGGCTTGGGCGGAAGCAGGCGATCTCTTCGACGAGCGTGAGCGTGCCGCGCTCGCGTGGGCCGAATCGGTCACTCGGGTGTCAGAAACCGGTGTCCCCGATGCAGCTTACGAAGCAGCGCGTGCTGTGTTCGACGAGCGGGAGCTCGTCGATCTCACGATCGCAATCGGGCTGATGAACACTTATAACCGTCTGGCAATCAGCTTCCGGAACACGCCGCAGGCTGTCGCCATGCACGCTACTCAGGAAGAGTAAGCGAGCGCCCAAGAACGTTGCGCAAGCTGAACAAGGCGAGCGCGTCAAAAAGCGAGTTCGCGGGGCGGACAACGCGTTCAAAATCGCTACCCGCCCGCCCCCAGTGCCATCACTCCCGGCGCCAAGAAATAGAAGCCCACGCCGATGATGATGAGATAGACCAACAGGATGAACGTCCATCCCATATTGTGGCGAATGACCTCGCCTTCGTTGCGTACGAAACGGCTTGTCGATACGCCGACGCTAGTCGTTTGCGGCGCAACGGGCTTTCCTACCTCGGCGCCGATCGAATTGAGCGACGGCAATAGCAGAATCGGGAATCCGAGCAAGCGGCCGACCGTCACCTGGAAGAAGCCGAACATCGCATTCGTCGACGTATTGCTGCCGGAGAGCGCCACGCCGATCCACCCAAGGATCGGCGCAACGATGATGTAGGCGACTCCGATCTTCGAAAAGCCCTCGGCAAGCGAAGCGGCCATGCCCGAGAAGTTGTAGACGTACGCGAGGCCAAAAATGAAAACGCCCACCAGTAGGGCACCCCACATCTGATGCCAGGTCCGCGTGAACGCTTCCGCATATTGAGCCGGCTTCATACCGATCAACAACGCCGTGATGAGCCAGGACGCGAAGATCGCCGTGCCGCCGATAAACGGCGCAAAGGAAAACTGCGCGCTGATCTGGGTGCCCGGGTGAATCGACGAGCCCGCCGATGCGGAAAGCTTCGCCCAGACGATCTTCGGCAGCGGCGACCACGGGCCCGTCCACAGCACCACGACCACGATAAGCACGATGAACGGCAGCCATGCACGAAGCAATTGCGCGCCCGTCAGCCCATGCGCCTCACTGGCGGCCTTGACCGCTTCGGCATCGATCGGCACTCCACCATAGCCAAGCGTTCGCTTCGGGCGCCAGAACTTGAGCAGTATGAAGAGGGCCGCAAAACAGACAATCGAGCCCGTGACGTCGGGCAAATAAGGGCCGAGGAATACGGCGACCGGATACTGCCCCGCGATGTAGGCGAACGAGCCAACCAGGGCGAGCGGCCAGCCGTCGCGCAGCCCCGTTCGTCCCGTTACCAGATAGATCAATACCCACGGCGGCAGCAATGCCAGGACCGCCACAATGTGCCCGACCGATGCGGACAGCGCGAGCACGGGCAGGCCGGTCACCGCTGCTAGCGCGATGATCGGGACACCGAGCGCCCCGTAGGAAACGGGGGCGTTGTTGGCGAGTGCCGCAACGCGAATGGCGTCGAGATCCGGAATGCCGAGTGCGATCAGAATCGGCGCGACGAACGCCCACGGATAGCCGAATCCGACCAACCCTTCGAGCAACGCGCCGAAAGCCCAGGCAAACATGATCGTCTGCACTCTCACATCCGCCGTGCCCTGCGTCGTTAGCCAGCGACGGAAATCGTCGAATACGCCGGTGAGCGTCAGCGAGTTGAAGAGCATCACGCCCCAGAACGTAATCCAGTCGACGGCCCAGATCCCGGTCAACGAGCCGTAGGCGAACACCCTGAGGCCCGTTGTCACCGGCATGGTCCAAACCACCGAGGCGATGACAAAGGTGACGACCGCACCGATCAGCACGGAAATCCATGCGGAAACCTTGAAGACGGCGAGCAGGACGAGGAGAACGACGACAGGCGCGAGGGCGAGTAACCACGATACGAACAGGTTGCCCGTCGGATTGAGAACTTGTTGGAACATGGATCAGGCTCCCTCTGATTATTGGCTTTGCCAGGAGACAAATGATCACAATGTGACGTGCTTGGAGTGTAGGCGCCAACGCTTTGATTTACAAAGTGTTCCCACGGTCAGGCGGCGATCGTCACCGGGTCCCCGACACGCGCCCCAAGTAGCGCCGCGGCGCTGCCGCAATTGACGGCGATTTCCACGAGCCCAATCGAGTTGACGTACCAAAATGCCTGACCGGCCGCGACCTCCGAGAACACACGCGCATACGTCAGATCCTTCGGTCCGACTCGCAACCGCGCAGCCGTCGATACTGCATCGGCCCGCAACCCGGTCAATACATTGCCGTAGTGATCGACGTAGATCACCTGGGCGACATCGTCACCCCCCAGCTCTACGTCGAGACCCGGCATTTCTTCGAGCCTATCGAGAGGCAGGCGATCGGCATGGCCTGCAACACTGACCCATGCCGCCATCGGCGCAAACAAGTCGCGGCCATGAAACGATGCCGAAAGCCCGCTCGGACGCCACGTTATGCGCCAAGTCCGCACGCGCGACGCGCGTGCCGCAACCACAGAAAGCAACCCGTTGTCAGGCCCGACGAACCATTGCGTGTCCGCCTGCACGACCACCGCATCGCGATCGCTGCCGACACCGGGATCGACGACACAGAGAAACACGGTACCGTCCGGATACCAGCTTCGTAACGCAGCAAGCAGATGCGCGCCCGCCCGCGCATCGTAGTTGGGGACCTCATGCAGCACGTCCACGATGGGCGTGCCGGCCCCTGCATCGCGCAGCAGCGCGACCTTCATCTGGCCGACGTAGATATCGTCGGCACCGAAATCGGTGAACAGCGCGATCAAGGC
>CAYPWK010000042.1:16738-21518 GCA_964414365.1 uncultured Burkholderia sp.
TTAATTCGTCTGCCTTCAACGACGACGCAGCGAGGTTCCCCGTGCAGTCCTTTGTTTCCTTTTTTCCTTTTTCACCTCCAAGATCAGCAGAACCGCTGTACAAATTACGGCTGTGGATATTGATTTCTTTAGGGGTCGTATTTAATTTCGCGGGCTTGTGGCCCTCGAGCGCGCATGCAGAGCAGAGCACGTTGACGATCAACGGCGTGACTTACCAGCTGTGCGCATCGGAAAACCAAACCTGTTCCTTCAGCGGCAGCGCGAAAGTCGTCTTCGGCACGACGTCGCCCTCGCTGATGTACACCATCAACGGCCCGTTCACGAACGGCGTGACCTGCTCCAACGGCACGGTGTCCCAAACGGATCCCGCCTACGGCTACTCGAAGTCCTGCTGGTACGCCCCGACGACGTCGGGCACGACGACCACCAGCACGACGAGCACGAGCGGTACCACGAGCACCAGCGGAACGTGGACCAAGTGCGCAACCGAAGGCGGCTTCTGCTCGTTCTCTGGATCGAAGACGGTCATCTACGGAACGAGCACCACCGCCAACAACATGTCGGCGATCTTCACGAACGGCGTTGCCTGTAACAACGGTTCGTTCGGGAACGACCCCGCATACGGTTCGACGAAGTATTGCTGGATCCAAGGCTCGGCGACGACGGGTACGACGTCCGGCACCACGTCCACCTCGGGTACTACGTCAACGTCCGGCACGTCGACCTCGGGTTCTACTTCCACGTCCGGCACGTCCACCTCGGGTACGAGCACGTCCGGCTCGACGTCGACAGGCACGACCAGCAATTCGACGTCGACAGGCACGACCAGCAATTCGACGTCGACGGCTTCGGCGAGCGGCACGATCAACTGCTCGACGCCGACTGCCTCTTCCGGCGGCTCCGCGAATGGCGTGATCAGCGCCGACGTGCAGACCAGCGACGGCACGCGCCTGTTCGCACAAGGCAGCGCATTCAAGCTGTCCTTCGTCACCGCGGCTCCCGCGGCTGACAACGTCGTCTGGTCGATCCAAGACCACGTCGGCAACGTCAAGGGCAGCGGCACGTTCGCCGTCGCGAGCGGCACGCAAACGAACACGCTCTCGTGTACGTCGACGGTTGGCGGTTACTTCGCCGTCACTGCGACGCTCTCCAAGGCAGGCGGCACACTGCCGCAAGCCGGCACGCGTCCGACGGGCATTGCAACGTTCGGTGTTCTGCCCAACGTTTCGGGCGTGATCCCGGCGGTCTCGTACTCGCATCAGGAACAGCACCGCTTCGGCATGCAGGGCTTCAACAGCAACGCGGCAGCGCTGGCGGCCCTTGGCATCTCGCAGACGATCGACGATCGCGAGCTCTCCGCCATGGAGCCGAACGGCCCCAACACATGGACGCCTTCGCTTTCGAATCTCGATCCGTCGTACACGAGCGGCAAGATCATGCGCCTCGTGCGCCTCGACGGCATCCCTGCCTGGGCGAGCCCGACGGGTGGATTCCAGGACGACACGCACGCGCCGTCCGATCTCGGCTACTACCAGAACTACATGGCGCGAGTCGGCACGGATACGGCCAACGTCCGCAAGACGTACTTCCCGAGCCAGCAAAACGACTACTTCCAGGTGACGTGGGAGCCGCAGTGGACCGATTCGCAGTCGAACTTCGTCGCGATGTATAAGGCCGTCTACACGGGCTTGCACTCGACGGATCCGAACGCGGTGGTCATGGGCACGACGAACCCGCTCGTCGCCAACTGCCAGACTCAGTGCACGAGCGGCTACTTGCAGACGTACGCGGCACTTGGCCTCGGTCAGTACATCGACGGCATCACGACGCATGGCTACTACAACGCCGGCACCTACCCGTCGCATCCGCCCGAGCTCTACGACACGGATCCGAATCCGGCGAACGTCGCGAACGCGCTCGACAAGCAGATGCAGCAGCTGCGCTCGGAAATGCAGTCGGTCAAGCCGAACATGCGACTCTGGTCGACGGAGCTCGGCATCAGCTATGACCCGGGTGTCGCGTATGGTCCCAACTCGCCGTCGTCGAACCAGCTCTATGCTCAAGCTGCGGTCGCTGCACGCGCCCACCTGATCATTCTCGGCGAAGGCGCGCAGGTGACGTACTTCTTCTACGGCCCTGACTATCCGGATGAAGTCGGCTATGGCTCGTTCTTCGACCTCTCGGATGCGCAAGGTGCATACGGCGCGACGAACCTGAGCCCGAAGCCTGAAGCGATGGCGTTCGCCGCAATGACGCGCATCATCGACGGCACGCAGACGCTCGGACGCATCAACGGCCTGCCGACGATGGTCTACGGCTACGCGTTCCAGCAGCTCAACGGTGGTAAGGTCATCACGGCCCTCTGGACGCACAACAACTCGCAGTGGCCGAACTCGTCGGGCTCGTATAGCTCGAGCTACAGCACGTCGTACGGGCTGCAAGTCGACTCGGCGGGTACGAGCGGCAACGTCACCGTCCTCGATGTGATGGGCAACACGAGCACCGTGCCCTACTCGAACGGCGTGGCGACGCTGAAGCTGACGGAATCGCCGATCTACGTGGTGTCCACGAACGCCACGGTCGCGAAGGCGAACGTCACGGCGCCCCTCGGATACACGGGTCAATAAGAAGGCACTACCCGAAGTACAGCCCGCAACGCGGGCTGATTGAAGAAGGGACCTCCGGCACCGTCAGGTGCCCGCGAGGTCCCTTGTCATTTGGCGGGCAGTGTTTCTCGGCGGAGAAAGCGGCCGCGCTGCCCGACGCGGCAAGTCAGCAACCTTCCGGTTCGAGCTTTCAGTCGACGAGCCGAATGCCGAGGATGGTGGCGCGCGAGGTGCGAATGCGCTCGGCTTCGCGGTAACGCGCCTGGAAGGAGTAATCGGAGTCGAGCGGCAAGTGCGGCGACGCGAAAAGGTCGTTGATCTTTTGAAACAGTGCAAGAACGAAGCTCATGGTGACTCCCTATCGAGTACGGGTTTTCCCTAGCTCGAATTTTAGGGGTTTTCCCTAGGCCTCGTCTAGTGCATAGCAGCAATTCTTTTGGTAGCTCGAAGCGGCGCCGGTGATTTTTGTTGCTGCAACGCAACAACATATCAGGGCGTGGCGCCCGGCTGGGCGCACGCCCTGCTGCAAACAGAGAGCGACGAAATCGACGACGGCAGAACTACGCTCGCCACGGGCCGGCCGCCAGCACTAAGTTCCCTGTGCTCTCACGAGCATCGCGACGCCTTCGTCGACCGCCTTGACGTCGGGCGGACGCACGACGCGTGCGACTTCCACGCCGTCTCGCAGGAAGATCAACGTCGACCAAAGTTTCACTTTGAACGAGCGGCCGAGAGGCCGGCCGGGACCGTCTTCGATCTTCAGATGCCGGGCCTGCGGGATGCGCGCGAGCGATTCGGCAATGAAAGGCTGCGCACCGCGGCAATAGCCGCACCAGTCCGTGCCGAACTCGAGGATCGACGCGCCGGCAAGCGCGTCGACTTCCGCGCGCGTCGGCGCGCTTTGGGAGTAGGCAGTCATCGGTAATCCGTCGTCGTGTTTGTTTCGATGTTCGCCGATATCAATGATGGGCGCGAGCGGCACGCGTCTTCGCTGCCTTCTTCGCCGCCGCTGAACGAGCCGCGGCGCCCTTCGTCTGCGCAGCTTTCTTAGCGGCGGCCGATCGGCTCGCGGCCGGCCGTTTCGCCGCCGATGAACGCGCCTGCTTGGCCATCGCCTCGTGCGATGCGCCCTTCTGGCTTTCACGTTTGAGCACGGCCGTCGTCGTGCGCGAACGCTTGGCCTTCGTCTCCTTGCTCGGCGAGTCCTTCGTTCCGTGCTGGCCGGCCGCCGTATCCTTCTCCGCCTTCTTGCGAGTCGCTTCGCTCGTCGCCCCCTTCTTCGGCGGCTTTAACGGAACACCCGCACGCCGTGCCTTCGACAGGCCGATCGCCACGGCTTGCTTGGCCGAGCGCACGCCGTGCTTGCCGGCGCGCACGTGCTCGACCTCTTCTTTCACGAACTCGCCGGCCTGCGTGGTCGGCGCTTTGCCCGCACGCTTGTCGGCCTGGGCACGTGCGACTGTTTTCCGTTCGGGCATGATGGCTCTCCTCGAAATGTCCGTAGGACCATCGCTGTCACGCAATGTGTATGCCACATCGTACCTGCGATCGAGATTCCGGTGAGGCAGCGTGACCCGCGATCATTCGACGATCACGGCGATCGACTCTCTCTCGCGTCCGAACGTCATCGCCCCGGGCCACGACCAACGGTTTGCAACGCACCATCGGTCACATACGGCACGATGCCAAGATCGCAGATCTTGTGTGCAATCTCTCGCCGGCATCGGTCATCGGTGGGCGAGCAATAGTCGATCGAGACGACGGGCAAATCGTAGCGCACGCGGATCGTCGAGGCCTGCGCAAGCAGCCAGTCGCGGTCCCCGGCCGGCACCGCTCCATAGCGTCGATTGCTTTGATCCCACTGGCCGAAGAGCGATTCGAACGCCACTGCGCTCACGTCGTCATGCACGCGAGGCAGGATGTCGAAGCCGCGATTCAGGATCAGTCGAGCCTCGGGAAAGCGCGTCTTGATTGCGCCGATCGCGGCGACGAGTCCCGCCTGCTGGCCGGCCCGCTCCGCATCGGTCTTGGCGACAAGTTGGTAGGAGTCGAGCGTATCGAGAAAAAACCCGCGGTAGCCGCGTTGCCATAGCGGCTCGACGATTCGCTCGACAAGGAATCGAGGCCAACCGGGCGCCGACTGATCGATGACATTAGCGTTCCACGCGTTGTTG
>CAYPWK010000043.1:0-2213 GCA_964414365.1 uncultured Burkholderia sp.
CGTGAGATCGCCCATCAACACGTGTCCGTGCACCGTGGCATGCGCCGGCAAACGCGTGCCCACCTGCACCTTGACCGAACTGAACATCGAATCGCGCGCTTGCGCTTTCGCGACGAATACGACATCACGCCCGTCGCGAATCAGCAGGTGCGCGCTGAGCCCAGTCGTATCGCGCAGATGTTCGAGCACGGGCGTGCCAAGATCGGTGAGTTCGAGCGAACTCAAGTACTCGAAGCCGAGCCGCAGCACGGCAACGCCCAGACGAAACTGGCGATCGCCATTTACCCGCTCCAGAAAACCAAGGGCTTCGAGTGTCTGCAGCAGACGGAATGTCGTCGTACGCGGAATGCCGATGCGCCGCGATAATTCCGGCGCGCCGAGTACGGGTTCACGCGCCGAGAATTCCGTGAGGATGCGCAGTCCGCGCTCGAGGCCGGGTACGAGATAGGTGGACGATCCCGCGCCCTCTTCATCGGAAGGTGCCGGCGTATCCGGCGATTCGTGCGTGGCATCGTCCGCTCCAGCGGGCGTCGCCTCCCCCTTGCGCGACCGAGCGCCGCGGAGCGCGCTGCCTGTCATGTTTTGCTTGGCCATCGGTGGCTCATCATGCTTGAAGATTCTTGACGGTTGGGATGATAGCGCGAAGCGTCACGCCCTCAGCAAGGCAACATCGAAAGGGCCATCCAGCATCACAATAGTCGCCACGACGGTCGCCACCGCCAACGATAACATTTATTATTTCATTGATTTTAAAGAGAAAAACAACGTAGAATTCGGAGCGCCATCGACAAAAGTAGTCGCCAAGCAACGCGCCAAACCGGTTACTTTGTTCTTGCTCATGACCGAAAACACTATGAGGCTGACCCAGAATCAGGGCCGTTCTGAAGTGCAAATTTCCGGCTCTTGAGGCTGACCCAATCGCCGCGCTGTCGTCGCGCCCGGCAATCCCGGTTGACGTGGCACTGTGGGATGTGGCGACGATCGCGCAATACCTGCACCGACCTTGCTTCTGGAGCGGTTCGAGCAAGTGATCAGCGACTGAACCGTGGTCTCGCTCACGCATGCAGTCATCACATCAACGACGGCATCCATTCAGCTCGCCAAGATGTGCCGCATCGTTTGATAGTCCATGATCCGCATCCAGCACTACCTTCAGGTCAACGTCTTCTGACATCCGCTGATTTGGCGTTTTTCTACCGCATCACAGAATGGCGGAAATAATCGGCCGAAATTGACTATCTTCACATGATAAATCGTCGAGACCGGTCCCTTCCTCCAAAGGCCAGTCCTGGATACGTGCGTTAGCACTACTTTCCGGGCCGACGTTCCTCACTAATGTGCAGCCACGGCCAAAAGGAGTGATGCGATGAAAAAGGCAGCGAAGTGGATCATGCGCTTGAAGGCCTGCGTTTTCCGCGCAGGTCGAACATCAATATTCCGGCTGTGCAAGCCGCGCCTCCTTGCAGGGTGCGTCGCACTGCTCTGTGGACCGCTGTTGGCAGGCCTCGCCCAGGCCGTCCCCATTGACATTGACGGTGGCGATATTCTGGTCGCCGATGGCAGTGCCAACAGGCTAATCCGGGTGGACGGGGAGACCGCGGTGCGATCGGTCATCAGCGATTTTTCCAATCCGGCACAGGGTCCTGGAGGGTTTTTTCAGCCGCCGCCAGCCCGCCCGATTGACGCGCGGGCCTATACGATTCACACCGCTGCGTTTTCCGCTATGAGCGTATCCTTACAGCTAGGCCGGCAGCCGCCGTCCACACGGTGGCAACGGCAGGAAGCTCGCAGCGGGCCTCTCCGCTACGCCAGATTCGCTTCTCGTGTCCTGGCACACGCCGCAAAACGACTCGTTCACTCTCGACCAACGGAGGACAACCATGAGCACGAACTGTCATGAACCGCATCACGCCCAGCATGATCACGAGCACGGTCCGGGGTGCGGGCATACCGGAATCAAGCATGGTGATCATGTCGACTACCTGCACGATGGGCATCTGCATCATCCGCATGGAGATCATGTGGACGAGCACAAGGTAGAGGTGAGCGCGAACAACCCGGATGACTGCACGCACGGCGCCAGTGGTCACGAGCCCGGTCATGTGCACGGCCCGGGCTGCGGACACGAACCCGTTCCGCACGGTGATCACGTTGATTACCTGGTCGATGGGCACCTTCATCATCCGCACGGCGACCATTGCGACGACCATGGT
>CAYPWK010000043.1:2313-10766 GCA_964414365.1 uncultured Burkholderia sp.
CCGCGTGGGGTAAGAAATATCGGACGATTCTGGTAGTACGCCTGACGATTGGCCCAGGTCACCTTGTAATCCGCGTGATAAGCGCGCAAGTCGAGATCGCGCCCATTCGCGTGTGACCAACGGGCCTGAAACTCCGTCAGCAAGTTCCCGACTGAGTACTTGGCGAAAGCTTCGTCATAGGTGGTCATGGCGCTCTCGACCGTCCGAGCTCCAACCAAGTTGATCGTCGCTGCGACGGGTACGTGATCGACCTTCACGAATGCGACAAGCGGCGTCGTCGCGGAATCGGTTATGCGCGCGAGTTCGATAAAGAAATCCCGTACCTGGTTGTTCATCAGATACGACGTTCGGAAGCCGCGGCGTTCAGCCCAGCGCCGCTTGTTGTCGAATAGCCACGTCAGGACCGAGGCCGCATCGTCCGCCGTCCTGCACCAGCCGAACTCGACGTGCCCCCGTTCCTCGAGGCGCTTGTGGCGACGCCTCAGTGTGTCGCGAAGCGACTTGGGCCGCGTCTTGAGAAAATCCTCCCACCGGGCAAACTCGCGCAGCGATAGTGAGTAGCCGGGAAGTCCGCGCCGACGCGCGGGCAACAAGGCGAGTACCCAGGATTGCGGAACCGCCTCGAGGGCGATTTGTAACGGACTGCCGTCGCGTACCAGTGGGATCTCGACGACGTCGGCGCCAACTTGCCGGATTGCAGCGACAACGCTTTCATAGACCGTGTTATCGGGTTTTCCCTTGACGAGTGGACCACCATATTCCTCGCCAGTACCACTGGTCAGTTGCTGGCCGACGCGCAGCAGGCCTCGCCGGATGACGGAAACCGGCCAAAGCGCCACCAGTTCATGTCCGCGGAACACCATCGCAATCTTGACGACCCCGCCCGCGGCAAGCGCACGAGAGGCGGCCAACCGGCAATAATCGAACGCCATGTGCGCCGGGCAATCTTCCGCCTCCCTCAGTAGGCCTTCCCAAACACCGCGCAAGGCGAGAAAGCCATCGACAGACGTTATCTGATGAACCTCGTGTCGGAGGGCGGGTTTCGATAGCGAACGCGAAAAATCGAACGCTGCGGTAGTCGACATGTCAACCTCGCCGCCATAGCGGGTGAATGCCCGTTACCTCGCAATCGTTATGCCGCACTGTAAGTGAAAAGTAATATGGATTCGATTCGCGGCCTGCCTGGCACTACTATCGAGTACTCCTTGCGGCGCGCTGACCTTACGCAAACTGGACCTGACATAGTTGACGGAAGTTCGTGATCGCAGCGTCAAGCCACCAGTACTGCGGTTTGAGATCATGCTCCTCCGTCGGCGACGAGCGCGAGCACGCGCAGCGGGCTGCCCGAGCCGTTTTGTATTTTTAGCGGAGCCGAGACGATCAGCGCGCCCGTGGGTGGCAGTTGGTCCAGGTTCGTCAGGCACTGCAAGCCATAGCGGTTGGCGCCGTGCATCAGGGTGTGGCAAGGGTAAGGAACGGGCCAGCTGTAGGATTGCCCCGCATCCGTATTGATGGTCTCCACGCCGAAGCCGTGAACATCGCGTTCGTGAATCAGCCATTCGACCGCAGCCTGCGTCGGCCCGGGAGAATGTGCGCCGTCGTCCTTCAGGTTGAGAAACTCGACGGGATCCTTGCGCTTGGACCAGTCGGTACGAAACAAGACCCAGGCGCCGGCCGGTATCCGGCCATGGCGTTCCTCCCATTGCTGTAGAAATTGCGGCGTCAGCAGCCAATCCGCGTTTTCCGTCACCTCGGCGCTTGCGTCCACCACGACCGCGGGCGCTAGAAAATTACGTACGTCGATCGTATCGACGGTGTTGCGCGGATGGTCCTTGCCGCTGATCCAGTGCACGGGGGCATCAAAGTGCGTGCCCGTGTGCTCGCCGCACGAAAAGTTGTTCCAGTACCAGCCAGGCCCCTTCTCATCGTACCGGCTGATTGTCTCCATCTTGAACGCCCACACTTGGCCGAACTGCGGCGGGAGCTGCAACGCCGGAAATTCCGGCGACAGCGTCTGAGTGAGGTCGATCACACGGACATCCCCGCTGGCGAGTCCGATGGCCAATTGATCAAGGGCGGTGTTCACGTCGTCATCTCCTTCGTGGATAACTGGTTGATCGTATTGCACCATAACGCCGCTCGAGCCCGGCGGCGATTACGTCCCCGCCGCCAAGTCCGATCGGGCGGTTTCCGGATGCACCGAGCCGGCCACGGCCAGCGTTTTGCCGGCAGTCAATACTTTCCGGACAGCAACTCGCCGCAGCCCGCCACTTCCGCGCGCAGTTCTAGACGGCGCAGCATTTGCCACGTCGTCGCGACCGCGGCCGAGACGGTCGGGATGCCCGACTCGTCCTGCACGCGCGCAATCGACGGAAGCGATTGCATCTGCACGCATGCCGACAACACAATCGCGTCGATGTTGCTGCGATCAAGGCGCTTGTAGATATCGACGAGACGGAGAGGATCCTGCGCCGCGACCTGCAGGTTATCCGGAATCTCGAGCGCAATATAATCCTTCACTTCGACGCCTTCGCATTCGATGTAGTTGACCACCCGCTGCGTAAGCGGCTTCATGTAAGGGCAAACGACCGATACGCGCTTCGCGCCCAGCGCCTGCAGGCCCTCGACGAGCGCGCCCGCGCTCGTCACGACCGGCGCCGGCGCACCGTTTTCAGCGGTGCGTTCCGACAGGCGCTTCTCCGACACGCGGTGATAGCCTTTGCCCATGCTCATGATCGCAACGAGGCAGGCATAGCCGAGCACATCGACGCGTGCGTCCGATAGCTCGAGTGCGCATCGATCGCTGTCGCGGTCCATCGCTTCGAGTTCTTCCTTCACGACCTTCTTCATCCGCATGCGACTCGAATGGAACGTGAAGCGCTCGGGGAAGTCATGCTCCCGCGTGCGAAACATCGCGGGTATTTCGGTTTCCATTGTCGTATTCGACGAGGGTACGATCTGTCCAATACGCAGAACGCGCTGCGGGTTCATCATTTGTTCTCCGTGAGCTCGAAAGCATTGAGTCGGGCGATTTCGGCGTCGAGCGCCAAGGCGTCGGCTTCGGCGTCGCTTCCCGTATCGGCATCGATGAATTGCGCGGGGGCGAGCGGCCGACGGTTCACGCGGAGATCGAAGACATCGAACCGGTTGTAATGACCGGTGATGTCATGCATCTGGCGCGGTTGAATGCAGCGCGACAGGTCGATATCGGCATAGACGATGCCCTCGTCGTCGATAAGCGGTGCGCCGATTACGCGGCCATCAGGACCGAGCACGCCCGAAAACGCGCTATTGCGGCGTGCCAGGAGTGCGCGCGCATTGGGATGCGACGCACTGATTGCATCCACGATCTCTGGTGAGATCGTCGAGCAAGAGACGACCGTAAACAGCTTGCCTTCGAAGCAGTGCGCGGCCGCGCGGACACGTATTGCCTCTGCCATGTCGTAGTCGGGTGGTGCGACAGGCAGTGCGATGTAGCTCGCCACGTGGACGAGTTCGCCCTGCGCAAGCAGGCTGAAGCGCGCGAGCGTATTGGTGTTCTCGCCGCACGCGAGCGAGCCGAGTGGGCCGACGCTCGTGTCGTGCACGCGCAGGGCCGACGCGTCGCCGTTGGCCCATGTCAGTTTTTCAGCCCAGGTCGGCACCAGCTTGCGATGACGCCCCAGAATCCGGCCCTCGTCGCTGATCGTCACCAGCGTGTTATAGAGCGTGCCGATGCCCGTGCGGCTGCGCTCGTTGACACCGACGATGACATTGATATGGTTCGTCTTCGCGGCGGCCGCGATGCGGCGGATTTCCGGCCCTGGAATTTCGATGGCCGACCTGCAGAGCTTCTCGAACCACGGGCTGCCTTCGACCGGATTCATCACCCAGTTCCAGTAGGGATAGCCGGCCACGAACACTTCGGGAAAGGCGACCAGCCGCGCGCCGTTGTCCGCCGCTTCGCGGATCAGGGCGCAGACCTTGTCAATCGTGGCGTCGGCGTCGAGAAACACAGGCGCGGCCTGCACGGCAGCGGCCCGGAATGATGGAAGGTTGAGCATGAAAGACACCTCGATCAGGATGTTGGCGGAGGGTGCGCATACTGAATAAACATCTGCGCGCCGGCTCGCATTGCGCATCGACGCTGAGCTACACCGCCACCACCGGATGCCGCAGCTCGCCGATACCCTCGATCTCGGCGAATACGATATCGCCTGGCCACAGCCATTCCTGCGGATTGCGGCCGGCGCCGACGCCGTCGGGCGTGCCGGTGGCGATGATGTCGCCGGGCTCGAGCGCGATGCCCTTGCTGATGTCGGCGATCAGCGTCGGCACCTTGAAGAGCATGTAGCGCGTATTCGAGCTTTGCTTGGTGACGCCGTTGACCGACAAGCTCAAGTTCAGCGCATGCGGATCCGGTATTTCATCGGCCGTCACGATGCAAGGGCCGAACGGCGCATAGGTATCCTGCCCCTTCGAATAGATCCACTGTCCTGCTCGGCGGCAATCACGCGCGCTCATGTCGATCATGAGGCTGTAGCCGAACACGTAGTGCAGCGCCTCCGCCTCGCTCACGCGCTTCGCGCGCGTACCCATCACGACGGCGAGTTCGACTTCCCAATCGAGCTGCTGCGTGACTTCCTGGTTGTGCTCGATCGCATCGCCGGGGCCGATCACCGTCGTAGGCGGTTTTGAAAAAATCACGGGCTGCTTCGGCAGATCCTTCGACGTATCGAGCGTGCGGCTGGACTCGGCTACGTGCTCGACGTAATTGAGACCGATGCCGAAGATATTCTTGCGCGGACGTGGGATCGGCGCCAACAGCTTGACGTTCTGCTTCGGCACGGCAACGCCGACGGGCCAGTTGGCGCGCCACTCCTCAATGAGCGCGCTCGCGAAGCGCACCGCTGCCGGGCCGAGGTCGATGAACGAGAGCATGTCGGCCGGCAGTGAATGACCGCTGGCCTCACCGAGGCGCGCGAGATCGACGACGGAGCCGTCGACAATCGCGCCCAACCGGGCGGCGGCGCATACATCGGGACGATAAGTGACGAGACGCATTATTAGGACTCCTGATCGCCACCCTGCAAAGGCGGCTATGACAACATCAAAAATGAAAGCAAGCCGGGCGCTATCCGTGCACGACCTGGTGGCCGCCGTTTTCGGCGAGCGCCTCTTCGCGATAGAGGTCGAGCGCCTGCATGACGGGTAGATCGCTAAAGCAGAAGAGGCACGCGTCATCGGACGACGAACCATTGGCATGCTCGTGAAAAGCCCAGGACGGCACGCAGAAGATGTCGCGCTCGCTCCAGTCGAAACGCTTGCCGTCGACGATCGAGTATCCGCTGCCCTTCGCGACCTGATAGATGTAGCTGCCGGTATGACGATGTGCGCGCGTGCGCTCACCGGGCCGCAGCAACTGCATGCTCGCACCGATCGTCGACATCACCGGCCCGCCGCTGACGGGGTTGACGTAGTTCATCAAGACGCCGTCGAATGGCGAGCCGTCGGTCACGCGTGCGTATCGGGTAAGCGCCTCGTACGTCGGCGCCCATTCATATTTGAAGAGCGGCGAGTAGCGCTGTTGCCAGTCGTCGTTCTGAGGCCGCAATCCTGGCGCGGCCCAAGCGGCGCTGGAATCGTCGACCGGATGCGTGACCGCCTGCCTCAAGTCGGGATGCACCTTGTAAAAGCCCGCTTCGAGCGCATTCACGAGCGGGATATCGAGTCCGTCCTGCCAGATGCAGGGCGTACCCTCGTCCGCCACGCCATGCTCGTGCCACGTTCCGTTTGGGGTCAGCACGAAGTCGTTTTTGCCGAGCGTCATCTTGTGGCCATCGACGATCGTATACGCGCCCGTGCCTTCCATGATGAAGCGCAATGCCGACGCGGAATGCGCATGCGCCGATGCGGCTTCGCCGGGGTTCATCACCTGCAATCCCGAATAGAGCCAACCCACCGCCGCCGACACGTCACGCCGGCCAGGGTTGTTCAGATAGACGACCCGCCGGCCGGCTTTCTCGGGCGTGACGAGTTCGACGGAGCGCAACACATGCTCGCGCAACTCGCGATACCGCCATAGCACCGGCACCGATTCCGATTTCGGCTGCCATGGCTCGATCTTATTGGCAACGGTCCAAAGCGCGCCTGCCTTCAGTTCGTCGAGTTCCTTGTAATAGGCGACGAGTTCCGCCGTATCCTCGACGCACGCGCGGCCCGCCACGTTCTCGCGATAACTGTCATACGCCTGTTCAGCCATATCCATGCTCCGCTCTATCAGTGGTTGTACGATGCGCATCGCCCGAAGCGTTCACGCGTTAGCGCGCCGGAAGGTGCGCTCCATCTGGTCCTTGCCGAACCGATACTGGCGCGGCCATTCGATGCGCTGATACCCGAGCTTCGCTGCCTCGCGAAGGAGCCAGGCCGGATCGGACAGGAAAGGACGAGACAACGCACAAAGGTCTGCCCGCCCCGATGCGATGATGCTGTTCACCTGATCGGCTTCGGTAATTGCGCCGACGGCGATCGTCGGCACCTCGGCCTCGTTGCGGATGCGGTCCGCGAACGGCGTCTGATACATGCGGCCATAGACGGGTTTTTGCTGCGGCGTCACTTCACCGGACGAGCAATCGATCATGTCGGCGCCCGCCCCCTTTAACATCCGGCCGATGCGCACGGCATCATCGGCGCCGATGCCGCCTTCGGCCCAGTCCGAGGCCGAGATCCGCACGGAGATCGGCTTGCCGCGCGGCCACACTTCACGCACCGCGCGCAGCACTTTTAGCGGAAATGCCATGCGCTTCTCGAGCGGCCCGCCGTATTCGTCGTCGCGCTGGTTCGTCAGCGGCGAGATGAAGCACGACAGCAGATAGCCGTGCCCTGCCTGCAGTTCCAGCCAATCGAAACCGGCCGCATCGGCGCGGCGCGAAGCCGCGACAAATTCGTCAAGAACGCGGGCCATGTCGTCGCGCGTCATCGCTCGCGGCGTATGCGAGATGCCCGGCAGATAGGGCAGCGCGGACGCCGAGATCACGGGCCAGTTGCCCGCTTCAAGCGGATGATCCATCTTTTCCCAGCCGCGCTGCGCCGACGCGCGGCGCCCCGCATGACCCAGTTGCACGCCGATGCGCGCACTGGTGTTGCCATGCACGAACTCGACGATTCGTGCAAAAGCCGCCACTTGATCGTCGTTCCACAGACCGGGGCAACCGGGTGTCGCCCGAGCATCGGGCGACACCGCCGTCATCTCCACCATCACAAGGCCCGCGCCGCCCAGCGCACGGCTGCCGAGATGGACCATGTGAAACTCGCCGGGTACGCCGTTCTGGCAGGAATACAAGGCCGTCGGCGACACGACGATGCGATTGTTCAGCACCAAGTCGCGCACGCGGTACGGGGTAAACATCGGCAGTACGGCCTCTTCGCTTCGCTCGGCGCCAGCCTGCTCGGCAAGCCACGCTTCGTAGCCTTCGAGCCAGTCACGATCGCGCACGCGCAGATTCTCATGCGAGATGCGCTGCGAGCGCGTGAGCAGCGAATACGCGAACTGCTCCGGCGCGAAGCGCGCATACCGCTCGACGTTCTCGAACCACTCGGTGGAGTTGCGCGCCGCGTTCTGGATCTTGAGGACTTCGACGCTGCGCACTGCTTCATAGTGCTCGAGCTGCCGCTCCAGCGAGCCGTCGACCGTTTTCAGGCTGCGCGCAAGCTCGATGGCGTCCTCGAGCGCGAGCTTCGTCCCCGATCCGATCGAAAAGTGCGCGGTGTGCGCCGCGTCGCCCATCAGCACGACCGGCACCCTCCGTCCGTCCTTCTGAGTGGCCCAATGCACCCATTTCTCGCAGATGACGCGCGGGAAGCGGATCCAGATCGCCGAGCCGCGCAGATGCGTTGCATTGCTGATCAGCGCGTGCCCGTCGAGGTACGGCGCGAATAGCTTCTCGCAATATGCGATTCCTTCTTCCTGGGACATGTCGCCGATGCCGGCCGCCTCCCAGGTCTCTTCCGGCGTCTCGACGATGAACGTCGACGTGCCTGGTTCGAACTGGTAGGCATGCGCCTGGAACCACCCATGCTCCGTGCGCACGAAGATGAAGTTGAACGCGTCGAACGCTTTCTTCGTGCCGAGCCATACAAAACGGCAACGTCGCTGATCGATATCGGGCTTGAATATGTCCCGATACTTCGTCCGCACCAGGCTGTTGATCCCGTCCGATGCGATCACCAAGTCGGCGCCGTACTTCCTCGCGATCGCCTCATCGTCCTGCACGTACTGCTCGAAGAGGAGCTCCACGCCGACTTCCTCGCAACGCGCCTGCAGAATGTTCAGCAACTTCTTGCGACCGATTCCGATGAAGCCGTGGCCTGCGCTCCTGATCGTCCGGCCCTTGAACTGCACGTCGATATCGTCCCAACGGTTGAACGCCGCCCCGATGGTTTCTGCCGAAACAGGCTCGGCCTCGCGCAGATTG
>CAYPWK010000043.1:10776-21380 GCA_964414365.1 uncultured Burkholderia sp.
GATTGTCCATCGTGGCGTCGGAAAAGACGACGCCCCAGCCGAACGTGTCGTACGGGCGGTTGCGCTCGATCACGACAATCTCGTTGACGGGATCCTGCAACTTCATCAGGAGTCCGAAGTAAAGGCCCGCGGGGCCGCCGCCGATGCATACGATCTTCATTTCCCTTTCAACCTCGGTTGCTTGCGTTAGGCCGTGCGGCTTGTCCGCACGATCGCATCATGACCCGCTGCCCGCAAGTCACGCAGCGAGCGTCCGCCGCTCGAGCGCGGTGCGCAGATCGTCGGGGATCGGAATCGACCGATGTGTGTCGAGCGACGTCGTCACAATCGTCTGTCGAGCCGCCATCCGCACGACGCCATCGTCGCCCGTGCACGTCCATGCCAAGGTAAGCGACTTGTTGCCGATACCCACGACGTCGAGCGCCAGCCAGACCTGATCGCCCATCTTGCTGATCGCCTTGAAGTCCACCTCGAGGCGAACGGTCGGCATACCGAGACGGCGGCCGATGATCACGCCGCGATAGCCTCCGGGTACGAGCCCGTCGATCCACGTCTCGATCAGATCGTTGAAGAGCACGAAGTACTGCGGATAAAAAACGATCCCGGCTGCGTCGCACTCGGAAAAATGGATCTTGTGCCGTTGCCTGAATGTGGGGGTACTCACCTTCCTTGCCTCCGCTTCAATGTTTGTTGCTCATGCGAGCGAGTGACGGTTCAGCACTTGGCGTAACCGGTCGCCGTGTTCGTCCGCCAGTGCCGCGTCGCGCAGCTCGCGCAGCGTGGCGGGCGCAAGCCGGTTGCCCGCGCGGACCACGGCCGCCATCACCGTCTGGTAGTTCGCAAGGCCGCGAGCATGTGTATCGCTGTAGCCCTTCACGAGACGCTGGCACCGCGCGAGCTCGACGGCGAGCGCCGCGTCGCGCTTCGCCGCCGCAGCGATTCCCTCGAGCCAATCTTCGATGCGGGCGTTTTCGAGCTCGTAGCGCAGCGTGGTGCGCCGGATCCCGCGTAGACGCGAAACCGCGTAGAGCATCAGGTAGCCGCCCAACGAGCTGGTCCTGACAACGCGTCCGGAGCGTGCAAAACGTCGCACAAAACGATTGACCCAATGCGGCTTGGCGAGCCAGCGGCCGACCGCGGCGGGAAGCGTCTCGCAGATTTCCTCGATGCGCGGATGCATGAACTCGTTGATCGCGAGCAATTGGTCCTCCTTGGCGCGCACCTCACGGCGCACGCGATCGAAGCGCGAACCGCGCGTCTTCAGATCGGCCACGCGAATCGTGTCCTCATACGACATCCACAGCGCGAGGTAACGCGCGGTTTCGCTGAGCAGCATCGCGTCGTCGGCCAGCAGCGCGCCGCGCAAGCGCGCGAGACGATCCAGATAGAAGGCTGCGTAGGCCGGATCCTGGTAGTCGATCAAGCGGCGCACGCCTTCAACGGCCACCGGCCAAACAGCTGAAGGTAGCTCCGCGCGGACGCGCTCGAGCAGGCGGGCGACGACAGGATTCTTCGGCGAAGGCCGCGCCGATGTCGAGGTCGACGGGTTTTCCGCACCGGCCCCGCGTTTCGCCTCATGTTGCATCTCGTCGGCGCGTGCCGTGCCATAGGCGAGATCGAATGCGCACAGGCTCGGTTTGACGCCGACACCTCCGCGCTCGATCGTTTCCTCGAAATGCTTGCGGCCGAATGGCAGCACGCCCGTCCCGGCCAGCGCACCGAACAGTACCGCGCTGATGACGCTGCCGGTCGATTCGGCCATCTGCGCCATATCGAAGCGCACGAACCGCTTCGCCGCTTTGGCGGCATGGCTGATCAGCGCGTCACTATCGACGCGACCGTCGCCCATCGCCGATTTTTCGCCGATCGAATAGACGCGGTGCGTCGATGCGATGAGCGTCGTACGCTCGGCCGTGACTAGACCACGCTGGACGGCGCGTCCCGCCTCCATCAGCTCCGATGCGAGCACGACGTCGACGTCACCCGGCAGCGGCATCAGCGCCAGCACAGGGGCGCGGCCTGCATCACCGGCGTCGCGTGGAAACAACTCGACGTAGTAGATCGTCGCGCCGGTTCGCTGCGCGACGCCGGGCACGGACGTCGTCTGTGCGTAGTAGCCATTGTGCTCGCCAAGATCGACGACCCAGTCGGCTAGTACGCCTCCGCCCTCCCCGCCCATGGCGAGGATGGCAATCTTGATCGGTTGCGCATGGCTCATGGTTTGTCCCCGATCAGAATGCGAAGCGCGCCCGGCGCGCGGCATCGCGCCGCTGCAGCCAGCCGATCACCGCGTGGCGAACATGCTGGCGCAGCTTGTCGATGCGCGTAGGGTTGCTGACGATCTCCGCGCGGTAGAACGATGGGCACAAGACGGCTGCGTGCGATACCTCACCGCACAGGCCACAGCCGACGCAGCTGTCGAGCACGCTCGCGACCGGATCGATGCGCAACGGATCGGGATTCGGCTTAATCGAGAGCGAGGGACAGCCGGACAACCTGATGCACGAGTGGTCGCCGGTGCACGTGTCCGAATCGACGCCGAAGCGTTCATGGAC
The DNA here is from genome assembly GCA_964414365.1 of uncultured Burkholderia sp. Classification (GTDB taxonomy): domain Bacteria; phylum Pseudomonadota; class Gammaproteobacteria; order Burkholderiales; family Burkholderiaceae; genus Trinickia. The sequence goes on from CAYPWK010000043.1 coordinate 13,332, forward strand.
CACACGCTCGCCCGCCGCGATCGCCTTGCGCGTCTTCGGCTTCTCGCGCCGTTGCTTGTTCAACATGCACTCGCTCTGCGCGATCAGCACCTTCGGGCCTTTCGCGTCCGTCGTCAGTGCTTCCTTGAGCGTCGCCGTCATCCTCTTGAGGTCGTACGTCCGACGCACGGTCTTCACCCACTTTACGCCCACGCCGCGCACGGCCTGTTCAATCTCGTGCCCGGTGCTGCGCATGGTGTTGTGCGCCGTCGAGGACAGAATGTCCTGACCGCCCGTGGCTGACGTATAGCTGTTGTCGACGACGATCGTGAGGTTGTCGCTCTTGTTGAACACGGCGTTCGCGATGCCGCTCGTCAGACCGTTGTGCCAGAACCCGCCGTCGCCCATCACCGAGATCGCGCGCTTGTTCGCGGGCGCGTTGAGCGCGGCGGCACTCGCACCGCCGAGACCGTAGCCCATCGTCGTGGCACCAAGATTGAACGGAGGCAGAATCGCAAAGAGATGACAGCCGATGTCGGCGCTGACATGATGCGTGCCGAGTTCCCGCTCGACGAGCTTCATCGCCGTAAAGATCGGGCGCTCGGGACAGCCGGTGCAAAATCCAGGCGGTCGCGCATGGACGTTGGCGTCGAGCGCGGCGATCGAATCCGATGTCGCGGGAGCGAGCCCGGGATCGACGGCGGGCTCAGCGGCAACCTGGGCGGCCAGCTGAGTGGCAACAGCCGTATCGCCCACATCGTCCACATCGCTATCTTCTTCGCCTCCAGCCAATGCCACGGAAGACTGCGCCGTGGCGGCCAAAATCGGAATCACCTTGCGCTGAGCGCGCTGCGACTCGAGCACGCCATAGCGCTCGAAAAAGGTGCGCAGCCCCTTCATCACCGTCGAGGTGTTGTACTCGCCTGCGAGCGGCAGCATGTCCTTGCCGTGCAACGCAACCGTCGAGCCGCACTGGCGGAGAATCGCGCTTGCGTTCTGCTCGACGAAGTTCGGCTGTCCCTCTTCGATAACGATCACCGCACGTTTTCCCGCGCAAAAACGCTCCCACTCCGAATCGACGAGGGGATAGGCGACGTTCATCACATAAAGCGGAATGTCCGACTCGCCGTAGACATCGGCAAGGCCCAGACGCTCGAGTGCCCGCAGCACCGTGTTATAGCTGCCGCCCTGCAGGGCAATTCCGATGTCGCGACTGTCCGTTGCGAAGCATTCATTGAGCCGGCGCTTTTGGATGAACTCGACGGCGGCAGGCCAGCGCTCCTGAATTTTTTCGCGCTCGTGCACGAAGCTCGCGGGCGGCAAGACGATTCGGCTGATGTCGCGCCGCGGGTGATCCAGTGCATCTTTGATCGAGAACGCGGCGCGCCGGTTATCCGCGGCGACGAACTGGCCATGCACGTGACAGGCGCGGATGCGCAACTGCAGCATCACGGGCGTGCGGCTCGCCTCGGAAAGATCGAATCCGTCTTTGACCGCCTGAACAATCGACGGCAGGTTCGGGCGCGGATCCAGCAGCCAGATTTGCGATTTCATCGCGAATGCATGACTGCGCTCTTGCATGATCGATGAACCTTCGCCGTAGTCTTCACCGACGATGATGAGCGCACCGCCCGTCACACCGCCCGAAGCGAGGTTCGCGAGCGCGTCTGAAGCGACGTTGGTGCCGACCGTCGCCTTGAACGTCACGGCGCCGCGCAACGGATAGTTGACCGATGCCGCCAACGAAGCCGCGGCCGTGGCCTCGCTCGCGCTATTTTCGAAGCGAATGCCGTACTCATCGAGGATGTCGTGCGCATCGGCAAGCACGTCCATCAGATGAGAGATCGGCGCACCCTGATAGCCGGCCACGTAGGCCACGCCCGATTCGAGCAGCGCCTTCGTTACGGCCAGAATGCCCTCGCCGCTGAACACCTCTCCCGCTTCAAGGCGCAGCTTCTTTACTTCCTCGACAAAAGATCGCTCAGCCATGACCTCTTTCTACCTTCCGATCTGCATGATTGGGATGACTGCGCAGAAAAACTTAGGTGTCCTATCTAATTGCCGGATTCGACAACATCGATCGGGCGTATCAGGACATGTTTTTGCCGCAAACATGCGGCACCGGATACGGTGCCTATGCGGTCGTTTCTCGCACTGTCTTGGAATCGAGTATAGGCGTGCGGTGGTTATTCACCTAATCAATCAAATTCGAATCGGCACATAAGATTGTTTATGCGCCGCGGCCTTTCCATCGCGCCTTGAACGCGCGCGGCAACCGCCGTGGGCCGAGGCTTCAGTCCTCGTGCAGCGTCTCGATGATCAGCGTGCGGAACCAGCGATTGCCCTCGTCCGTATCGAAAGCTTCATGCCAATGCACGGTGACTTCGACTTCGGGAATCCGGGCCGGGAGCGGGTAAATGACGAATTCGTCGTGCTTGTTGAAAAGCACCGCGATGCGCCGCGGCAATGTGACCATCCAGTCCGTGTGGCGAATGATCTGCGGAACGACAGTGAAGTGGGGGATGCGTAAGGCGATATTGCGGTATAGTCCGTCCGCCTGCATTGAAGGTTCGATGCTTCTATGACTGCTCTCGTCGGAGGCGACGGTGATGTGCAGCATCGCAACGAATTCCTCGCGCGAAATCTGACTGTCCGGCAAACCCTCGCGCTTACGCGTCATGCAGACATAAGGCTCGTGAAAAAGCACCGCATATTGCGTGCTTGCCTTGAGGGTCGGCATGTTGCCGAGCGCGAAGTCGAGTTGCCCGAGCCGCAACTTTTCTTCCACGTCGGCGAGTGGCACCTGTTGCACCGTGAGCCTGACGAACGGTGCGATTTGCTGCAACTTCGAGCACAGCGGCGGCAGGAATCCCTGCTCGCCGAGGTCCGACATCGATAGATGAAATTCCCGAGCGCTGACGCCCGGATCGAAGCGGTCGCTGTGGCGCAGCACCTCCCGAATCGAGGCCAGCGCCCGGTTGAGCGGCGCGGCCAATTGCGACGCTGTAGGCGTCGGCAGCATGCCGCCGGTGGTACGAATGAAGAGCGGGTCGTCGAATAGCGCCCGCAATCTGCCGAGCGAATAGCTGACTGCCGGCTGCGACAAGCCCAGTCGCTGGCCGGCACGCGTCAGGCTGCGTTCCTCGAGGATCGCCTGAAACACGCGCAAAAGGTTCAGGTCAACGTCGTTGAAGTCCACCAGAATCGGTTCCCGGGTTGCCGCTGCCATGCAGACCGTAGGTGCCCCGTCGGGGCACCCGCGCACTTTGCGATTGTGCGCCAGCTATCCCGGAGCGGCAAGGATCGGTGCCTGAACGAGCCGCTGTTGCGGACCTTTCGAGCGCCGCACGCCGCCGTTGAGCGCGAGCGCCCCCGGGTATGGCGAGAAAGACCAGGCACCGCAGTCGACGACGTTGACCGCCCAAACTACTCAGAATCGCTTGCGAATGCCGACGCGCAAAGCGAGCTGGCTCTTCGAACTCGAGGGCGCAAGCACCGGAGCGAGATCGGCCACGGCCCCGCCGCCGGCGCGCATGTAGGTGGCGCTTGCATAAACATCGGTGCTCTTCGAGAAGAGATAATCGACGCTCGCATCCGCTTCGTGATAGTGCGGCGCCTGCCCCGTCGCCGAGACACTGCCGATCGTGTAGCTGTACGCAGCGCCGAGTTGCAACGCGGGCGTCACCATGTAGCTCGCCACGACTTCGCCGATATTGAACGTGACATGGCCGGGGATTTTTGCGCCGAGCGCCGGGTCGAGGTCGCTGAACCGCGTATGAGTCCAGTCCGCGCTGAGGCGCAAAGCGCCGAACGTATAGGCGGCGGCCAGCCCGTACACCTCGTAGCCGCCCGCGGCGAGACCGTAGTTGCCGTCCACGGTATTCGACGCGGTCCACACACCGTCGGGCACCGCCGTAGCCGGATGGTCGATCGAGGTGTAGGCGCCGACGAGCTGCAAATTGGCGTTGACGTATTGCAGTGCGAACGACTTGGCGCTGTTGCGGGCGAACTCACCCGCTGTGCCGCCGAAGCTGTAGATGGCGACGCCGGTCAGGCCGGCGAACGTCGGCGTCACATACTTGACTGCGTTTTGAAGACGAAAGTCGATCCCGTTGTTGTCGAGGTCGCCCGGATGCGGAAAGAGAATCCCGCCCGGCAATTGCCCATTGGCCGACAAGACACCGATATAGTCGCCGATCGCTTCGCCCTGGCGGCCAAGCGTCAGCGTGCCATAGCGGTCGTTGGAAATCCCGACGTAGGCTAGGCGACCGAACTCGCGACCGCCCTGGCTCAACGCACCCGTGTTCACGTTAAAGCCGTTCTCGAGCCGGAACATAGCCGAACTTCCGCCGCCCAGGTCCTCGACGCCTTTCATCCCCCAGCGATTGCCCTGCGAGATGCTGCCTTGCATCTGCCAGGCGCTATGACCACCCTGGTTGCTCGACCAAGTGAGCCCATCGTCGACGATGCCATACAGCGTCACGCTGCTCTGCGCGTTGGCTGCATGGTCGATACTTAGCACTCCTAATAAAATTGCGAGTGACCTTTTCATGAATTCTCCAAACGTGAGGCTATGGTGTTTTTTTGACTTGGCGAGTCACTCAGTTCGGCGCCAACGGCGGCGCCGAGAACCCATGCGAGGGCATGTCAGATCCGGCGCGCGAGGATGCGATGCTGTTCGTCGTGCTCGAGGCTGACTGAGTCGCCGATGTGACCGGGCGAATCGAGGCGTGCGATCACGATGGGGCCGGCGGCCGTCGCCACGCTCGCCAAATGAATGTCGCTACCGCCTTCGGCGGCAACGCGGTGACGGACAACGGTTGCCGCCGTCACGGTCCCGTGCTCGGCCGTGAGCTCGGTCCATTCGCGACCGCCACAGCAGGGACAAAAATAGCGTGCGGGGAACAACGTTGTCCCGCAGCCCGCGCAACGAAAAACCTTTAGCGTCATCGCGCGCCTCCTTCGACCGCTTCGAGCACGACCACATTGGCACACATGCCGTAGCGATACTCGACCATGCCATAGCCGCTCACGAGCGCGCGGCGGGCGTCCTGGACCTGACGTTCGCCAGCTGCGCCGCGCAACTGCGTCACGGCTTCGACAAGCCCGTGCATTCCACCCGCTGCGCCGGCTTGCCCGGCCGATAGTTGCCCGCCCGACGTATTGACCGGCAAGTCACCTGATGCGATTCGCGCGATCAGCGCGTGCAAATCGCCATCGGGTGCAAAGCCGAGGTCGACCAGTTGAACGAGCACCATGACCGGATAGTCGTCATAGACGGAGACGACATCCATTTCGGCCGGCGTCATACCGGCATCGCGCCACAACGCGGGCGCGAGCACAGCGAGCGATGTGTTGAGTCCGTCACCCGTCTGGTGATCGACGTTGTAGCCGCAGCGCAGTGAGCGCACCGCGACGTGGCGCCCCGGCTTCGCGAGGTCCGCGCGCGCAACGACTATCGCATCGGCGCCGCTCACTACCGGGACGCAGTCGAACCGTCCGAGCGGATCCGCGATGAGTGGCGCGTCCAGGTAAGCGTCGATCGTCAGCGGTGCGCGATAAACGGCCTGCGGGTTAAGCGATGCCCACTCGCGCTGCGCGATGCATAGCGCACCGTAATCGGCGCGTGAGAGACCGTAGCGCCGCGCATGCTGCTGCGTCAGCATCGCGAAGAGCGCATTCGGTCCACCGCTTTCGAGTGGCCGCAGCCATGTTCGCGTTGTCAAGTTGTAATGATCGACGAGTTGCTTGAAATCCGCGGGCTCGAAGCGGTCGCCCGATACGAGCACGATGACGTTGGCGTCTCCGCACTGAATCGCTCGCACCGCATGCTGCAGCAGGTTGATCGCGCTGGCGCCGCCATGGCAGTCGTCCATGCACCAGCGCGGCGCGAGGCCGAGTCGCCAGGCCAGGTCGATCGCGTGGTCAGGCGCGAGCGTGAACGATGCAACTCCGAGCCCGTCCACTTCGCGTGCCGTGAAACCCGATTGCGCCAGCGCCGCGCCGAACGCCTGCGCAAGCAGGTCGCCCGTCGTACCCAAGGGGGCTTGCCGCCGGTAGGGAGTCTCGACGCCGCCGCATAGCAGGACCCCGGACAAGTCACGTGAACGCATATCTTCAGCCCCCCACTCAACGTGCCGCGCGCTGCACCGGCTCGCGTGCGCAGAGCAGCGCCAGCACCGTGATGGCGCCCATCGCCATCAGCAGAGCGGCCACGGGCCACGCCGCATGATATTTTGCGAGCAATGCGGTGGCCGCAAGCGGCGACAGCCCGCCCGCGAACACCGATGCGATTTCGTGGCCGAGCGCCATGCCCGAGTACCGCACTTCCGTGCTGAAGAGTTCGCCCATCAAGCTAGGCTGCGTGCCGACCATCGCGCCATGACAGATCGCATTGCCGAGCAGCAACGCAAGCCAGATGAGCGAAGGCACCTTGGTATCGAGGAGCCAGAAAAACGGAAACGCGACGAGGATGAGGCCCATCGCGCCGATCATATATACGGGCTTGCGGCCGATGCGATCGGACAGCCGGCCCCAGAGCAGCATTGCGCCAAGCTCGATCGTCATCGACACCATGACGCCGGCCAGCATGACCGAACTCGGCACGCCGATGAATTTGCCGTAGACCAGCGAGAATGCCAGGAAGATATAGGAACCGCCGTTCTCCGCAATGCGCAGGCCCATCGCGATCAGCAGTGCCTTGGGATGACGCCGGATCGCCTCGATGACGGGCGTGTGCGTCGTCTTGCCGGCCGCTGCCGCCTTCGCGAAGTCCGTGCTTTCGGGCAGCGTCGAGCGGATATAGACGCCGACGCCGAAGATGAAGATCGACAGAAGAAACGGCACGCGCCAGCCCCAGCGCATGAACATCTCGTGCGGTAAGGCCTGCACGGCGAGGAAGACCGCAGCCGATAGCACGAAGCCGCCGCCCACGCCGATCTGGCTCCATGATGCGTAAAAGCCGCGCTTATCCGGCGGCGCGGACTCGCTGATCATCAGCACGCCGCCGCCCCATTCGCCGCCCGAGGCGACGCCTTGCAGGATGCGCAGCACGAGCAGCAGCGCCGGCGCCCATAGCCCGGCCTGCGCGTAGGTCGGCAAAGCTCCAATCAGGAACGTCGCCGCACCCATGATCGACAGCGTCCATACGAGCGCGCCCTTGCGTCCGTAGCGATCGCCGATATGACCGAAGACGATGCCGCCGAACGGCCGCGCCGCGAAGCCGACGGCGAAGCCTGCGAAAGCGGCCAGCGTGCCGACGAGCGGATTCGTGCCTTTCGGGAAGAAAAGATCGCCGAATACAAGCGCGGCCGCGGTGCTGTAGAGGAAGAAGTCGTACCACTCGAGCGCGTTGCCGGCGACCGACGCCATCACGATGCGCCGCAACGATTTTTGGTCGACCGCTCCGGCCACAGCGCGTACGCCGGGCGCGGAAATAGTCTGCGTGCTTGCCATACTGCCTCCTGGGCGCCGCCACGCGGCACGAATGATGGATGATGCGTCGACCTCTCAGCTGCCTAGGCGCCTTCCACTGAATGGCAAGCGCTTGGAGCAAGCGGGTGACTGCTGATGGCCGAATCGACGGGCGGCGACACTACGAACGCCTGAGCCGGTACCCGGATTTTTCTAGATCCCACGTGCCCCACGTCACGCCCGATTCGCGCAGCTTGTATTTCTGGATCTTGCCGTTCTCGGTTCGCGGCAACTCGCGCACGAAATCGAGGAAACGCGGCACGGCGAAGTACGGCAGACGCGGCTCGCAGTAGCGAATCAGCTCGAGCGGGTCGAGCGCCGCACCCTCGCGCAATACGAGCGCCGCCATCACTTCGTCCTCGGCGAGCTCGGAGCTCACCGCGAATACGGCGGCCATTTCGATGGCCGGGTGACTCAGCAGCACCTGCTCGACTTCGTACGACGAGATGTTCTCTCCACGTCGACGAATCGCGTCTTTCAACCGGTCGACGAACCGGAAGTAGCCGTCCGCTTCGCGCACGACGCGATCCCCGGTGTGGAACCACAGGTTGCGCCACGCCTCGACTGTCTTCTCCGGCATGCCGAAGTAGCCGCTCG
>CAYPWK010000044.1:0-16720 GCA_964414365.1 uncultured Burkholderia sp.
CAACACGAAACTCTGACCGCTTCACGCTGAACCACCCCACCAAAGGGGCTGCCGCACATCTGCGGCAGTCCACGCAATGGCAAATCGTGCAGTGAAAAGGTTCGCCCGACACTTCGTAGCGAATACTTCCGCAAAAACAGCCTCCTTTAAGCATCTCATCCCTCTCGCCGATCGAACCCGGTCGCCCGTTGTGCGCAAATCGCATGCCCTATGCTGGATCCTCTCAAAGGCAAATGCGGGGAAGACCGTGCCCGCCGAAGACAACTATCTGAGCGACGACGGCACGAGCATGGCGGCGCCTCACGTAACGGGAGCAATCGCGCTGATGCTCGCGGCGAATCCGACGCTCGCGCCTGCCGAGATCCGTTCGAGGCTCGTGGCTTCCGCGCGGCCCTATCCGGCCGGCTCAAGCTGTGCTGCAACGGCGAGGGGGCCGGTGTGCGGATCGGGGATGCTCGATGCGCGGCAGGCCGTCGACGCAGAGAGCGCCAAACAAGCGAACGGCCTATCGGGCAGCGAGTAGGTCAGCTAGCCGGCGTCGCGTGCGAAACGCTGGAAGCGGATGACGCCATCGCCCTTCTCGATGCGCTCGAGCTCCCCGGCATGCCAGAGCATGTTCAGGTGCGCGAGCGCTTCGCCCATTGCGAACGTCATCTGGTGAATATCGAGGGCGCGGCGGAACATGATCGGCACGATATCGGCCGCGCTTTGCGGGCCGCGCGCGCAGGCTTCGCGGACCTCGGCGAGCCTCGCGTCATGGTGCGCGCGCAGTTGTGCGATGCGCGTATGCAATCCGCGAAACGGCCGGCCATGAGACGGCAGCACGAGCGTATCCGCCGGCATCGACTCGTAGCGGCCGAGCGATTCGAGGTAGAGCGCGAGCGGGTTGCCCTCGGGCTCGATATCGAAAACGGAAACGTTCGTCGATATGCGCGGCAAGACCATGTCGCCGGATATCAACACACGCGCGCTTTCGCTAAATAGCGCGCAGTGCTCGGGCGAGTGGCCGTAGCCCGTGACAATGCGCCATTCGTGAGCGCCGATCGTCACCTTATCGCCTTCGCGCAAGCGTCGATACTGCGAGGGCATCGAAGGGACCAGGTTCGAATAGTAGTCCTTACGATTGCGCAGCTTGTCCAGCGCCTCACGATCGGCGAGCCCATGCCGCGCAAAGTGACGTGCGGCGCCCTCGCCGCCCGCATTCGAGCCGTCGCCGGCGGCCATGACGCGTCCGAGCATGTATTCGCCGAGCGAAATCCAAAGCCGCACGCTCCAGCGCTCACGCGCGCCGCCTTTACAGATCCAGTCGGCGAGCCCGAGGTGATCGGGATGGCAATGCGTCACGAGCGTACGAAGCACCGGCAGGCCTTCGAGTCGCGTATCGAAGACGGTTTCCCAATGCCCTTTGATGACGTCGGTTGCGATGCCGCAGTCAATAACGGTCCATCCCTGCCGCCCATCGATTTCATCACGCAGCAACCAGAGGTTGATATGGTCGAGCGCAAAGGGCAGCGGCATGCGGACCCAATAAACGCCCGGTGCGACCTCGCGCGTGGCGCCAGGCTCGACGAGGGTGTCGGCAAAGGGATAGTCGAGTTGATGTTCGAGCGAATTCATCGGAGCTATGGCCAGTTGCGCTTTGTCAAAGTTGACGATAACGTAAACGTCGACTGATTCTACCCGATCCGGCGGAAACGCCGCAGCCGCCAACGCCAGAGCGCTCGAGCAGCGGCCGGCGCCAACTGGACGAGCCGACGCGAACACCATGAGCCAGCACTATACGATTACCGAGCTCGCGCGCGAATTCGACGTAACACCGCGCGCCATCCGCTTCTACGAAGACCAGGGACTGCTCGCACCAAAGCGTGAGGGCTCGAGCGGCTTGCGGCGGGTCTACTCGAGCCGCGATCGCACGCGGCTCAAATTGACGCTGCGCGGCAAGCGGCTCGGCTTCACGCTGTCGGAGATTCGACGGCTGCTCGATCTCTACGATTCGCCGACCGACACGGTACCCCAGCTGCAAGCGTTCCTTGCAACAATCGCGCAGCATCGCGAAGTGCTCGAGCGTCAGCTCGACGATCTGAACGCGACGCTCGGAGACCTCGCCCAATACGAGGCACAGGTCCGGGCAATGCTGGCCGAAAACGGAGCGGCCGAGGCCGTGCGGGCATGAAGCACTTCCCGAAACTGCTTTCCTCGCAGATCGGCTTCGACGTGGCGCAGTCGATCCTCGACGGCTTCAACGGTCACTATGGCGCGTTTCGCGAAGCGGCCGCGCGCGCGAAGACGCTCTTCGAAGCGGGCGATTGGCACGGACTGCAAACGCTCGCGCGCGACCGCATCGCGTCCTATGACAACCGTGTCCAGGGATGTGTCGAGCTGCTCCAGGACGAGTACGACGCCGAGCGGATCGACGACGACGTCTGGCAGCAGATCAGGCTCCATTACATCGGACTGCTGACGCGCCACCTGCAGCCCGAATGCGCCGAGACGTTCTTCAATTCGGTCTGCTGCAAGATACTGCACCGGTCCTACTTCAACAACGACTTCATCTTCGTGCGGCCCGTCATCTCGACCGAATATCTCGAGAACGAAGAGCCCGCCGCGAAGCCGACCTATCGCGCCTACTATCCGGGCAAGGACGGCCTTGCGGCGACACTCGAGCGCATCGTCACGAACTTTCAGCTCGAAGTGCCGTTCGAGGATCTCTCGCGCGACGTCGCCTGCATCATCGATACGATCCACGAAGTCTACGGACCGTTTCAGGAGGCGTTCAACTTCCAGGTACACGTGCTCTCGTCACTGTTCTTCCGGAACAAGGCGGCGTACATCGTCGGCCGCATCATCAACGGCGAGCTCTTGCTGCCGTTCGCGGTGCCCATCCGCCACGTGCGCCCGGGGCTCCTCGCGCTCGACACCGTCTTGCTGCGGCGCGAGCAGCTCCAGATCATCTTCAGCTTTTCGCATTCGTACTTCCTGGTCGACATGCCCGTGCCGTCCGCCTATGTCGACTTTCTCGAGACGATCATGCCCGGCAAGCCGAAGGCGGAGATCTACACGTCGGTCGGCCTGCAAAAGCAAGGCAAGAACCTCTTCTATCGCGACCTGCTCAAGCACCTCTCCCATTCGAGCGACCAGTTCGTCATCGCACCCGGCATCAAGGGGCTCGTGATGATCGTCTTTACGCTGCCCTCCTTCCCCTATGTGTTCAAGGTGATCAAGGACAGCTTCCCGGCGCCGAAGGAGACGACGCGCGAAAAGATTCAGGAGAAATACCTGCTCGTGAAACGGCACGATCGCCTCGGGCGGATGGCCGACACGCTCGAGTATTCGAGCGTCGCCTTGCCGCTCGCGCGGCTCGACGATGCGCTCTTGCGCGAACTCGAAAGGGAAGCGCCTTCGATGATCGAATATGAAGGCGATTGCGTCGTGATCAAGCATGTCTATATCGAGCGCCGCATGGTGCCGCTCAACATGTACCTGCAAAACGGCACGGAAGCCGATATCGACCATGCGATCAAGGAGTACGGCGACGCGGTGAAGGAACTCATTCAGGCCAACATCTTTCCCGGCGACCTGCTCTATAAGAACTTCGGCGTCACGCGGCACGGCCGCGTCGTCTTCTACGATTACGACGAGATCGAATACCTGACCGACTGCAACGTCCGTCACGTGCCGCAAGCGCGGAGCGAGGAAGACGAGCTATCCGCCGAGCCGTGGTACGCCGTCGGCAGCAACGACATCTTCCCCGAAACCTACGGCACGTTCCTGCTCGGCGATCCCACCGTGCGCCGCTACTTCATGCATCACCATGCGGATATGTTCGATCCGGCGCTTTGGCAACGGCACAAGGAGCAACTGCTGAAAGGCGAACTGCCCGACTTCTTTCCGTATGACAGGAGCGTGCGCTTTTGCAATCGCTATCCGGAGCGCTTCCGCAAAGCATCGTCCGATGCAGACCAACCGCCAAAGGACGAAGCGAGCCACGGCAAGCGTGCGGCTTGAAGCGACCACGTGAGGAGTTGCATGACCGTCAACACCTCGTTCCCGGCATTCATTCGAGGACGCAAGCGTCCATACTTTCATCGATCTATCTTCAACACCTATGATGAACGATCAAAACCCGCCGCTCGCCCACTTGTTCGCCAATAACAAAGCGTGGGTCGAGCGCAAGCTCGCCGAAGACCCCCGATACTTCTCGCGACTCGCCGATCAGCAGACGCCCGAATACCTTTGGATCGGATGCTCCGATTCGCGCGTGCCCGCGAACCAGATCATTGGGCTGCCGCCCGGCGAAGTGTTCGTCCATCGCAACATCGCGAACGTCGTCGTACATACGGATCTCAACTGCCTGTCCGTCATCCAGTTCGCCGTCGATTTGCTAAAGGTCAAGCACATCATGGTGGTCGGCCATTACGGCTGCTCGGGCGTGGGCGCGGCGCTGTTCGATCGGCGCGTCGGGCTCGCCGACAACTGGCTCCATCACATTCACGATGTGCGCGCCAAGCACGCGGCATTGCTCGACGAATGGCCGATGGGCGAAGCACGTCATCGGCGTCTGGTAGAGCTCAATACGATCGAGCAGGTCGTCAATGTGTGCCGCACGACGATCGTGAACGACGCATGGGCGCGCAGCCAGCCGCTGATGGTCCACGGGTGGACCTACGGCGTGCACGACGGCCGCATGCGCAATCTCGGCATGACGATCTCGAATCCCGAGATGCTTGGCAGTACTTACGAACGCTGCGTCGCAGCGCTTAGTGCGAAACGCGCGAGCGCGGCCGACATCGATATCGTTGCCGCCGATGCCGCCGAGCTGAAGAAGGTCGAGGCGGTTGTGAGCGGCGTGATCCAGGAGATCAAACATGACTGAAGCGAGAGAAAGGTTCGGCGATCCGGTCGTGATCGCGGCGGCGGCACGCACGCCGATGGGCGCATTTCAGGGTGAGCTTGCGGCGCTCACGGCGCCGCAACTCGGCGCCGTGGCCATCGAAGCGGCGCTTACGCGCTCCGGATTGAAAACCGAGCAGATCGAGGAAGTGCTGATGGGCTGCGTGCTGCCGGCCGGTCTTGGGCAGGCGCCGGCGCGTCAGGCCGCGCTCGGGGCGGGCTTGCCGCTTTCCACCGGCTGCACGACTGTCAACAAGATGTGCGGCTCGGGCATGCGCGCCGCCATGTTTGCGCACGACATGCTCGCGGCCGCGTCCGTCGACGTGATCATCGCCGGCGGAATGGAAAGCATGACGAACGCACCGTACTTGCTACCGAAAGCGCGCGCCGGCATGCGCATGGGGCACGGTCAGGTCATCGATCACATGTTCTACGACGGGCTGGAGGACGCATACGACAAGGGCCGCCTGATGGGCACCTTCGCCGAAGAATGCGCGGCCTCGTTCGGTTTTACGCGCGAAGCGCAGGATGCGTTCGCCGTCGAATCGCTCACGAGAGCGAAGCGGGCCAACGAGGACGGTTCGTTCGCGTGGGAAATCGCCCCTGCCCGGATCGAGGGACGCAAGGGCGATGAAGTCGTGATCGCTCGCGACGAGCAGCCGTTCAAGGCGAACATCGAGAAGATTCCGACTCTCAAGCCCGCCTTCAGCAAGACGGGCACGGTCACGGCGGCGAACTCTTCGTCGATTTCGGACGGCGCGGCGGCGCTCGTCATGATGCGCGCATCGACGGCTGAGCGGCTCGGCATCATGCCGCTCGCGCGCATCGTAGGGCACTCGACGTTCGCGCAGGAGCCGGCGAAATTCACGACGGCGCCGGTCGGCGCCATTCGCAAGCTCTTCGAGAAGAACGGCTGGCGAGCGTCCGATGTCGACCTCTATGAAATCAACGAGGCATTCGCGGTCGTGACGATGGCAGCGATGAAGGAACACGGCCTCCCGCACGAGAACGTCAACGTACACGGCGGCGCCTGCGCGCTCGGCCATCCGATCGGCGCTTCGGGCGCACGCATTCTCGTGACGCTGATCGGCGCATTGAGGAAGCGCGGCGGTAAGCGCGGCGTGGCGAGCCTTTGCATCGGCGGCGGCGAAGCGACTGCAATGGGCATCGAAATCTTTTCCTGACGCTCATCGGGCGATTGACCGGCGGCAAGCGACGATCGATCGGTGGAAAGCTCGGGTGCGGCTTTCGTGCCGCGCGCAAACTGCGGTCGGTTAGGGGTACCAATGACGAGAACAGCACTGATCGTGGGCGCGTCGCGCGGCATCGGGCGCGAGTTCATGCGCCAATACCGTGAGGCCGGTTGGCGGGTCATCGCGACCGCACGCGACGGCGAGGCGCTCGATGCAATCGAAACGGAATTCGGCGCCGAGCCGATTCTGCTCGACGTCACCGAGCCCGACGACATCGACGGGCTCACCGCCGCGCTCGCCGACGAAGCGCTCGACGTGGCTGTCATTTGCGCGGGCGTCTATGGGCCTCAGACGGGTGGCGTCGAGTCGTTTTCCGCCGACGATTTCGACTATGTGATGGCCACCAATGTACGCGGCCCGATGCTGCTGATGCCGGCGCTGTTGCCGCTCGTCGAATCTGTCGACGGCGTCCTGGCCGTACTCTCGAGCCGCATGGGCAGCATCAGCGAGGCGACAGGGACGACGGGCTGGCTTTACCGCGCGAGCAAGGCGGCGCTCAACAGCGCGGTGCGCGTCGCATCGCTGCAAACGCGCCGCGCGGTCTGCATCGCGCTCAATCCCGGCTGGGTGCGCACTGACATGGGCGGTGCCCACGCGGCGATCGATGTCGAGCGAAGCGTGTCCGGCATGCGCCATGTCATCGCGCAGGCTGCCGCGGCGCGGGCCGAGTTCAACGGGCGTTTTCTGCAGTACGACGGGACACCGCTCGACTGGTAGGACGAGCCGCGGACAGTAACCGCGAGAAAGCCCCGAGGCCCAAAAAGCCAGAAGGGTGAAGAAGAAGACTGTCGAACAGACAGTCGCAGAAAGGAGACTTTGCATATGGTGCTCGACCAGGATCACACCATGATCCGCGATGCGGTACGCAGCTTCGTTCGCGATGCCATTACGCCCTACGCGGCGCAGTGGGATCGTGAACGCATGTTCCCCAAAGACGTCCATCGACAGCTTGCCGAGCTCGGCGCCTATGGCGTGCTCGTGCCGCATGAATATGGCGGCGCGGGCCTCGATGCGCTCGCGCTCGCGTTGATACTCGAAGAGATCGCAGCCGGCGACGGTGGCACGTCGACGGCGATCTCGGTCAACAACTGCCCTGTATGCAGCATCTTGCTCGCCTATGGGAGCGACGCGCAAAAGCGCGACTGGCTGGCGCCGCTCGCGCGCGGCGAGATGCTCGGCGCCTTCTGCCTGACCGAGCCGCAGGCCGGCTCGGATGCCTCCGCGCTGCGCACCACCGCCGTGCCCGATGGCGACGACTACGTCATCAACGGCGTCAAGCAGTTCATCACGAGCGGCAAGAACGGCGACATTGCGATCGTCATGGCCGTCACCGACAAGACGGCCGGCAAGCGAGGCATCAGCGCGTTCATCGTGCCGACCGATACGCCCGGCTATGTCGTCGCACGGATCGAGGACAAGCTCGGCCAGCATTCGTCCGACACAGCGCAGATCGTCTTCGAAGACTGCCGCGTGCCGGCTGCCAATCGGATCGGTGCCGAAGGCGAAGGCTATCGAATCGCGTTATCGGGGCTCGAAGGCGGACGCATCGGCATCGCGTCACAAAGCGTCGGCATGGCGCGCGCGGCACTCGAGGCCGCGCTGGCCTATGCGAAGGATCGCGAAAGCTTCGGAGCCCCGATTTTCAGTCATCAGGCGGTCCAGTTCCGCCTCGCCGAAATGGCGACGCAGCTCGAAGCCGCGCGGCAGCTTGTCTGGCATGCGGCCTCGCTCAAGGATGCCGGCCTGCTTTGCCTCCAGGAGGCGGCGATGGCGAAGCTCTTCGCGTCCGAAGCGGCCGAGCGTATCTGCTCGGCCGCGTTGCAGACCTTCGGCGGCTACGGATACGTGACTGACTTTCCGGTCGAGCGCATCTATCGCGACGTGCGCGTGTGCCAGATTTATGAGGGCACGAGCGATATCCAGAAGATATTGATCGCGCGCGGGCTCGAGTAACATTCGGCTTCTTCATCTCGAGAGACCCCAAGCCGGATGAGCGCAAAGCAATCGAGAGCGATCGAGACAGGCGCAGACCTTTGCCCATGCGGCGGCGCCGCACCCGGCCGCCATGCGACGGCAAAGCCGCCGCGCTTTACCGAGTGTTGCGGCCGCTACTTGAGCGGCGCGGCGCTGCCGCCTACGGCGCTCGAGCTGATGCGCTCACGTTATACGGCCTATGTGGTCGGTGACACAGACTATCTGCGCGCGACATGGGACCCTTCGACCTGTCCCTCCGATCTTGCGGTCGACATCGATGCGCCCGATGCGCCGCGCTGGTTGGGACTGCAGGTCAAACGGTTCGACACGCTCGACGACAGCCATGCCGTCGTCGAATTCATCGCCCGCTTCAAAACGGGCGGACGCGGGTACCGGCTGCATGAGGTGAGCCGTTTCACGCGCAGCGACGATGGACGCTGGCGCTATGTGGATGGCGACGTAAGCGAGCACTGACATCGCTTTCGTCCAACGATCTTTGCATCCCTTACCACCCGGTACGCCGGACGTCTACGTCCCGCAAGCCCGGGTTGTCCTTTATTGCACAAGCGATTTTCGGCAGGCTACGATGGGGCTCGCTTGTGACATGCATCGTTCAGACGATTTGTCTGCCGCCGCAGGCATTCACCTTCGGCAGAAATTGCGCTAAGGCAATTAGATAGGACTCCCTATCGAATTCCGCCTGCGCGATGGGTGCGTGTCGCATTCCCGCGTTTTTCCACCAGCGATCGTCAGCGACACTTGTCGCTCGGCCAATGGGGCGAATTGTGACCGTAGCCGGCCTTTTATCGGGCAACGGTCTCGCAAGGAGAGCGCGGATACTGATCCGGCTGGGGCACTGAGGGCCCCATAGTCGTGACAACCGATTCTCTGAGCAGGCGCGCATGAGTTGGGAAAAAGTTTGGGTTGGATTGGTATGTGCGTGCGCGTGGATGAGTGTCCATGCGGGCTCGGACACAACGAAGCAAGACATCGCACTCGCCTCCAACCATACCGGGCCGCTTTCGGCCCCAAATGTGGCACGCCTCGACTTTGGCGATTCGGATTTGCCCGTTCTCGCGGCAAATCTGAATGAGCGTGTCGTGCGGATTCCGGTCGACAGCTCCGGCGCGATCACACTCGAAACGACGATCTTCAAGCCCGACGGTCCAGGACCGTTTCCGATGATTGTCTTCAATCACGGCAAGATGGCCGGCGACCCGCGCACACAAGCGCGCAGCCGCCCGCTGGCGTTCGCGCGCGAGTTCGTCCGCCGCGGCTACGTCGTCGTCGCGCCCAACCGCGAAGGCTTCGGCAATTCCGGCGGCACCTATCGTCAAGAAGGTTGCGACGTTGAAAAGAACGGCGCCGCGCAAGCGGATGACGTCGCGGCAACGGTCGCCTATATGTCGAAGGAATCGTATGTCGACGCGTCGCGGATCGTCGTGGCCGGCACGTCGCACGGCGGCCTGGCGACAATCGCCTACGGCATGCGCGCGGCACCGGGTGTGCGCGGTCTCATCAATTTCTCGGGCGGCCTGCGGCAAGACGCCTGCTCGGGCTGGGAGGACAACCTCACGCAAGCGTTCGAAGCCTATGGCGAAAAGGTGCGCGTACCGTCGATCTGGCTCTACGGCGACAACGACTCGATCTGGAGTTCCGCGCTGACGCAGCGCATGTACACCGCCTATGTCGGCCACGGGGCCAGCGCCAAGATGATCGACTTCGGCTCGTACAAGAACGACGCGCACCGGCTCGTCGTCGATCGCGACGGCGTGCCGATTTGGTGGCCGTCCGTCGACGCGTTCCTCACGCGCATCGGCATGCCGACGCACATGGAATACCGCGTCGAAACGACGCCGATGCCGCGCGCGTCGGGCTACGCGGCCGTCGACTCGGTCAACGCCGTGCCTTACCTCGATTCGGCCGGACGTGCCGCGTATAGCAAGTTCCTTCATCAATACCCGAGCCGCGCATTCGCTGTCTCGAACTCCGGCGCCTGGTCGTGGGCGGAGGGCGGCGACGATCCGATGTCTGTCGCGCTCGCCAATTGCAGCAGGGAAAACCACGGCGACCCGTGTCAGCTCTATGCCGTTAATGACTCGGTGGTCTGGAGCGACGGCACGCAAACGGCGTCGTCCCCATCGGGCGGCAACGATTCAAGCGGGGTCGGCGGCGTGGGCAACGCCGTCGCTCGTCCCTCGCTCGCGAGCGGCTGGTAATCCTCCCTCTGAACATGATCCGGAGGCGCGTGCGGTTGGCACGCGCCTCCTTTTTTCATCGTTTTTGTCGACGCATCCCTACAGTTTGACGTCGTCATCGTCACTCAATTGTGGCGATCTCACCGGAAGCGACGCGAGTTGTGCCGAACCGTCGGCAACATGCTCGGCTCTCGAGTGCGCGCAACGCGTGCATCGGCGAAAGGAACGCGCTACTCTCACGTCCGCCTCGGCTCGCACAGTGCAACGTAATACGCTGTACGCGAGCAGCAAAAAACGATGGACAGGTCCGCATCCTCCTGGTGCGGATGCAACGGATGGATCGATGCAAATGAACGTTGACGCTCCGAAGCGAGTATCGAGTCCGACGACGGACGCACGAGCGAACGGCGGGACGGACGAGACCGCCGGCCAAGACTGGGTGGCACGCAGCCTGGCTGCGGTCTGGCACCCTTGCACGCAGATGAAACACCACGAGCGTCTACCGCTCGTTGCCGTGGCGCGCGGGCAAGGCGCGTGGCTCTTCGATCACGACGGACGCCGATATCTCGACGCGATCAGCTCGTGGTGGGTCAACCTGTTCGGCCATGCGAATCCGCGCATCAATGAAGCGCTGAAGTCGCAGCTCGACACGCTCGAACATGCGATGCTCGCCGGCTGCACGCATACGGCTGCCGTCGAGCTCGCCGAGCGGCTCTCGGGACTCACGCAAGGCACGCTCGGACACGCGTTCTTCGCGTCCGACGGCGCATCGGCCGTCGAGATTGCGCTGAAGATGAGCTTCCACTACTGGCGCAACAACGGCCGCGACGAAAAGCGCGAGTTCGTCTGCATCGCGAACGGCTATCACGGCGAGACGATCGGCGCGCTCGGCGTCACGGACGTCGCATTGTTCAGGGATGCTTATGATCCGCTGATCCGCTGCGCGCATGTGGCCGCATCGCCCGATGCGCGCAACGCCCAGCCCGGCGAAACGGCAGCTGACGTTGCACGGCGCGCGCTCGACGACGTGCGCGCGCTTTTCGAGTCTCGGGCCGAGCGCATCGCGGCCCTCATCGTCGAGCCGCTCGTTCAATGCGCAACAGGCATGGCGATGCACGACCCGTCGTATGTGGCCGGGCTGCGCACGCTCTGCGACGAGTATCGAGTGCATCTGATTGCGGACGAGATCGCTGTCGGCTGCGGACGCACGGGGACCTTCTTCGCCTGTGAGCAGGCCGGCGTCTGGCCCGATTTCCTTTGCTTGTCGAAGGGAATCAGCGGCGGCTACCTGCCCTTGTCGATCGTGCTTTCGCGCGACGAGATCTTCGCGGCGTTCTACGACGACGACACGACTCGCGGCTTTCTGCACTCGCATTCCTACACCGGCAATCCGCTCGCCTGCCGCGCCGCACTTGCCACGCTCAATCTATTGGAGTCCGACGACGTGCTGGCCGCCAACGAGAGAAAATCGTCGGCGCTCTTCGCTGCCCTTGGGTCGCTCGCATCACACGAAGCGGTGCGCCATCTGCGACGTCGTGGAACGCTCATCGCTTTCGATGCCGCGCTCGAAGGCGACGCGGCGCGTACGTTCTCGCGGCGATTTTTCGCCGCCGCGCTTTCGCGCGAGCTGCTGATGCGCCCGATCGGGACGACCGTCTACCTGATGCCGCCGTACATTTTGGACGACGAGCAAATCGCATGGCTTGCCGCGCGAACACTCGAGACGTTCGAAGCGACGCTTGCGGGCGGGGGGCGCTGATGGATATGCTCGATTCGCTTCGCGAAGGCCTGGCCGAACTCGAAGCACGCGGTCTCGCGCGTCGCCGGCGCACCGCCGAAACGCCATGCGGCGCGCGGATGAACGTCGACGGCCGCGAGATTGTCGGGTTCGCGAGCAACGATTACCTCGGCCTTGCCGCGCATCCGGCCGTCTCGGCCGCGCTCGCCGAGGGCGCGAAACGCTACGGCGCGGGCAGCGGCGGCTCGCACTTGCTCGGCGGACATTCGCGCGCGCATGACCGGCTGGAAGATGATCTCGCGGCGTTTAGCGGCGGCTTCGTCGATGCGCCGCGAGCACTCTCGTTCAGCACGGGCTACATGGCGAATCTCGCGGTGCTGACCGCGCTCGCCGGCCACGGCACGACACTCTTTTCCGACGCGCTCAACCATGCCTCGCTGATCGACGGCGCACGGCTCGCTCGCGCCGACGTCCGGATCTACCCGCATTGCGACATGGCTGCGCTCACCGCGATGCTCGAGGCCTCCGATTCAAGCACGAAGCTGATCGTGACGGACGGCGTGTTCAGCATGGACGGCGATATCGCGCCGCTTGCCCATTTGCTCGCGCTGGCGGAGCGGCATGGCGCGTGGCTCGTCGTCGACGACGCACACGGATTCGGCGTGCTCGGGCCGCAAGGGCGCGGCGTACTCGCCGAACTCGCGCTGCGCTCGCCGCATCT
Organism: uncultured Burkholderia sp.; assembly: GCA_964414365.1. Lineage (GTDB taxonomy): Bacteria > Pseudomonadota > Gammaproteobacteria > Burkholderiales > Burkholderiaceae > Trinickia. The sequence continues at coordinate 12,775 of CAYPWK010000044.1, forward strand.
CGTCTACGTCTGCACGCTCGGCAAAGCGGCCGGCGTGGCCGGGGCTGCCATTGTCGCGCATGAGACCGTGATCGAATGGCTTTTGCAGCGCGCGCGGCCCTATATCTTTACGACCGCCGCGCCACCCGCCGTCGCCCATGCCGTATCGGCAAGCCTCGGGCTGATCGCGAGCGATGAAGGCGACGCGCGCCGAGCGCATCTCGCGACGCTGATCGAGCGCACGCGCGGCATCCTTCGCCATACGCGCTGGCAGCCCGTGGATTCGCGCACGGCGATTCAGCCGCTCATCGTCGGGGACAACCAGACGACGCTCGCGCTCGCTGCGCGCTTCGACGCCGAGGGGCTCTGGGTGCCCGCGATTCGGCCACCGACGGTGCCAGCCGGCACGTCGCGGCTGCGCATTTCGCTCTCGGCCGCTCATTCGCTCGACGATCTCGGAAGGCTCGAAGTGGCGCTCCGTCGAATCGAAGAGGGAGGCAGCGCATGAGCACGCCACTTTCTCTTTTCGTCACCGGCACGGATACGGAGATCGGCAAGACGTTCGTTTCATGTGCCCTGCTTCACGGCTTCAAGCGCGCGGGTCTGCGCGCCGCGGCGATGAAACCTATTGCGGCTGGCGCCGTCGAGCGCGACGGGCAGTGGCACAACGAGGACGCGGATCAGCTCGATGCCGCGGCCACCGTCGTGTTGCCGCCCAACATCCGCACGCCCTATCTCCTGAAGGCGCCGGCCGCTCCGCACATCGTCGCCGCGCACGAAGGCGTCTCGCTCGAAATCGAGCGCATCGTCGAATGCCACGAAGAGGCCGCGAAACTTGCCGACATCGTTGTCGTGGAAGGTGTCGGCGGATTTCGCGTGCCGCTCGACGACGATCATGACACGGCCGATCTGGCGTGTGCGCTCGCCCTGCCCGTCGTGCTCGTCGTAGGCGTGCGCCTCGGCTGCATCAACCATGCGCTGCTGACCGCGCAGGCGATCGCCGCGAATGGGCTGCGGATAGCGGGTTGGGTCGCAAACGTCGTCGACCCCGACATGCTTTACCGCGACGAAAATATCGAAACGGTGCGCCAATGGCTCGCGCGCGAGCACGGCGCTCCGCTCGTCGGCATCGTGCCGCATCTCGCACCGCCCTTGGCCGAAAAAGCGGCGCAAACAATCGATATCGAAGGACTCCTGAACATTTTGCGCACGAACGAGCCGCCGGCATAGCCGCGACTTCCATGCACCGCCCCGCAATCTTCGACGAATTCGGAACGCCGCAGCCGCGTTCCGCACGCTTTATAGGATCGACGACATGACCCCAGCCCAAACCGAAAACGCGTCTCAGATCGCCGCCCCGCAAACGCCCGACGCTGTACGCTGGCGCGTTGGCGATATCGTTGCGCTTTACGAGTTGCCGTTCAACGACCTGATTTTTCGCGCGCAGGAAGTGCATCGTGAGCACTTCGACGCGAACGCCGTGCAGCTCTCGACGCTGCTGTCGATTAAAACCGGCGGCTGTGAAGAGGACTGCAAGTACTGCTCGCAGTCGGCGCACTACGAGACCGGGCTGAAAGCCGAGAAGCTGATGAAGGTCGACGACGTCCTCGCCGCGGCGCGCGCCGCGAAAGAAAACGGCGCGACGCGCTTTTGCATGGGGGCGGCATGGCGCAGCCCGAAAGACCGCCATCTCGAGCCGATCCAGGAGATGATCCGCGGCGTGAAGGCAATGGGCCTCGAGACCTGCATGACGCTCGGCATGCTCGAAGACCACCAGGCGAAGGCGCTGCGCGAGGCTGGGCTCGACTACTACAACCACAACCTCGATACATCGCCCGAGTTCTATGGGCAAATCATTTCGACGCGCACGTACCAAGATCGACTCGATACACTCGAGCGCGTGCGCGACGCGGGCATCAACGTCTGCTGCGGCGGCATCATCGGCATGGGCGAGTCGCGCCGCGAGCGTGCAGGCCTCATCGCGCAACTCGCGAATATGGACCCTTATCCGGAGTCGGTGCCAATCAATCATCTCGTCGCGATCGAAGGCACGCCGCTCGGCGACGTGGAACCGCTCGATCCGTTCGAGTTCATTCGCACGATCGCGGTGGCGCGCATTACGATGCCGCGCGCGATGGTGCGGCTCTCGGCCGGACGACAGCAGATGAACGACGCGGTGCAGGCGCTTTGCTTCATGGCGGGCGCGAATTCGATCTTCTACGGCGATGCGCTGTTGACCACCGGCAATCCGCAGGCAGAGGCCGATCGAAAACTTTTTGCGCGGCTGGGCATCATCGCGCAAAGCGCGGCTCAACTGCCGTCGGAAGTCGCAGGCAAAGACGCATGCCGCAATGGCTGATCACTAAGGTTTGGCTTCGCGCGCGTGGGAACGAGAACGTAAAATGACAGGGCTCGCCCCTATATTCCGCGATTCGGACTTTGGCCGTACGCAGCACGCATGAAAATTCTCTTCCATACGCCTCAGGCAAACGAATTCGCCGACTGGTTGATCTCGCTCGAACGTGCCCTACCGGGCGCTCAAGTGCGCGCCTGGAAAACCGGCGATACGGCCGATGCCGACTATGCGCTCGTCTGGCGCCCGCCGCGGCAGCTCTTTGCCGCGCGCACGGGGCTCAAGGCGATTTTCAATCTCGGCGCGGGCGTGGACGCGTTGATGTCGTTGGAGCGCGAAGCGCCCGGCACGCTGCCGGCCGGCGTTCCGATCGTGCGTCTCGAAGACACGGGGATGGCGGCGCAAATGGCCGAGTACACGACCTATGCGGTGCTGCGCTACATGCGCCGCTTCGACGAGTACGAGCTGGCGCAGCGTCAGCCCGAACCGCGCTGGCGCGAACTCGAGCCCCATGCGCGCGAGACCTTTACGGTCGGCGTGCTCGGGCTCGGCGCGCTCGGCGCTCATGTCGCGCAGGCACTGGCATCGCTCGGCCTGCCCGTGCGCGGCTATAGCCGTAGCGACAAGACACTCGAAGGTGTCGACACATTCTCTGGCGCAGCGAACCTCGACGCGTTTCTCGATGGCCTGAAAGTGCTCGTGAATCTGCTGCCGAGTACGCCGGAAACCGACGGTATCCTCAACAGGCGGGCGTTCAAGAAGCTCGCGCGCGGCGCGTACCTCGTGAACCTCGCACGCGGCGCGCATGTCGTCGAAGCTGACCTCCTCGATGCACTCGCCGAAGGCGAGATCGCTGCCGCCACGCTCGACGTGTTCGCGACGGAACCGTTGCCGCCCGACCATCACTTCTGGCGCGAGCCGCGCGTGACGATCACGCCGCATATTGCCGCCTTGACGCTGCGCGAGCCGGCCATCGAGCAGATCGCGCAAAAGATTCGAGCGCTCGAGCGCGGCGAGCCGGTCGGTGGCATCGTCGATCGGGCACGGGGATACTGAGGGAACCGCACACGAAAAATCGATCGGCAGTCCTTACGAACGACTGGAGAATGACATGTCCTTGCCTCGCGCAGTGAAGATCGTCGAAGTCGGCCCGCGCGACGGGCTCCAAAACGAGAAGCAACTCGTGCCGGCCGCCGTGAAGATCGACCTCGTCAATCGTCTATCGGCGGCGGGTTTTCGCAACGTCGAAACCACGTCGTTCGTGTCTCCGAAGTGGGTGCCGCAGATGGGAGACGCGGCCGAGGTGATGGCCGGGATCAAGCGCCGCCCAGGCACGGTCTACTCGGTACTCGCGCCGAACCTCAAGGGCTTCGAAGGGGCGCTTGCCGCGCGCGCCGACGAAGTTGTCATTTTTGGTGCCGCGAGCGAGGCGTTCTCGCAGCGAAACATCAATTGCAGCATTGCCGAGAGCATCGAGCGGTTCAAGCCGGTCGCGCGCGCCGCGAGAGACAACGCGTTGCGGCTGCGCGGCAGCATTTCGTGCGCCCTCGGATGCCCTTATCAGGGCGAGGTGCCGGTACTCGCGGTCGTCGACGTGGTCCAGCGGTTCGCCGA
>CAYPWK010000044.1:16820-21259 GCA_964414365.1 uncultured Burkholderia sp.
GGGAACGTCGCAACGGAGGATGTGCTCTATTTGCTGAACGGCCTCGGCATCGAAACCGGCGTCGATCTCGACCAGGTTGTCGACATCGGCGAGTTCATCTCTTCCACGATCGGCCGTGCGAATGCATCGCGTGCCGGCCGCGCGTTGCTTGCGAAGAAAAACGCGGTGCAATGCAACGAACCAAACTTGCAAGCCTGACGTCAACCTCTGCCGATAGGCCTTAATAATAAGGACAACCGACGAATATGGACAACGATCGATTGACCCCGACGAACGCGCCCAACGTGCCCGATGCATCGGAACCGCTCGCCGCATTGCCGGAATCGGCGCGGCGCGTTGCGTTGCTGCTGCGGGAGCGCGGACATGAGAAGCCGGTCGTCATGCTGCCTCAGACAGGCAAGACATCTGCCGAGGCAGCGGCCGGGCTCGGCTGCTCGGTCGCGCAAATCGCCAAATCGATCCTCTTTCGCCGCCGTGACGACGATGCGCCCGTGCTCATCATCGCAAGCGGCGTAAACCGCGTCGATGAAGAGAAAGTCGCGGCTCACGTGGGGGCAATAGCGCGGGCCGATGCGAAGTTCGTACGCGAAAAAACAGGCTATGCGATCGGCGGGGTGTGCCCAATTGGGCATGTGACGGCGCCCGTCACGCTGATCGATTCGGACTTACTGCAACTGGAAAGCCTCTGGGCGGCCGCCGGCCATCCCCATGCCGTCTTCAACCTGTCGCCGCAGGAACTGCTCGGGCTGACCGGCGCCCCGGTGGCCGACGTGGCCTTGCGCGACTGAGAAGGCGATCGGACCGCTCGCATGAGGTCGGGGAAGGCGCCGACGCCAGTCGTGGCATTGGACTCGCGCGAGAAACCCCAGAAAAAGAAAAGCCGCTCGTCAAGAATGGCGAACGGCGGAATATTCGACGTGATCAGCGTCACCATCATCATACTGATGCGCGTCCGCCGCGCGCATCGGTGATTTCCCTGCGAATAATCTACAACACTCTTTCATTTAAATTTCATTCGCATGCGGGCAGCGACGCGATAGCGTGAGCCGGCGAGGCACCGCGCGCCAGCCGAGGTTGACGCCGGCTGCGGCAAGCAGAATGAGCACTGCGCCCAGCAGTTGCACCCAGGCGAGCGTCTGCCCGAACGCTATATGGTCTACAATGATTGCGACCACCGGATAGATGAACGAGAGCGCTCCCGTCATTGCGGTCGGCAGCCTTTGAATCGCGCCGTAAAGCAGCACGTACATGAGCCCCGTGTTGACGATGCCGAGCGTCGCCAGATCAGCCCAAGGCGCAATCGTGCCGGGCAACGCCCGAAAGTCGACGAACGGCGCAAGTGCGAGCGCGCCGAGGGTCACCTGGATGAGCGCGATCAGATGCGGCGCGGTGCCTTTCAGTTGCTTGGTTACGATGGACGCAATGGCATAGAAAAACGCTGCGCCGAGCGCATAGCCGATCCCTTCAAGATACTGGCCCGGCACGGCAAGGACGGCCGGCTCGACGCGTACCACGAACACGAGTCCGACGAAGGCGACGGCGAGCCAGACAGCGATCGACGCAGTGATCCGCTCTCGAAAAACAAGCGCCCCGAGCGCAACGAGCATGAACGGCTGGGTATTGTAGGCGGCCGTCGCCATGGAGATCGACGCACGCGAGTAGGCCGCGAAGAGCAGGACCCAATTGGCGACAATCGCGGCTCCGCCCGCGACGGCCAAACCGGCGATGCGCCACGATACTGAATCGCGCCGCAAGAGGCCGAGCCACGCGCAAATGAGCGCAAGAGTGATGGCCCCGAAGACGCAACGAACGAATACGACGGCCACCGGCGGCTGGCCAGACTCCACGACGAACCACCCCACTGTGCCCGATATCAACATGGCGACGGTCATTTCGAACGCGCCGCGCCGAATTTCATGATTAGCCACGGATGCCTCGACAAAGAATGCTTTTGATGGGATTCAGTTTAGCGGTTCCGTTAGCCGCAAGACACGACTAAACTGAGGCAGAAACGCGTTTTTGTCTTTTTAGCGAAGGGTGAAATGCCAAGACGCCTTAATGAGGCCGGCGCAGGTCTGTCCGCCGGTGCGGCACTCGACGAGATCGATCGCACGTTGCTTACGCTGCTTGCCGAGAACAGCCGTGCCGCTGTGGCCGACCTCGCGCGCGCAGTCGGCTTGTCGGCGCCGAGCACGGCCGAGCGCCTGCGCCGGCTCGAATCGCAGGGCGTCATCGAGCGCTTCACCGTGCAGATCGATCCGCGCGCGCTTGGGTATACGATGCAGGCTATCGTGCGCGTGCGGCCTTTGCCCGGACAGCTGCATCTTGTCGAGGAGGTGATCCGGCGGATACCCGAATTCGTCGAATGCGACAAAGTGACGGGGGAAGACTGCTTCGTCTGTCGTCTCTATTTGCGCTCGATCAACGAGCTCGACGACATCCTCGCGAAGGTGACGGACCGCGCCGAGACCAACACGGCGATCATCAAGTCGACGCCGATCGCGCGCCGGCTGCCGCCGCTAGAGGCACCGGCGCCCGCGCTGCGTACGGCGAAGCGCGGCGCGCGTTAGCGCGCGGCACGGACTTCCGGGGAAGCAACGGGTGACTCGGCAGGCTGGCGGCACGCCGCGTGGCTCGCACAGTGAAGCAGCTAATGCACTCTCGGGCGTTCGGCGAGTTCGCCCGGCTCACGCGCCTCGAAGAAATCGAGCATCTCGGCGACGAGCGCATCGGGCGCTTCTTCGGGAATGACATGGCCACAGTCGAGCGCGCGGCCGCTTGCGTCCAGTGCGAGCCGCCTCCATTCCGCAATAGGATCGGAGCGTCGGCCGACCATGCTTCGAGCACCCCACAGGACGCGGAGCGGACACGCAACGCGATGCCCCCGTTCGAAGTCGGCTCGATCGTGTTCGAGGTCGATCGAACCGGCTGGGGGGAGCCCTGCTATGCCGTCGTAATCGGTGGCCGCCGGCGCGAGGTCAAGCAGCATCAGCCGGTCGACGGCATCGGGATGATCCAGTGCCATCCGGTGCGCGACGCTCGCGCCGCGGTCGTAGGCACAGACGAGGAAATGCTCGAATCCCAGCCCGCGCATGACGTCCACCTGCTCCTGCGCCAGGGCGCGCTTCGAGGCGCTGAAAGGCGCATCGTCGCGATCAGGGCGGCCCGGCTCTCCGTGGGCGAGACGATCCGTCGCGACCACCGTGAAATGCCGAGCGAGCGGCTGCGCGCACCGATGCCAGATCTCGTGCGTTTGCGGATGTCCGTGCAGAAGCAACAGCGGCATCCCCGTGCCGCCGATCAGCCCGAATATCTCCATGCCCGGGTTGGTGGCCACGCGAAACGGAGTAAAGTCGGCGAATGCCATTGCGTCCGCTCCTTTTTCTTCTCTGTAGCGCCACATTCTACTGACGCGAATGACCTGTGCTCGTTAGCTGCGCCACGAAACGTAGAGTCCGAGCACTCCCTCCAACAGCCGTTGTCGCGGCGGACTTGCCGCCCCGTATAATCGAACGAACGTTCTTAAAGCACCGCTACCGCTCTTCCAAGGAGACCCGCGTCATGGCCCTGCCAGCCGTTCTGCACAATCTGACGTTGCCTGTGGTCGCGTCGCCGATGTTCATCGTCAGCTATCCCGAACTCGTTCTCGCGCAGTGCAAGGCCGGTATCGTCGGATCGTTCCCGGCGCTCAACGCGCGCCCCGCCGAGCTGCTCGACGAATGGCTGACGCAAATCGGGGATGCGCTTGCCGCTCATAAAGCAGCGAACCCTGACGCGAGGGTGGGGCCGATTGCCGTCAATCAGATCGTCCATCAATCGAACGCACGGCTCGAGCATGATGTGCGCATCTGCGTCGAGCACAAAGTGCCGATCTTCATCACGAGCTTGCGCGCGCCGGTCAAGGAGATGATCGATGCCGTGCACAGCTATGGGGGCATCGTGCTGCATGACGTCATCAACCTGCGCCACGCGCAAAAAGCGCTCGAAGCGGGTGTGGACGGCCTGATTCTCGTGGCGGCGGGCGCCGGCGGACATGCGGGTACGACATCGCCGTTTGCGCTCGTCGGCGAAGTGCGGCGTATCTTCGACGGACCGATCGTGCTCTCGGGCGCGATCGCGAACGGCGGCTCGATCCTCGCGGCGCAGGCGATGGGGGCGGACCTCGCTTACATGGGAACACGCTTCATCGCCACGCAGGAAGCGCATGCGATGGAGAGCTACAAGCACGCGATCGTCAACGCGAGCGCGGCCGACATCATCTACACAAACCTCTTCACCGGCGTACATGGCAACTACATTCGAGAGAGCATCGTCAACGCGGGGCTCGATCCCGACGATCTGCCTGTATCGGATAAGACGAAAATGACCTTCGCCGGCGAAAAGGCGAAAGCGTGGAAGGACATCTGGGGCGCGGGCCAGGGCGTCGGCCTCATGGACGA
>CAYPWK010000045.1:0-20553 GCA_964414365.1 uncultured Burkholderia sp.
AAGCGACGCCCGTGCATGGCCATCACGCGTGGTGCGGCTATGTGGTGCTCTCGGGCGAGCTGACCGAAACCCTTTACCAGTGGAATGAATCGCTCCGCTCGGCAACGCCTGCGCGAACGCAGCTGCTAGCGCCCGCCGCCGTCTCGTACACGCGCGCCGGCCTGGGCGGCATTCATCGTCTCGGCAATACCGGCGCGAAACCTGCTGTCTCGCTGCACGTGTACGGCGTTCCCGGCAGCGAGGTTGCGACGCGCGTCAACGATGTGGTGCGCGTCTCGCATCAATAAGCGACCGTTGCGATCTTCCTGACAAAGCGGGCCGACTCGATTTCGTCGACGAACGCGATCGCATAGTCCTCGGCCGAGATCTCGCTTTTGCCTTGCGCGTCGACAATGAGCGCATCGGTCCCGGTGCGGAACTTACCCGTGCGCGCGCCGGGCGCAATCATCGCGGCCGGTGCAAAAAACGTCCAGTCGATATCCGGCACCGTGCGATAGAACGAAAGCGCATCGCGGTGCGCAAGCGCATACGCCTTGTAAGCTTCAGGAAAACCTTCCGTATCGACGAGCTGCTTGCCCGGCGCGACCTCGAGCGAGCCCGCGCCTCCGACCGCGACAAGCCGCTTCACCTGCGCCGCACGCGCGAGCGTAACGAGCGCACGCGCCGCATCGACGACCTTGGCGGCATCGTCATGCGGTGGCGCATAGGCGCTCGCGATCACGTCGTGCCCGATAAGCGCCACCTTCATCGCCGCCTCATCGAACAAATTGCCTTTTTGCACCTGAATGTTCGCCCCGACGGTCACCCGCTCGGGGTTGCGCGCAAATGCGCTGACCTCGTGACCTCGGTGCGCCGCCTCAGCGGCGATTCGCGAACCGATCATGCCCGTGGCGCCGAAGAGCGCGATTTTGAGGGTTCTTTGCATCGTCTTGCTCCCATCATCTATGTAACCACAATAGTTACATTTATCGACAAAAAAACACGGGGGTGACACCCCCGTCCTGGTTTCGGCCAGAGCTGCCGACTCCCGCTCAACCGCTCGAGCGTTTGCGTCCCGCCTTTCTCTCCGCCTGCAGCACACCTGCCGTGACGTCCGCAAGCGTGCGCGACGCGAGCGAGGCTTCCAACGCTCGCTCGGCGTCCCCTACGACGCCCTCGAGCACCTCCTGGATATGCCTCCCCACGAGACAGGCCGGGTTGGGCCTGTCGCGATGCAATCCGAAGAGCTGGCCGTCTTCGACAGCACGGTACACCTCGACGAGCTTGATGGCGCTCGGCTCACGCGCGAGCAACGCACCGCCGCCAGCGCCGAGTTGGGACGTCGTCAATCCCGCTTGCGCGAGCATCGATAGCAACCGTCGGATCAGCGCCGCATTCGTATTGACGCTGCCGGCGATCACGTCCGACGACAGCGGCACGCCCTCCTGCATCGACAGTAACGCCAGCACATGGACGGCATAGGAAAAACGGCTGCTCGTATTCATCGATGAAGACCGGCGCGGGCGCCGAAATAGAGTAACTATAGTAGTTACACTTCTGCTTTGGCAACCTCTTTTTACCGCCCGAACCGGTTGACGTCCGCGTCCGTCGCCGTGCGACCCGCGAGCGCCGCGACGACAACCACGAGTTCCAGGGGATCGATGGGCTTGGCAACATGCATCTGGAAGCCCGCGAGCAGTGCGCGGCGCCGGTCCTCTGCCCGCGCGAACGCGGTCAGCGCAGCGGCCGGCGTCGTGCGCCCGCGCGGCGCTTCGAATATGCGCAGCCGGCGGATGAACTCATAGCCGTCGACACCGGGCAGGCCGATATCGCTGACGATGACGTCTGGCGGCGCGGCCGTGCAGGCTTGGAGCGCCTCCAGCGCTCCGCCGAACACGGCGGTCGTCGCGCCGCGCTCCTCGAGGACGCTGCGCACGAGCTCGCGCGCGTCGGGCTCGTCCTCGACGATCGCCACGCGCAAGCCGGCGAGCTCGGGCGGCGTGACGTCCGCCACCGGCTCGTCGGGCGAACGAACGAGGGCAGTGCCGGTGGCGGCCGGCAACCTGACGACGAACGTCGCGCCGAGCCCCGCGCCCCCGCTCCTTGCTTCGATGCTCCCTCCGTGAAGCTCCACGAGCTGCCGCGCGATGGCAAGCCCGAGCCCCAAACCGCCGTGCTGACGCGCGATGCCGCCGTCTTCCTGACGAAACCGCTCGAAGACGTGCGGTAGGAAGTCGGCCGCGATGCCCTGCCCGTTGTCCGCGACGATCAATTCCACTTCGCCGGGCGCGCGGCGCAGCGTCACTTCGACGGTGCCGCCCTTACCCGTGAACTTGACGGCATTCGACATCAAGTTCCAGAGGATCTGCTGCAGCCGCGCCGGATCAGCGAAGATGGCGTCGCCCGGCTCCAGCGCGGAAACGATGCGGATCTCCTTCGCCTCAGCGGCCGGGCCGACCGAGCGGATCACGTATTCGACGATATCGACGAGATCGACGCGCTCGGCGTCGAGGGCGAGTTTCCCGGCGAGAATGCGCGAAAAGTCGAGCAACTCATCGACCATGCGGGCTTGGGCGCGCGCGTTGCGCCCGATCACGTCGAGCCCTTTGCGGATCGACTCCGACGCGCTCGAGTCGCGCAGCAGGAACTGCGTCCACCCGACGATCGCGTTGAGCGGCGTGCGCAGCTCGTGCGAGAGCATCGCGACGAATTCGTCCTTCATCCGCGATACGCGTTCGGCTTCTTCACGCGCCGCGCGTTCGGAAGCGAGAAGCCGCTCTCGCTCCTCAGCAAGCGCGCGAAAATGCGCTTCGCGTTCCTGCGCGCGCTGCGCCTCGGCGAGCTCGCGCTCGATGCGCCGCTCGCGCAGTACGCGCTCGATCGCTTCGGGCAGATAGTCGAGATAGCCGTCGCTCTTCGGGACCACGTCCGCGACGCCCGAACGCATCGCCTCGATGACGCGCGCCTCGTCGGCGAAGCCCGTACAGAGAATGGCCGGCAGCGCGAGCCCGTCGGCGCGTAATGCGCGCAGGAAGTCGAGCCCCGTTTCCGGACCGCCGAGCGCATAGTCGACAACGAGCACGTCGGGCATTCCGTACGGCATGCTTCCCTGAGTCGCCGCACGGGCCTCGTCCGTGTTCGCCGCAATACTGACGCGGTAGCCCGCTCTCGCGAGCGAGCGCGATGCCAGCCGCAGCAGGCCGATGTCGTCGTCGACGAAGAGCGCGTGCGCCTTCATGGCGCGCCGTTTGTCGTCGGCAGCTTGACGACCTGCAGAAAGAAGCCGAGCCGGCGCACGGCCTCGATGAAGGCATCGTACTCGACAGGCTTCGTCACGTAGACGTTGCAGCCAAGCTCGTAGCAGCGCTCGATCTCGCGAGGGTCGTCCGTCGTCGTCAGCACAATGACGGGGAGGCACGCCGTCCGCTTGTCGGCCTTCAGACGCCGCAGCACTTCGAGCCCGTCGATCCGCGGCATTTTCAGGTCGAGGAGGATGACTGCAGCCGGCGGCGGCTCGGCCACGAACCGCGCGTTGTCCCCGAAGAAATAATCGAGCGCCTTCTGGCCGTCCGCGAGCCTTATGAAGCCGTTCGTGAGCCCTGCTCGGCGCAAATTGCGCTCGATCAGCGTCGCATGGCCGTCGTCGTCCTCGATCAGGATGATACTGACGGTTTGCCCCCCTGACGGTCCCAATCCTGTGTGCATTGTCATTCCTCTCAAGCGTTTGCTATTGGTATTTTTCAGTGTCCTCGGCCCCGAAGACACTAGGCGGCGACTTGCTCGGTCGCCTCAGGAAGCGTCAAATAAAACGTCGTGCCCTCACCCTCTTTCGATTCGGCCCAGACCCGGCCGCCATGCCGCTCGACCATGCGGCGCACAAGCGCAAGCCCGATGCCTTCGCCGCCCGCGACGTTGCCGTGAAGCCGCTGAAATGCGTTGAAAAGTCGCGGCATTGCGACGGCCGGAATGCCGAGCCCGTTGTCCCTCACATAAAAAATGCGCAGCGATTGAACGCCGGGCGGTGCGGGCAATACGCCCACCTCCACACGTCCCGGCCGCTTCGGATCCAGATAGTTGACCGCATTGCCGATCAGATTTGCAAAGATCTGCTCTAGCGCGGTCGGATCTCCCCAGACGGGCGGCAGCCCATCGACGACGATTTCCACGTTGCGAGCGCGTATCGAGGCCTGCATCGCGTCGAGCACGTGCTGCACTAGAGTACCGACATCGACCTCCTGGCGGCGGTACTCGACGCGGCCGACGCGCGAGAGGCGCAGCAGCGAATCGATGATATGCGCCGCGCGCAGCACAGCGCTTTGCAAATACCGCAGCGCCTCGCCGATATCTTCTTCAATGATGCGCTCGATGTGCTCGCGCTCGCGCGGCTCGAGCGACGACTCTCGCACAGCTTCGCGCAGGTCGTCGCAGGCGTGCGTGAGCTCTTTCGAGAAGCCCTGCAGGTTGACGAGCGGCGCGCGCAAGTCGTGCGAGACGCTATAGATGAACATCTCGTTTTCCTGCGTCTGCTGATGCAGGGTTTCGTTCGTGTGCGCAAGCTCGTCGGCACGGCGCTTGAGGTCGCTGCGAAAGCGCGCCTGCAGGCGCTCCGATTCGCGGAGCCGCCGGCTCGTGTCGTGCAGGATCGAATCGAGTTGCGCCACCTCGTCGTTGCCTACAACAGGCGGCGCGAGCGGCTCGTTGTCGCCGAGTCGAGCGGCGTTCTCCGAAAGCCTCGCGAGCCGGCCCTGCAGCCCGCGCGTGAACAGGAAAACCGCCAGCGCAGTCAGTATCAGCGAGCCGACGACAGCCGCTGTCGTGAGCCGCTGCTCGTGGAGAAGCGCCGCGGCCGCGTCGTCGGAGCGCATCGTATCGATGCGCAACTGCTCTGCGCGGAAGTCCGCCACCTGCTGACGGAAGCGGTCGATGACGTCGGCGTCCGCCTGAGTGCGAAAACGTTCCAGCACATCGTCAGTGCGGCCGGTGCGCATCAGGTCCTGGACGCGATCCGACCATTGCCGATAACCTTGCACCGTCTGCCGGATCTGCGCGGCGCGCTCGACCTGCGCGGGATTGTCCGCGACCAGATCGACCAGTCTGTCGATGTTGCGGTCGACGTCGATCCAAATGGTCACCGGTGTCGATGCACCGCGGTCGTGCCGCAACACGGCGCCGCGCATGCGCACCGCTTCGATCAGCACCGGCTCGAGGATAGCGCTCGTTTGGCGCAGCACGTCCTTGCTATGAAGCGCCCATTGCTCGGCCTGCTCCGCATTGGCCTGCGCCTTGACGAGTCCCGAGAGCAACACGAGTTCGAATACCGTCGGAATCGCAATAAGCAACAGCCCTTTGGTCGTCAGTCTCATGCTCGATGGTGCTGTGGATTTTTGAAGCCCAGCGGTAAGCACACCGCAGTGGGAGCATTATGTCGGCGTTTGACCCGAATGACAAAGCACGACGCTTGCACAGGCAACGATTACGCATTCAAAGATCGCACCACTGTCCATCGGCGGCGCTGCTCACAAGCACGGCGTCGATAAAGCGAAGACCGGCCACACCGTCGTCGACGGTGGCCAACAGGCGGCTTTCGGGGGGCAGATCTCTTCCCGAGTCGATCGCTTCGATCTGCAACGCGGCATCGAGATAGAGCTGGGCAAATGCTTCCACATAGCCTTGCGGATGCCCCGCCGGCACCCGCGTCGCGTGCATCGCCTCCGCGCTGCCTACGCGGCCGCGCGTGAGTCGTTGCGCGGCACCGCCTTGCGGTGTCAGCCAGAGCTCGTTCGGCCGTTCCTGATCGAACGCGAGGCTCGCCTTCGTGCCATAGACGCGCAGCCGCAATCCGTTCTCCGCGCCACTCGCGACCTGGCTCGCCCAGAGCATGCCGCGCGCGCCGTTCGGATAGCGAAGCAGCGCCTGCACGTGATCGTCGAGCCTTCGGCCCTGCACGAACGTGTGCAAATCGGCCGATACGGCGCTCGGCGTCATCCCCGTCACGAACGACGCAAGATGGTAGGCGTGCGTCCCGATATCGCCGAGGCAGCCGGCCGGACCCGCCTGGCTGGGATCGGTGCGCCAGACGGCCTGCCGGTTCCCGCCGCCCGCCTCGAGCGGCTCCGCGAGCCAGTCTTGCGCATACTCCGCCTGGACGATGCGAATCTCGCCGAGCGCTCCGCCCTCGACGAGCGCGCGAGCATGGCGAACGAGGGGATAGCCCGAATAGACATGCGTGAGCGCGAAGAGCTTCCGTTTCTCGCGCGCGAGCCTCGCAAGCGCCTCGCCTTCTTCGAGGGAAACGGCAAGCGGCTTGTCGCAGATTACGTGGATCCCCGCCTCGAGAAACGCCGTGGCCACGGGCGCATGCAGGTGATTGGGAGTGACGATCGCGACGACGTCGATGCCATCCTCGCGAATCGCCTCGGCGCGCGCCATCTCGCGCCAGTCGGCATAGCCGCGCTCGCTGCCGATGCCCGTTTCGAGCGCGCTCTCTCTCGCCCGCTGCGGATCCGACGACAACGCGCCCGCGACGAGCTCGAAACGATCGTCGAGACGCGCGGCGAGCCGATGCACGGCCCCGATGAACGCGCCTTGACCGCCGCCTACCATCCCGAGCCGAAGTTTCCGTTTCATCTCTGGGTTCCTCGAAAACAAGCCTCAGATGCCGAGAATGCGCCTCAGTTGCTCGGGCGTGGTGCCGCTGCCCGCGAAGTCGTCGAACGCGCGATCGGCGACGCGGATGATGTGTCGCCGAATGAACTCCGCGCCCTCGCGTGCGCCGTCTTCCGGATGCTTCAGCGCGCACTCCCATTCGAGCACCGCCCACCCCGGATAGTCGTATTGCGCCATCTTCGAGAAGATCGCGCCGAAATCGATCTGCCCATCACCGAGCGAACGAAAACGCCCCGCTCGCTCGATCCAGCCGCTATATCCGCCGTATACGCCTTGCCGGCCGTTGGGGCGGAACTCCGCATCCTTGACATGGAACGCGTGGATGCGCTCGTGATAGATGTCGATGAACGCCAGATAATCGAGTTGCTGCAGCACGAAATGGCTCGGATCGAAAAGAATGTTCGCGCGCCGATGATCGCCGACGGCATCGAGAAATCGCTCGAACGTGACGCCGTCATGCAGGTCTTCGCCCGGATGCAGCTCGTAACAGACGTCGACGCCTGCCTCGTCGAATGCATCGAGGATCGGTCGCCACCGGCGCGCCAGTTCGGTGAACGCCGCTTCGACGAGCCCAGGCGGCCGCTGCGGCCACGGATAGAGATACGGCCAAGCGAGCGCGCCCGAGAACGTGACGTGCGTATCGAGCCCCAGACGTCGCGAGGCTCGCGCCGCCAGCTTCAACTGCTCGATCGCCCAGGCAGTGCGCGCATCGGGATTGCCGCGCACGCTTGGGGCCGCGAAGCCGTCGAAAAGGGCATCGTAGGCGGGGTGGACGGCGACGAGCTGCCCCTGCAGATGCGTCGAGAGCTCCGTGATGGCGAGGCCCGCATCGCCGGCCGCCTGCCGGAGTTCATCGCAGTAGGCGTCGCTCGAGGCGGCGCGCTCCAGGTCGATGAGGCGCGGATCGGCCGGCACTTGAATGCCTTTGAAGCCGAGCCCCGCGGCCCAGGCGGCCAGATTGGGGAGACTGTCGAACGGCGCTTCGTCGCCGAGGAACTGCGCGAGAAAAATCGCCGGACCCTTGATTGTTTTCAACGTGCGAGCTCCTTTCAAAGCGTGACAGTCGAGCGCGCAAGCCCCGGGCCAGCACGCGCAAGCCTTCGATGGATCCTTGCCAGGGCGAAACGATCAGAACGGCGAGTCCGGGAAATAGAAGTCGTGCGCGTTTTCCTTCGTGATCAGCACGGACGGAATGATCGTCGTCGGCTGAAGCCGTTGGCCCTTCAGGCGCGCTTCGGCGGTGAGCTTGATCGCGTCATAGATGAACTTCGGCGAGTACGACACGTCGGCCTTGATGAGCGGCGCGCCGTCCATCACGTTCTTCACCATCCCTTTCGATCCGGCGCCGCCGAACACGATCTTGACGTCGGTGCGCTTCGCCTGATCGATCGCCTTGAGGACACCCACGGCCATGTCGTCGTCGGCCGCCCAGATCGCGTCGATATGGTTGAAGCGGGTCAGATAGTCCTGCGTGACCTTGAACGCATCGTCGCGGTTCCAGTTCGCATACTTCGCATCGAGAATGCGAATGTTCGGATAGTTCTTCATCACCGACGTGAACGCGGTCCATCGTTCGTTGTCGAGCGTCGTGGGGATGCCGCGCAACGCGACGATGTCGCCCTTGCCGTCGAGCGCCTTCGCAAGGTATTCGGCCGGGATCTTCCCGAAAGCCGTGTTGTCGCCCGCGACATAGGCATCTTGCGCGCTCGTATCGGTGAGCCCGCGATCGACCACCGTCACATAGATCCCCTTCTTCTTCACTTGCGCGACAGGCTGCGTGAGTGAGGCGGATTCATACGGGAAGATCACGAGCGCATTGATCTTGTTCACTGTGACCAGGTCTTGAAGCTGATTGGCTTGGTCGGATGCATTCGCCGCGGTCTTGACGATGACCTTCAGATCGGGATGCGCCTTCTCCAGATCCGCTTTTGCCTTGTTCGCCCACCACACGATGCCGCCCGTAAAGCCATGATCTGCCGTCGGGATGGCGACGCCCAGCGTCACTTTCTCGTCCGCCCGAGCCGCCCCCGCGCCGAGCACCGCCGCCACGGAGAGCGCCAGCATGCCGGCGCCGATGCCGCGAATCCCTCGTAAAAGCTGCTTCATGGTCGTGTCTCCTGGTTGTGCGGGCAACGAATGTCCGCCCGTTGTCGTCAAACGCCCTTTACCGCTCGTGAAACTCGCTACCGCCGCCCGCGCTGCAGGAACGCGACGACGATGATGACGATGCCCTGCACAGCCGCGTTCAGATAGACGCTGATGATGCTGGTCAAATTGAGGATGTTGGCGATCACGGAAAGCAGCACGGCGCCGACGACGGTGCCGAGCACGCGCCCTTCGCCACCTTTCAATGCCGTGCCGCCCACGACCACCGATGCGATCGCTTCCAGCTCCCACAGGAGCCCCGTCGTCGGCGTCGCCGAGCCGAGACGCGGCACATAGAGCACCGTGGCCACGCCCACACAGACGCCGAGCAGCGCATAGGTGACGATCTTCACGCTATCGACGCGAATAGCGGCATAGCGCGCCACCTGCTCGTTCGAGCCGATGGCCTGCACATGCCGGCCAAATGCGGTGCGCTCGAGAATCAACGCGCCGCCCGCGGCCACCGCAAGGAACACCCAGATGGGTACGGGCACACCGAGGAGGCTCGCGTAATAGACAGGACCGTAAAGATCGGAGAGCGAGTTGTCGAGCGTGAGCGCACCGCCATCGGCAAGCCACGTGAGGACTGCGCGAAAAATGCCCAGCGTGCCGAGCGTCACGATGAACGGCTCGATCCGCCCTTTCGTGATCAGCAGACCATGCGCGCAGCCGAAAGCGGCCCCGAGGACGAGCGCAAGCGCGATGCCGACGAGCACGATCGCCAGGGGCGGCAACAAACGGCCGGCGGCGCCCACGGCGAGCCCGTTCATCGTCCAGATCATCGTGCCCGCGATCAGCGCGGCCATGGAGCCCACCGATAGATCGATGCCGCCGGAGATGATCACGAACGTCATTCCCACGGCGATGATGCCGATGAACGAAGTGCGCGTGAGCACGTTCATGAGGTTATCTACGGTGGCGAAGTCGCGATTGAGCAGTGTGCCGAGCACGCAGAGCCCGATAAGCCCCACGATCGGGCCGATGCCGGCGGCGTACCGCGCGAAGCGCCAAGCGCGGCGCGCGTCGCTCGCTTTTCCCGCTTCACTGCGTACCGGTTGCATGGGCGATTAACTCCTTTTCGGACAGCTGCTCGATGCCGAGCGTCGCCATGAGCCGCCCTGCGCGCATCACCGCCACGCGATGGCAAAGGCCGATGAGCTCGATCAGCTCGGACGAGATCACGATCACGGCTCGCCCTTCGGCCGCGAGCCGGTGAATCAGGAAATAGATGTCGCGCTTCGCGCCGATGTCGACGCCCCGCGTC
Source organism: uncultured Burkholderia sp. (assembly GCA_964414365.1). Taxonomy (GTDB): domain Bacteria; phylum Pseudomonadota; class Gammaproteobacteria; order Burkholderiales; family Burkholderiaceae; genus Trinickia. The sequence continues at coordinate 10,055 of CAYPWK010000045.1, forward strand.
GGCTCGTCGAGAACGATCACGCGCGGATCCGGCTGCAGAAACTTAGCGAGCGCGAGCTTCTGCTGATTACCGCCCGACAGCATTCGCGCGCGACTCGCCAGATCGCCCGTGCGAATCGCAAATTCGCGCACCGATTTGTCCAATGCCGCACGGCATGCCTTGGCGTCGATGAGCGGATGCGCATAGCGTTCGAGCGTCATTAGCGTGACGTTGTCCTGCAGGCTCAGATCGACGTGCAGGCCCTTGCCTTTGCGGTCTTCGCTGAGATAGGTCAGGCCGCATCGCATCGCATCGCGCGGGCTCGTCAGTGTCACGGGCTTGCCGTCGATCTCGATGGTGCCGGCGGTGCGGCGGCGCAGCCCGACGATGGCCTCGAATGCCTCGGTACGGCCCGCGCCGACGAGTCCCGCGAAGCCTAGCACTTCGCCCGTGCGCACTTCGAAGCTGAGCCCGCCGTCCGCTTGCACCCAGCCCGGCACGACGAGCCCCTCCACTTTCAACGCGACGCGGGCATTGGCGGGAGGCGGCACCTTCTCCGGAAACATATCGAGCACGTCGCGGCCCACCATCAGGTTGGCCATCTGTCGACGCGATAAATCCTTGGTCGCCCCCTGCGCGACGAAGCGGCCGTCGCGCATCACGACGATCTCGTCGGTCACGCGCTCCACCTCGTCGAGCTTGTGCGAGATGTAGACGATCGTCACGCCTTCGGCTTTCAGCTTCGCCATCAGCGCGAAGAGCCGCTCGGTTTCGGCCGGTGTCAGCGTGGCCGTGGGCTCGTCCATGATCAAGAGCCGCGCGCGCCGCGACAGCGCCTTCGCAATTTCGACGAGCTGCTTTTCCGCGACGATCAGATCGCGCACCTTCGTGTCAGGATCGCGTGAGAGGCCGACCTGAGAAAGGTACTGCCGCGCTTCGCCTCGCATGGCCGCTTCGTCGAGCAGCCATCGGCGGGCGCCGTTTCGATGCTTTTCGTGCCCGAGGTATATGTTCTGTACGATCGACAGATGCTCGGCGAGGTTGAACTCCTGGTGGATCAGCACGATGCCCGCGGCCTCGGCATCGCGTGAGCCGGAGAAATGGCTGGGCTCGCCGTTTATCGTCACCTCGCCGGAAGTGGCCGCTTCGTATCCCGCGAGGACTTTCATCAGCGTGGACTTGCCCGCGCCGTTTTCGCCGAGAAGACCGTGGACGCGCCCCGGCGCAAGCTCGAAGCTCACCCCGCGCAGCACCTGCACGGGGCCGAAGTCCTTGACGATGTTCTCGAAGCGTACGGTGAGGCTCATCGTTCAGGCGCTCCGTCGTACGACGAGACGATGTGGCAGCAGCACCCCGGGCACCGCCTTGCCGGCGCAAGCAAGACGCGTGAGGAGAAGCCGCGCGGCCGTCTCGCCGAGCTCGCGCATCGGCTGCGCCACCGTGGTGAGCGGCGGGTCGACCTGCGCGGCGAGCGAGATGTCGTCGAAGCCGATGACGGCGACATCGTCGGGCACGCGCTTGCCGCACGCGCGCAGCCCCGCGATGACGCCGATCGCGAGCGTATCCGAAACCGCGAAAACCGCATCGGGCGGCTCGCTCGATTGCATCAACGCCGATGCCGCGCGTGCGCCGGCCTCGTATTCGAGGCCGCCCACCGCGACCCGCAAACGGGTGTCGGGAGCAATGCCGGCGTCGTCGAGCGCGTCGAGATAGCCCTGTTCGCGCTGGCGCGCGTAAAGATAGGTTCCATCGGAGTTGATGAGCGCAATGCGCCTGCATCCCCGTCCAATCAAATGGCGCACGGCGTCGCCGGCCGCGCGACGATTGTCGATGCCGACGTACGGTACGCCGATCTCCGGATCGAACTCGCAACAAGAGATCCAGGGCAACGCGTCCGATTCTTCGGCGAATGCGCGCTGAGCCGTGGCCGGGTCCAGACAAATGGCGCCGTCGGCGCGGCGGCGGCGCAGCAGATCGAAGTAGTTGCGCTCGCGGCCCGGATCCGCGCCGGTGTCGCAAAGGAGCGTGAAGTAGTCGTGCTGACGCGCGACGGCATCGATGCCGCGGACGATCTCGGCATAAAACGGATTGCCGAAGTCGGGCACCATTGTGAGCAAGAGGCGGCTTTCGGCCGTGCGCAGATTGCGCGCCAGCTCGTTCACGCGGTAGCCGCTCTGCGCGATGGCCGCGAGCACGCGCTCGCGCGTCGCGGGGCGCACGTTGGCATGGCCGTTCAGGACGCGCGAAACGGTCGCCACCGAAACGTCGGCACGCGCCGCGACGTCGCCGATCGAGACGTCGCCCGTTTCATCGGTTGCCCCCGCCCGGCTCTCCTCTTCTACCGCTTCGCTTTCTGGCCGTCGATTGCGAACCATCGGCGCGTCTCCGGATGTAATCGATTACATCTTGCCGCTACATTCTTTTTGCATCGCGTACGGAATGGCAAGCGCCGCGAGATAGGGACTAATACTGAGGGACGACCACGCCGGACGCCGGGCCGTACGGCGGCATCACGCGGTCTCGCACGGGCCGAGCAGCCGCGGTGCATCAGCTCTTCAGCCGGTACCCCGTCTTGAAGATCCAGGCCACGATGGCCGTGAAGATCAGGAGGAAAACGGCGGTCATGGCGAGACTGACGCCGACATGAACATCGGCCACATCGTAAAAGCTCCAGCGAAAGCCGCTGATCAAATAGACGACGGGATTGGCGAGCGCGATCGTGCGCCAGAGAGGCGGAAGCACGCCGATCGAATAGAAACTGCCGCCGAGGAACGTGAGCGGCGTCACGATCAGTAGCGGGATCACCTGCAGCTTTTCGAAACCGTCGGCCCAAATGCCGATGATGAAGCCGAAGAGGCTGAACGTCACCGAGGTGAGGATCAGAAAGAGCAGCATCCAGGCCGGATGCGCGATGCGCAGCGGCACGAACAGCGCGGCCGTGGCCATGATGATGAGCCCGAGCATGATCGATTTCGTCGCGGCGGCGCCGACGAAGCTCACGATGAGCTCCAGATACGAGACCGGCGCCGAGAGCAGCTCGTAGACGGTGCCCGTGAACTTCGGAAAATAGATGGCGAACGACGCGTTGGTGATGCTCTGTGTCAGCAGGGAAAGCATCACGAGCCCCGGCACGATGAACGCGCCGTAGCTGATGCCGTCGATCTCGCGGATCCGCGAGCCGATCGCGGCGCCGAAGACGACGAAGTAAAGCGAGGTCGAGATGACGGGCGAAACGACGCTTTGCATCAGCGTGCGCCAAGTGCGCGCCATCTCGAAGAGGTAAATGGCTCGGATTGCGTAGAGGTTCATACTGTTTCCTGTCCTCCACGGGGACTTGCCCCCGATGAGACTTCGCTCGAAGCGGTCTCGGTGGGGCGCGCTGTCCCCCCGGCGCCGCCGCGCCCATCTCGAACGAGGTCCACGAAAATGTCTTCGAGCGAGCTTTGCGACGTCTGTAAGTCCTTGAAGCGGATCTGCACGTCCTCGAGATCCTTGAGCAGCCTGACGATGCCCGCGCGCTCGGAGCGGGTGTCGTCGTAGGTATAAGTGAGCGACGAGCCGTCGGCCGACAGCTCGAGCCCGTAACCGGCGAGCTGCGCGGGCACGGCGGCGAGCGGCGCATCGAGCTGCAGCGTCAGTTGCTTCTTGCCGAGCTTGCGCAGAAGCAGAGCCTTTTCCTCGACGAGAATGATCTCGCCCCGGTTGATGACGCCGATACGGTCCGCCATCTCCTCGGCCTCGTCGATATAGTGCGTCGTGAGAATGATCGTCACGCCGTTTTCCTTCAGGCCGCGCATGAGCTCCCACATGTCGCGCCGCAATTCGACATCGACGCCGGCCGTCGGCTCGTCGAGAAAGAGCAGCGACGGCTCGTGCGCGAGCGCCTTCGCGATCAGCACGCGCCGCTTCATGCCACCGGAGAGCGTCATGATGCGGCTGTCCTTCTTGTCCCAGAGCGAAAGCGCGCGCAGTATCTTTTCGATGTGCGCGGGATTGGACGGCTTGCCGAAGAGTCCGCGGCTGAACGACACCGTCGCCCAGACCGTCTCGAATGCGTTCGTCGTGAGCTCTTGCGGAACGAGCCCGACCATCGCGCGGGCACGCCGATAGTCGCGCACGTTATCGTGGCCGTCGACGAGCACGCTCCCACTAGTCGCATTGACGATCCCGCAGACGATGCCGATCAACGTGGTCTTACCCGCGCCGTTCGGCCCGAGCAGCGCAAAGATTTCGCCGCGCCGCACTTCCAGGTTCACGTCCTTTAGCGCCGTGAAACCCGTCGCATACGTCTTTGAGAGATGGCTGATGGTCAGGATGGGTTGCATGGACAGCGACGATACCAGAAGCGCGCAAAAGCCGCCGCCGCGCCTGTCCGTGCAAACCGGCCGGCCGGCAGTCTGCGGCAAACGGTTAGCGGGAAACAAAGATATTGGCGAACATCAAAGTTTGCGGGAAATAACGGCTGCAAGGTAACACGCACCGCCACAATCGGCGCTCCGGGAAAAACAAAGTCTGCTGGAATCCTTCGCGAGTCACGCTAAGCGTCAAATTTCCCGTACACAAAGTCTGCAGCATCCACGGCAGACGGGCGTTCCAGCAGCACAGAATAAAAGCGTCGAATCATGAACGTGCTGCAGAGCACAATCTCGCCGTCGCGTTCGAGCATTACAACGAGCAGCACCCTCATAGCGCGCTCAAGTACCGCTCGCAACGCGAGTTCAGGCGCAGGACCGATTCATCAGCTCAAGTGTGAGGCGGTGTCCGGAGACGTAGGGGGCAAATCTAAATAACGATACGACCCTGCGAGAAAACTGCCTCGCACCGGAAGGTCACTGCCAGGCCCGATTGGGCGACGCGTTAATCAATTGCAATTTATCAAACGTTCTCTGTATTTACTGCACTCAGACAACGCAGACATTCTCTCCCAGATGAGCAACAAGACAGTCCGGCGGCTCCTGCGGGAAAGCCGGCGCAGCCACCCTATCGACTCGGACATGCTTAGGTATATGGGGGTAAGCGCCGCGGTCGCGGCGCATATGGTCAAGTCCGGCTGGCTGCAGCGGCTCTCGCAGGGGTACGGTTTGGGTCTGGCGATGCGCAACGTCATTTCAAGCTCACGCGGACTTCCATGCTTGCGCGTTAGCCGAAAGCCATTCCAGCACACGAGACCTTTGTACGGCCGTCAGCCTCGCGCACGAAAACCCGCAGCGGGCGTGAAGCTGCGCCATGTTGACAACTCGCTCACCATCCAACTCCTCCAGCCAGTAGTCGATCAGTCGGTCAACAAATACACTCCGCTCCTCCACCAGTGTGGAAATATGCTGTTTTACCATCGGCCCGTGGCGTCCTCGCAATGGGCCTTTCAATCCAGCCCGTGCAATAGTGATCAACGCTTTTATCGTAACCTGCTCAGGCGGAAGTCTATCCGCAAGAAGTTTGCGAGCGCCATTAAGTCTCGCGAAGCTTTCCATGAGGCACGCATCGCTAAGGCGCTTCGAACTCCTATGTCGAGAATTGAATTGCTGGAGCCACTTCTTATCATAGGTGTGCAATTTCCGGTACAGCCGCGGCTCCCTTTCTTTAGCAGTCTTCAACCTCCTCTCCACCGGAGATGATTCCACACAAGCGCGCCAATTTTTTCTGAGAACGTCACGGCTGGCTTTATAAAATTGAACCGTCTTCGGAGAATTTTCTCGCTTCCATGCCCATGCGGTGAATTTAATTCCTACTTCTTTTCCAGAATTCGATACACTAACCCCTCTGTTAACAAGCTCCCTAAACACGGCTTTATAGCGACTCCCAAGTCGAACCGTCTTCCGGTCGACAACGTTCCCGTCGCGGTCGACTCTAATGCTTATGGACACCCCGCACGTGCAATCGGTCACGTATCGCCCGCTAGACTTTACAAATCGTGGATCTCCAAAACTATCGGCATCGCGATGAAGTTTCCCTGAGCAAACCAAAGAACCAAGCAAATTTGCAGGATTCACCTCACCCCGCGGACGGTACGCACCAGCTTCTGATGCAAGGTATGACAGCATGGACTGCACAGCGAGAGTCCTGAATATCTGAGTCGCTCCAGCGTTTGGAACCGAAAAATGCAGCAGCCGGAGTACGTGGAAATCGTCAAATCCAGTTACCCAACAAAACTGAGCACCGAAGTAACTATCACAGGCTTCTATCACGGCATCCCGACGAACATCACCTGCCTTCGATAGCAGACCTGCCTCTTTCAACATCTCTCGGTACGGGTAATTTTTGATGTCAAAATCAGGCGACACCAGCACGTGTGCGCTGCGCCTCGCAAGGTCCGCCATCGCCTGCAACTCAAGTGGCTTCAATTCTTCGAAAGTAGTCGTGTCTTTGGAGGATGCTAGCGTCGCCAAGCTACCTGGATGACGAACTGCCATTTTTTCCGTGCCGGCTATCCAGCGCAGCAACGTCCCGTGCTTTGGGCAGACATAAACGCCAGGTAATTGTTGGTCGATGCGATAGTACGGTTCGATGGTAGCCTCACGACAGTCGGCGACACATTCGTGGCAGTATCGAAGTGCCTTTATCTTTTCCTTCCTCAATGAATGACAATTGTTTCCTTTCAACGCCCCAGGCGCCAACATATCTTGCATCGTTGCTGATTTTTCGTCTTCATTCGCCAACGCCATCAAATAGTTGTAGCCGGTATGTCGATGAACAATTTCTTCGCCGGTCATACCTACATATCCTGACGTCTGCTCTGAAAAACGTCGGATCCCCCTAGGAAGCATTGATTTCAGTGATTTTATACGTGAACCGAACAAAATAGGCGAAATCGCATCCATATTTCGCAAACCAACTTCGTCCGCATATCGGCAAATGTTGCTATAAATGGTTTCGCACTCGAAGAATTTCTTCAAAGCCACTGCCATGATATTCTCCTTCGACGAAATGAGAGATTTTCTTCAAAATTCCGCGCGCGCCACCATACCCCCTTAAACTTCAGCAATTTCAGTCATTTCTGCGCGATTATTTTCACGGAGTCTATGACAATGCTCGGCGCGCCATTGAATCTGTCGACGCAAATAGTCGCCGCGAGATTCCGTCTGAGCCTTGAGAAAGCTGTTGCAGATCGGCAGCTTGGAAAGCTGATTTCTGGTGCCTTGTGGAACCCCGGATAGCATCAAGATACTGATTTTGCTTACCCATCTTGGTGGTTCTGTTGCTCTGAGCGTCTCGCATGCTTTCCTCATCGAAATCACATACGCAGCATCACGAACTGACCAGTTGATACGTCTCGAACCGGTCGTGCACTGCTTCGGGCAACTCTGCTGCACCCACTTTCGGTCATGTTGCAGAAGTCGTCGGTAAAGTGCCCGATGCCGCTTCCTGCAGACCGCGGCCACAGAGCCTGGCGTGCCGGCAAGCGCAATCATCCATTCAGTCCGCCACGCTAGAATGTCGTCATATGAAGCGCAGTCCCCCCCGGCCTGAGCGCGCGACGTCAAACGCCTTGCGGTCATGATGCTGACACCCAGTCGTTCTGCGACTTTCCGGTAAGATTCGCCCAGTTCGAGTAGCTCTCTGGCTTCGCTGCGATATGACTCCCCGTAGCTAGAAATGCGACGCACGACCGCGTGTCGATCTCGTACGTCAAACGTAAATTTCGTTCCGCAGACACACACCGCTCGCCCCATTCTCAGGTCAGCGTCGAACTGAACGCGCCCTTCGAAGCTCGAATCCGCATGCTTGCCGAACCTAGCCGGACATCGCACGACGACACAGTTCAATGCACTCTGTTCTGTCCGCTCCGCGGACTGAAGAAATACCTCCAGGAGCACGTGAGCAACTGTAGGCGGAACGGCTTGCCCAGCACACACCAGTGGAACGACCCAATCGCGCGTTTTTTGCCCCTCGCGAAACAACCCGACCCATGTGAGGTAGCTGGCTCCATAAAACTCAACCAAATCTTGAGAGAGCCTGTCGATATGTACAGATGCACCTCTCCACGAATAGCCCATCGCCCTGAGCCGCTCTCTGTACGTATCCTGTTTTTGAAAGAAACCTGCCTCTCCGATGCACCCTCGCAATACCTCGTCCGAAAAACCGGCAACTCGAATGAGGCGTTTCATTTTCTCAACGTTAGAGACACCAATATAGATCGGGCGCCCGCCCTCGAAGTAACCATTGAAATCTATACCACTGTGCAATGGCGAGCTCGTCGCGAGGCAAGATGTCAACAACTGGATCCGGTGACGAGCACAAAAAGCGACGCCGGGCAATTGTTGTGACCTTCGGAAGAATGGACGATAGCCCATCGCCACATCGTCCGACGCACACTTAGGGCAGTACCGGAAAGCGTCCAGCCGGTTGAACCTCCCGAAGCCCAGACCTCTTCTATTCCTCACCCCTGCGACCCGGCCTTTCATCGCTGAGCGCACTTCTTCCGCCACCTTCGCCGAGCAACTTGCCGTGTGATAGGGATAGTTTGTGTGGCCGCGCGTAATCTCGTCGGAGGTCAGTTGCCAATAGTCGGCGGTCTCCTCCGCAAGCCTGTCCAGTCCGCCAGCCATATCGAACAGGGAAGTGGCACAATAACCCAGCACGCGACGCAAAAAGGCGTCCTGGTGCGCAACACGTTCGTCGCTGACATACTCCGCAAAAACACTGACGAGAAGCTCATCTTCTCGTGGCCTTCTCAATGCGATAGCCATAGCCGCTGCTCCGATCAACCAGGGGTACTGAGCTCAGGTGGATCAAGACTGCTCCCGACATCCGTACCCCCCATCACCCTCAATCAGCCAATAACCGATGCTTCCTCATCCGACGTGCTGGACGACTTGCGCGATAACGTTGAAGACTTTGTGCCGTAGTACTTGACACAAACTTCGTGGACTAGTTGTTCGCGAGATGCATTCGGGTGGTGTTTTTGCACAAGTGCGGTCATCGACGATGCCGTCTCCCTGGGAATGCCGATAAGCATCAGGGACGAAACAGCATCGAGGCCAGTCTCCAACCTATCATGTCGAATGGCCTCATCGTAGAACAGGTTATGCTGCATTTCTGTCTTCATCTCGGCAACGACATCGTTCAGCGTATCGCCCAGCACATCGTCATATTTCATCATTGCCACTTTCCTCCCAGAACGAATGGCGCGTATGATCGGTTTCAGGGAAGACATTTTCGCGTCAAAAACCTGCACAAACATGCGCACCGAGAGGCGTTCCTCACCGGACGCAATGGCTGCATACTGCGCAAGCTGGAACAGCGGAACTGCCAATCCTGGGAGCCCCTGCGTCAGTCCCCATAGGCATTTTCGCTCGGCTGCGGATAGCGGCGCCGCTTTAGTGAGCCATTGATATTTCGACAGTTCCTTACAGAACCGATCCCAATCCCGCTCATTGGTAATCCCCCTCCAATTGATTACCCCCCCGCTGCTAGCTCGCCGCGCCAATCTTAGTGTCCGACGGAAAAGACGCTCCGCACGAGGTGTCCCTGCGACAAGGACCGGAACCTGAACGACGTTTGTGAAGTTGACGAAGAAATCAAAGAGCGGGTCGTGCGATGCCGCTGCATAGAGTGCGTTCTGGATTTCGTCGAGAACGATCAGTCCCGTAAAATGTCTCCGCGCAACGCGGTGGACCTTGTTGGCGAAATCGGCAACCGTTGCTCGACTGCCAACTTCTTTCTCATAGGGCGTTCCGAGAAGGTCGTCGTAGGTTGCGAGCAGAAGCCGAAGCGTGTCCTTCAGGCTGGCGCTTCTTGGACAGTCAATCTTGATGCGGACGACCTGCGTGACGCCGTATCTTGAGTGATGAATTACCTTCGGCAGAAGCCTGAGCGCAGAATCCAGAACGGTAGTTTTTCCCGAGCCGGATATGCCAAAGAGCCCAGCGCAGTATGCATGGCTTCTCTCGTGGAGATAGACTGCCGTCAGCTGGCCATTCGCCGAGATTTCATAACGCTCCTTGATCCCGTCAATTCCATTTTTATGAATAGACTGCTGAGAGTAGTGCTGCCTGATGAGTAGATGTACCGTTGAAACCACTTCAACCTGAGACGGCAACCCCACGATCAAGTTTCCCAACCGCGCAACCGCATTTGTCCGGTACTCTTTTGACCTGCACCGCTCCTCCTGAGAGAACGGTATTGGAACGCTCAACTCCCGGACGATATCTTCGATGCGCCAGTATGGACCGAGCGCAGAAATCAAGGGGTTGTCCGCATGCTCAGGAAGCAGATCACCCTCATAGTATTGAGCCTCGACCGCTTCGGTGCATTGCTTTACCGGTCGATGCTTCACCTGAACCTCGTTCACGTATGCGTCGGCACGCTCTACCATGGCAACCTCCGTTAAAGGCACGTTGATGCGACATCGACATAAACCGTCCAATCAAAAAGATTCAGAGACTACTGGCCACCCCTCCTTTAAGAAAACATGACATCTTCTCAACGACATAGCGAACGCATACAGCGCGACTGTTTCGGGTCACGCCAGGATGTGCCGTGCTCGCTAGTGCATCGTTCGCAACAGCAATGTCCATTTC
>CAYPWK010000046.1:0-15186 GCA_964414365.1 uncultured Burkholderia sp.
AGGGGCTTCGGTCCGACGCTGGAGGTCAGGGAAAGGCCGGTCACGCGGCTTTATGTTGGCGAATGAGGCAATCCGCCTCGTTCTCCAGCAGGAGCCGAATCATGACCTCCGCTCAACCGACCATCAGCCCGCTGCGTCAGCGCATGATCGACGACATGCGCATGCGCCAGCTTTCCCCCAAGACCCAAGCCAACTATCTGCGCAACCTGCGCGATGATCGCAGACCAGAGTATCGGCACGCCGTAAAGAGGACACCTGTCTTCAAACCGCTTCTGACGGCTTTTTCCCGCTGCCCTTCGTATGCCTTGCGTACGTCATAGGCGAGACCGAGCAGCAAGCTTTCCTTGTGCGTGACGACCGGGCTCTCTTCGTTGACCTTAGGCACGAGATCGTGAACAGCGCGCAGCGACCATGTGTCGCCCCAAAGCACGATTCCCGCGTGCCGCTTCGTCAGGTCAAACTGAAGCATTCCGCTTCCTCCTTTCACATATCCGGACTGCAGTGATCGACGGTTTCACCAGGACGGATTCGACGCGGCGTGATCCGGCAGCGCCTGATTGACACGATCGATGAGCGACTTCGCGGCGCCGACCGCGAGCGCCTGATCAACGTCGGAGGTCTGCCAGTGCCCATCGGCATCTTTCGCGAACACCAGTTCAGCATGCAGTGTCGTGCCTTCTTCATTGGGCGCGGCTGCCCGGCGTGCGATGCTCACGTGGCACGCGAACGCGTTCGTGGCAGTTTTCGCGCAATCGCCGTCAGACTTCACGGACGCCACGTCCGCCGACGTCGGCAGCGGGTTGCCGGCCAGGGCATTGAGTGGCCCCTTGTTGGCCGCATCAAGTGCCCGGCGCACCGCGCTGTCGATATCGTTCGCGCGCGGCCCTTCATGCAGCCAGTCGCACGCGGTGAGCGCCAGACAGGCTATCGCCAGCGGTAACAGCCTTCTTTTACGCATCGCTTTCTCCACTATGGGCCATATTCCGCGCGAGATCGACGAGAAGCCGGACCGGGCCTGCTGGTCAGCTTCTGGATGACCTGTCATCTGAGCAAGGCGGGGCTGGTGCGTTTCGGGACGTATTTCGAGCCGCCCGGCCACATGCGCGTTGAGCGGGGGCAGCCGCCAAAGGCCGAACAGTGACGGCCGAGGGCCCGGCACCGGCAAGCTGTTGTCCGGTTCCGCACTTCGCTAGAATGAGCGCGCAACGCCCATTTTAACGACAGGAGAGTTTGCCAACATGAATAAAAGCGAACTGATTGACGCTGTCTCTGTGCAAACGCAGGTGAGCAAGGCTCAGACCGGCGAGGCCCTCGACGCCATCATCGGCGCGATCACAAACGCCGTAACCAAAGGCGAGGCCGTGCAGCTGATCGGCTTCGGCAGTTTCAGTACCGGGAACCGTGCGGCACGCACGGGGCGCAACCCGAAGACTGGCGAGGAGATCACGATTCCGGCCGCGAAGACCGTCAAGTTCACGGCAGGCAAGGCGTTCAAGGACGCGGTAAACAGTCCGAAGAAGAAGTGAGTGATTCTGCTGCCGGCGGGCACAAGGCCCGCCAGCGCAGGACCCGATATCATCACATTCCTGTTTTTTCACTGATTCTTGATGCCCCGTTCATCATCCCGCCACAGCACCCGCAAGACTGCTCGCAGGCCCCTGAGCCGCGAAATGCTGCTGCCGCTGCCGGCCGCGAGCGTCCGCGAAACGTCGCTCGAAAACCATCTCGCGTTCGTTGCGATGCGCACCGGCCACGGCAGCGTCGACCAGATGAGCTGTTTGCTGAAGATGATTTACCTGGCCTGGTTTCTTCTCGAGACGCCCGCCGACCGCGAGCAGCATTTACACCTGCTCCATGCGTGCGAAGCAGCGCTGCAACAAAGCGGAATGCGTGCGCAGGCCGGACAGTCGTGGAGCCTGCGGCAGGAGGAGATCGCGGAGGTCGAAGCCGTGCTCGCGTTGCATGACCGCCAACTCGATTCGATATGCGCTCGTCAATATCAGGCAGCGTGGGCCAGGCTGCAGAACTTTGTGAGCAGCGACGCACAATCGCCGCTTCCTGCACGCCAGCCGTTGTGACAGTCGACTGGCTGCGGCGCCGGCGGCTCGTGCGTGCGTTTCGCCCCTGCCGCAAAAGCTCAGCTATTGCGCGGCAACCTTCTCCCGAAGCTGCCCGATGCGTTGCGCCATAGGTTCAAAAATGCGCCGCATCATCGCACGTGATGCCTCGGGTACCGCGGCGGCGTCACACTCGGCTGGCAGCCTGGCGAGCAGCGCGGTCCATCGCTGATGCGTCTGTTCCAGCAGTTCGGCCTCAACCCACAGGTCGCGCCCCGGGCGCGCGTCGAGTACCATCTGGAAACCCCGCTCAAGGGTCGCGCCGTCAGTGAGCAGCCTCGCGACCGTTGTCTTGACAACCGCGGGCAGCTCCGGAATAAAACCTGACGAAGACGTCGCGGTCTTCTTTTCGGCAACGGCCGCCTCCTCCATCAACATTCCGTAGCGATAAAGGCCCGGGTAGGTCCGGCACAGGGTGGCGAGCAGCTCGTCGGACGTCGTGCTCCATAGCCGTTGCAGATCAAGGACATACCCGACCATCTGCTCAAGCAGGGCCTTGTCGTCCACGCCCGCCGCTTCCAGCTGACGCACGCGCTGATCGATCGCTGCAGCAATCCGGTGCTCTTCACTCACCGTCTGGCCACCGGGCACGCTGATCTGGCCGGAGGCGATCCCCTGAGCAATCGTCTCGACGATTTTCGCGTAGCGGTACAGTCCCGCGAACTCCCTGCAGAGCGCATTCATCGCTGTGCTGCTCATGCCGGTGATCAGGTCGTGGAAGTCGGGCATGCAGTCCTTCATCGCGGCGATGATTTTCACTTCGTCCAGACCCGCCGCAACCAGATCCTTCATCCGCGCGTCGAGCTGCGCGGCCACATTCCGCTGCTCCGCGGTAATCGACGCAGCGGCGGCCCGCTCCCTGCGTTTTGCTTCACCCATGCCGTTTCCTCAAATCAGTACGGAGTTCGACGGAACCGGCAGTTTATCGCTAACCGGCTACAGCTCGTCACGCCACGACGGCGCGCTCAACGTGCGCTGCTCGTACCAAGGCTATCGCTCCGCAGCGATGTCGTAACAGGCACGCGGCTTCCGACAACATTCGCTGCGATAAAGGCCGGCCCGGCATCGTCCTGCAGCCCTGCAAGCGGGCGCCCGTCGTCATCGTCGTGCACACCTCCGGGCGACGTCGGCGGATCGACGTACAGTGCGGACCGTCGCTGCGGAGAAAGGTCGGATGCATCCGCCGGCATCGTGTTGCCACCAAGAAGCCGCGCATGCTGGTTGCGATGTGCGGCGCCGCCAGGTACGCGCCTGGGTGAAGCGTCGGTACCCGGCCCCCGTTCGAACGATGTCAGCCGGAACCGCACGGGATCATCGGGCCGGTCCCCGCCCTGCACAATCAGCTCGCGCTGCGGAAAATCGTCGATGGGAAACGGCCACCACACGATGCGCTCATGCCTGCGCGCCTGCTGCGCTTCGCGCAGAAAGGCATAAAAACTGTCGAGACATGCGATCGCAAACAGATGCAGCGTGAGCCACCGGCAAGTGGCGTCGCTCCACTCGCTGCCCGCGATCGGCGCATAGCGCGACAGCCATATGACGATACCAAGCGGACCGTGCAGCGGTGGATGCAGCAGTGCCTCAGGAACGCCGAAGCCTTCCCATTTCGTACGCCAGCGCAGCACCGCCTGTGCAACCGGACAGAAAGGCGTTGTCGAGCGGCCATCCATCCTCCAGTGCAGATGGCGCGCGGCCGACGCAATGCACCCCTGATGCTGGCCGCCGAACTCACGCATGATCCGGCGCCTGATGGCCTTGTAGCAGCAGCGTGCTCGCGACAGCAGTTCGTCGCCACGCACGGTTGCATCCTGTTGCTGCGTCCACAGTGCGTACCGGACCTCTTCTCTCTCGTCCGGCCTGGATACGTTCCACCCATCGTCCGGGGAAGTAGGTTGCGGACCCTCCTGTGCGATACCGGACCGGCTGCGCCCGCGGTTCACTGGCGGTCCGGCCAGCACCCGGCAGGCGGCCCACCGCGAAAGCACGCGCCGATACGCGCCGTCGACGCGCAGGTCATCGAGGTTCCGTGACGACGCGATCCATGGCGTTGCGCAGGATGGGCAGGTAAAGGGCGTCCGGAATACGTCCGGTCGCAGCCGGAAAGGAATCTCCAGACCACACCGTGGGCAGCGATCCTCAAGCGGAGTGTGATGCACGGGACACGAACGGCGAGCCCGCATCTGGAAGGCTGTCAGATGGATGCCCTCGCGCGCGCATCGCTCGCACCACCGCAACGTCGGCAAGGCAATCACGCCAGCCAGATGCGACGGCATGACGAACGCCCGCGCGACGTCCTCCAGCGGCAGGCGGAGCACAGCCATGAGGCGCCGCACATCAAATTGCCGCGCGTCACGTAGATCAATGTCCCCCGGCACCGACCGGCGACCTTCACGCCGGCCGAAACAGTCCGCGAGGGCCGTGCATGAGAGCGCATTGAGCCGCTGGAATTTCGCGAGCAGCGCGAATGCAGATTGCCCGGTAGCGTGCCAGTCATCACGCCAGCACCACAGGTCGGGTGTTTCCGGTTCATGGTGCGGCACCAGGATCTTGAAACGCCTCATGATCCGTACGCCGCCTCGTCGACAAAGATGATGCGCAGTTCCTCGAGCGCGGCGACGAAATTCGATTCCTCCACCGCCTGCGACCAGCAGGCCGGACTGAGGGCGAAGTCGGCGCCGTCGTGCGGTGTGTTGTCCGTCAGCGCGATCTCCACCGTGCGGGCCAGATATTCCATCGGAATTTCCATGGTGAAATCGAACCGCGCGCGTCGGTGCGCGGCGTCGAAGGCATCCCACAACACCCGGGACTGTTTGCCCAGGCGGAAGCCGGTATCGAATGCACGTTGCAGAAAAAAGCGCGTGTAGGGCCACTCACTGCCATCGGGAAAGGTCGACGTGTCATACGCGCCGAGCGGCATTTTCAGGTCGTCGGGGGCGCGGAAGCCCTCGAAGCGCAACTCGTCTACCATGAAGCGGGAGACGATCTGTGAGGTATCCACGCTCTGCCGGAACGAACTCTTGCGGTTCAGGATGCCGGGTTGACCGACCAGGAACGTGAACATCCGCACGCCACGACGCTCGAGTTCGTCCTGCACGTCACGCAGCCATTCGTAGTGCTCGAGTTCGAGCCGCTGCGCCTCGTCGACGAAAACGATCAATGTTTTTCCTGCGGCACGTTCGACCAGTTCAGTCAGCTTGTGATAGAGGCGCAGCCGACGCTGCAAGGCCGTGCCGCTATCCGGGCGGCCATGCCGTGCGGCCTCCAGCAGCATGCCGAAAAACAGCGCCTCCGAGCGTGACGGATTGCGCGGCATGCCGATCGTCAGGATCGCCGCGCGAGGCAGCTCCAGATGCAGCAGCCGGACACAGTACCGGATCGCATAAGTTTTGCCCCAGCGGGTGTGTCCATAGATCACGGCACCGGCAACGCCGCGCCGGATACACTGGCGCACGCGCGCATACATCGCCGCGATCGCCGGCGTCGGCACCATGTACGTCTGGTTCACGAGCGGATGTGCCGATGGATCAACAGGGCGTTTCAGCGAATCAGGCATCGTTCACCCGAACGTGAAGATCTGCGTGAGCCACGGCGAGGGCGGCGTCTTTTTCACCGGTGTTTCCGCCACCGGCGCTTCACTGGCAACGGCCGCCGCGCCCTCGAGGTCGGGCGCCGGCAATCCCTGATGCGACTTCGCCCGGTCTGTCAGCATGCGCGCCAGATCGTTGGCATCACGCGTATGGCTTCGCGCCTGTTCCTTCTTGTAGGCAAACCACGCGCCAACAGGATCGCTGCCTTCCCGGACCGCCAGCTTTCGCTGGTGGATCAGTGAAAAAATTTCCTGCCGCACGCGCAGCGAATGTGGCGTAAAGCACCAGGGACGCGCTGCAGTCAGCACGCCGAGTTCAGACCCGTCCATGTGGAACGCGTGCAGATGGCGGATGTCCTTCACATTGAAGTAGATGCGAAGC
Source organism: uncultured Burkholderia sp. (assembly GCA_964414365.1). GTDB lineage: Bacteria > Pseudomonadota > Gammaproteobacteria > Burkholderiales > Burkholderiaceae > Trinickia. The sequence continues at coordinate 6,086 of CAYPWK010000046.1, forward strand.
TGCTTGCCGATCAGCCCCGCGATGCCCGACAGCACGCGGCTGTCATACCGCACGTGTTCGAAATTGACGTGCGGGCGGTCGCCGCGGCTCACGTTGCCGCGAATCGTGACGACGCGAGCCTCCTGAAGCAGACACAAGGTGCTGCGCCGCACGACCGGTAGCGTACGCAGCAGGCCATCCTCTTTCGCGAGCTGGAACTGCATCGCCTCCAGCGGCGTACGTCCGCCCAGTCCCCCATGCGGTTCGCCGTTGTAGTCGGCGAGAACCACGTCGATCACATCCTCGAGCTCGTCGAGCGTCATCATAAGCGAGGTCTTCTCGCCAACGTCATTGAGCACGCGTTCGACTGCGCGCGGATCGCTGCCCGTGGTCGCCGGCAACCGGTGCGCGAAATGCGACGCGACCAGATCAAAGAAACGCTCGATCAGCGCGCGTTCGTTCTTCTGGCCCAGCGGTCCGTTGTTCGCCGTGCAGCCCACGACCTGGGTCAGACGATCGAGTGTCGCCTTCGCGAAATGCGCTTTCGCTGCATCGAAGCGGAACGCGCCCCAACACGCCCATGCGGTCGCCGGAATCACCTCCGACGGGAACCCTCCGCCGGGTCGGACTTTCAGCGCCGGAATCTTCGAAGCCCGTGCTGTGTGTGGCATCAGGCTCGCCTGCAAGGCTACCGCAACGTCATCCTTGTTGTACTCGCGGCCCAGCGCAAGCGCATAGCCGATCACTGCGCGTGTCGCCACGTCAAGCAGCAGCAGAATCCAGATCCTGTGCAGCACAAGCAGTGTCTCGAAACCGAACGGATCATCGATGCGTAGTGTGAGGCGCACGTCGATCTTGTGGCCGTCGAACTCGACTGCCTCATAGGGTCGGGTCGCGGGTTTGCGAACGGCTTCAGGATCGTCGCCCCAGCGATGGCCGATCTGTTGGGCGCCTGCTGCCCGAGCTGCCGCGTCGAAATTCCGGTTCGACAGTGCGCGGGCGTATCTGGCAAGCGATCGCTCGCCGAGGTATTTCTGGTTGAATGGATATTCGTGTGCCTGAATGCCCGCCTGCCGGCATTGGGCAAGAAAGCCTCCGTGGAGTCTCCACAGGTGCCGATGCACTTCGGTCAGCTCCGCATGCTTCCTGCTGCGTTCGGCGACCTTGCGTTCGATCCAGCGTGCGATGTCCGGATAACGCTGCAGCAACTGAGTGAAGGCGCCGCTCGCATTGCTTGCGACGCCCTCGCGAGATGGCTTGACCAGCGAGCGGCGGTCGTACGATCGCGTGTGCTGATAAGGGATCAGTGCGCGGCAGCCGAAGATACGACCGTCCTCGTGCTGCGTGATGCATCGCTCGAAGACGCGATAAAGGTCGTTAAAACCAACTCCCGTTTCCCGGCTGATTTCGCGCAAGGGTGTATGTCCATCGACAAACAGCGTCATCGCCCGGATGCGGCGCTTCAGCAGGTCGCGCCCCTCATCAGAGAGTGCGCTGTCGTCTGCGCCCGGCCATTGCCCGATATCCGTCAGATCCGGCGGAATGGAGCTTCGATCGAACCGCAATGCACCAAAGGCGATCTGCTTCATGGCAGCTCCAGATGGGTATTCGGCCCCAGCGGCTCGAGTGCAAGTGCTGGACATCGCACCTCGCCGCGCAGCACCAGTCTGAAGACTGCCGTGCGAACGAGCATCGGATCGGCGGTCGCGAATTGCCGTTCGACTTCTGCCAGCGTAGTGCCGTTGCAACACGCGGTGAGCACGCCGGACATCAGTTCCTCGACCGGAAGCGCGTGACTGCCCGCCAGGTAACGAAGCATCATGATCCTGTTCTCGCGTAGCACCTGTGGGTCGTCGAGTTCCTGCGGATGAATCATCTGCAACTGCAGCGAAGACGCCCGACTCCACGACTGAAAAGCCGGAAACAGGGAACGTCCATGCGCCGCTGAAGTCGATTCCGCCGTTCGCAGCACGAGGCACAATCGCTCGTCATTACGCGTGCGGACCCAGAAGTCAACAATCCGGGGAGGCGTCACGTCCGGAATCTGCAGCGGCCGCTCGCAGTAGGTGACCACCTGCGGGTCTGATTCGAGGCGAACCCACAGATCGAGGGCGAAATGCCCGAACAGCGTCAGCCGGCGCCCAATCTTCGGACCGAACAGGTCATATCGATGCGTGCCGTACGGACGTGTACTGTTGACCGCCCGCACGAAACGTGGTCGGATCATGGCCATGGCTCCGGTTTTGCCCAACCATCATGTTTTAGTACAAAACAACCCAGCCATCCGCCCGTCGTACGGCGGCTCGGTTGAAATTTCGCGCGCCCATCAAATCATTACAAAATACGTACCGTTCGCTACGTTTCTTCATCTTCGCGGCTGTGCTTATACACAGATATCGCGTCTTTGCGACTTGCCCTGCTCCTCGAACGCGCGTCGCCGTGAAACAATCGGATTGACAAGCAGCCAAATCGTGGCCAAGGCATTATTGGCACTGGCTTTCATGGTTGAGTAAGTTAATCACCTTTGTTTCACGACCGTGCTCGCTGACCGGCGCCCAACGACATGTGACATTTCAGAATTTCTCTTCCGTCACCTGGCATTTCTGACTTTCGCTTCGTGATCCACAGAAATGAACGTTATGACGTCGCCGCGGTGAACCGTTGCCTCGCCAGCGACTGGCCGACTGAAGGTGCTGCAACTTTCCCTTCAACCCACGGCCAGCCGATCTACTCCATCTGAGCGCGTGCAACGCTCATCGTTCATCTCTCTAAGGGAGGCCGGCGTCGCGCCGGCGTGAGATGCAAGGTTCAAGACTGAAAGACAAGGTGGCACTAATCACGGGCGGTGGAGGCGGCATCGGCGCCGCTACCGCGCGCGTGTTCTGCGACGAAGGCGCGGCAATCATTCTCGTCGATGCGAATGCGCAGGCGCTCGCGGACCGCGTGGACGCATTGCTAAGCCGTGATCCCGCTGCGAAGGTCCGGGCGTTCGTGGGCGATGTCGCGAACGCTGATCAGGCGACTGCCGCAGCGGAGCTCGCGAAAAACACGTTCGGCAAGCTCGACGTACTCGTCAACAACGCCGCGATGCGCAACTACAGCGCGCTCGCCGACGCGACGCCGGAGGAATGGCAAAGCATGGTGTCGGTGAACCTGGTCGGCACCTCGAATTACTGCAAGGCGGCATTGCCGCTGTTGCGCCAGGCGGAATCGGCGAGCATCGTCAACGTATCGTCCTGTTATGCGGTAACCGGCCGCAAGGGCATGGGCCTTTACGATGCGACTAAGGCGGGCATGCTTGCGATGACGCGCACGCTCGCTTTCGAGGAAGCCGCCCATGGCGTGCGCGTCAACGCGATATGCCCGGGCTCGACGCTGACCGATTTCCACGTCAACCGTGCGCAGGCAGCCGGAAAGAGCGTTGAGACGCTGAAGACGCAAAGGCAGGACACATCGTTGATCGGACGATGGGCGTCTCCCGAAGAAATCGCATGGCCGATTCTCTGGCTCGCGAGCGACGAGGCATCGTTCATCACCGGCGCCACGCTGATGGTCGACGGCGGCTTGTCGATCATGTGATGGTGACGCTCATGAACGATTCCACGATGACCCTGCGCGTCGCACGGCGCAATGTCGAGGCCGACGGCATCGTCAGTTTCGAACTCGCGAGTCTCGACGGCGGTGACTTGCCGGCATTCGATGCGGGTTCGCATATCGACGTCCATCTGCCGACGGGTCACGTGCGGCAGTATTCGCTGTGCAGCGCTCCGCATGAGCGGTCGCACTATCAGATTGCCGTGTTGCGCGAAGCGCAGTCGCGCGGCGGTTCGGCCGGCATGCACGACGCGATCAAGGAAGGCGACGAACTGCGCGTGAGCATGCCGCGCAATCATTTCGCGCTCGCGTCCGGTCCCGCGAAGCATCTGCTGCTGGCCGGGGGCATCGGGCTGACGCCGCTGCTTTGCATGGCGCAACATCTCGACCGCAGCGGCGGCGATTTCGAATTGCACTACTGTGCACGCTCGCGTTCGCGCGCGGCTTTCCTGAAGCGGCTCGCGAACGCGTCCTGGGCTGGGCGCGTCCGCTATCACTTCGACGATGAGGACGAGTCGCAACGCCTTCATCTCGATGCGTTGCTGAGCGATGCAGGCGCGGATACGCATCTCTATGTCTGCGGGCCGCAAGGCTTCATGAACGCGGTGCTCGATGCCGCGCGCGTGAACGGCTGGCCGGAGGATCGGCTGCATTACGAGTTTTTCTCGGCTACGGCCGTCGACACGTCGTCGGACGGCGCTTTCGAAGTGTGTCTCGCACGCGCCGGAAAGACAGTGATGATCCCGGCCGAACGATCGGTGACACAGGCGCTTGCGGACGCGGGCGTCGATGTTCCGGTTTCATGTGAGCAGGGAATTTGCGGAACCTGCATCACGCGCGTGCTCGATGGCGAGCCGGAACATCGCGATCTTTTTTTGTCGCCGGAAGAGCAGGCGCGCAACGATCAGTTCCTGCCCTGCTGCTCGCGCTCGAAGACGAGGCGGCTCGTGCTGGACCTGTAGCGCTGCACCGTCGCAGTACACGGCCGGCTCGCAGCGAGCGCCGGATGTCGAAACGCAAGAAAATAGGGCGGCGTGCGGACGCCCTGCATGGAGGAGTCGTGGAAAAGAATCTGGCGTCATCCAGTGACGCGCCGGCCGCGCAGTGGAGCGCATCTAACGCGGGCGAGACGGAGGCAAGCCCTTACCGATGGGTGGCTCTCTTCATCGTGTGGGCGGCGTTTCTGCTCAGCTACGTCGACCGCGTCGCGTGGAGCACGGTGGCCGCGCCCGTCGGCGCATCGCTCGGCATCAAGGTGTCGCTGCTTGGCGCCTTCGTCACGGCATTTTACGCGGGGTACGTGGTTGCCAACATCATCGGCGGCATGCTGACCGATTTTCTCGGCGGGCGCGCCATGATGACGCTCGCCTTGCTTCCGCTTGGCGTCTTCACGTTCTTGTTCGGCGAGACGACATCTTTGACCGTGGGCATCCTGATTCAACTCGCGATGGGCTTCGCCGCCGGCGCCGATTATTCGGCCGGCATGAAGGTGATTCCCGCATGGTTCACGCGCGACCGCGGACGAGCGATGGGCATCTACACCACGGCGACATCGCTTGCCGTCGTGCTCGCCAATGCAATCGTGCCAACCATTTCCGCGCAGTACGGCTGGTCGAGCGCGTTTCGTATGCTGGGTGTCGCGACGTTCGCATGCGGCATCGTCTCGCTTTTGTTTCTCAAGAATCGCCCGGGCGGCGAGCGCGCTCCGGCTCGCAACAGCGCGAAAGAAATGCTCAGCCTATTGCGCAACCGCAATCTCATCTTTCTGTCGATCGCCGGGTGTGGCGGACTTTGGGCGACCGTGGGCTTCGGCGCATGGGGCAACGCGCTGATGACGCGCCAATACGGCATTTCTCCCGTTGTTGCCGGATCGATCATCGCGTCATTCGGCATCGGCGCGGTCATCGCCAAACCGACACTCGGATGGATCTCAGATCTGCCCGGAATTTCGCGTCGCCTCATGTCCATTCTGGTTCTAACTGCGTTCGCGCTGACGCTGGTCGTGTTCGGCATGTGCTCGACGGTCACGCAGTTTTACATCGTGGCACCGGTCCTGGGTGCGTTTTCATATGGCTATCTGCCGGTCCTCATGGCGCAGGTGAGCGATGCATCCGGCAAGCGGCTGGCCGGAGCGAGCGCCGGCTGGACGAACGCCATGTGGCAAATGGGTAGCGCCGTGTCTCCTCTTGCGGTCGGACATGTCTATGGCGGGACACATTCGATCGTGCTTGCAGTTCTTACGCTTGCAGTCGGCCCGGTCATCGGTTTGATCGCGATGTTGTTCGTGAGCAAGCGCATCGCCCAGATCTGATTCCCGGTACGGCCGGACGCAAGTCGAACCATCGACTTGCGTCGCGGCATCGTTCAATTAGTACTGCATCCAAAAAAGTAAGGAGACGTGCTTGAAATTGAATCACGCTACGCGACGGGTAGGGACCGCGCTTGCCGCTACGATATGCTCGTCGGCGAGCATGGCGGTTCACGCTCAGTCGTCGGTGACGCTCTACGGCATTCTCGACTCGGGCGTCGAATATGTGACGCATGCGGCGAAACAGGGCTCCGGCACGCTCTTTCGCCTCAACACCGGCAATCGCATCAATTCGCGTTGGGGATTCACGGGCAAGGAAGATCTCGGGGCGGGTCTGCGCTCGATCTTTACGCTCGAATCCGGCTTCGCGACTAACAACGGCACGTTGCAGCAGGGTGGCCGGCTGTTCGGGCGCCAGGCGTTCGTCGGCCTGGAAAGCGATAAAGTCGGGGCAGTGATGGCTGGCCGGCAGATAACGCCCATGTATCGCTTTTTTCTGGCGCTCGACCCGCTCAATTATTCCAGCTATGGCTTGTCGGCTCAGGACGCGCAATTCGTCGGGCGTGCCGACAACGCGCTGGAATATCTGGGACACGCCGGTCCGTTCGAGCTCAACGCGCTATACAGTTTTGGCTACGATTCGACGATCACAAATGGCGCGCAGGTGCCAGGAGAATTCCGCGTCGGGAAGCAGTTCGACATCGGTGCCCGGTATCGTCAGGGGCCGTTCAACCTCACCTTCGTCTATGAGCAACGACATGGCACAACCGGTGCCTCGTCCGGCGACAGTGAGCGGCGCTATCTCGCAGGCGGATCGTGGGCGATCGGGAACGCGACGTTGTACGCTGGTTATGAACTTCTCCTGAACGACGTCGCGGCGACGCTCGCCGCATCACCGCCGCAGACGATGGCATTCGGCGGCCTTCGCTACAAGATAACCCCCGCGTTCCAGGTGTCGGCGGCTTCTTACTATCACGCGTTTCGTACGGTCTCGGCTCACGCAGTGAGTTCAGGTGTCAACGCGGATTACCTGTTGTCCAAGCGCACCACGCTTTATACGGACATAACTTATGTCATCAACAGCGCGAAGTCTGCTTTGAGCGCGACCGGGTCGACAACCGTAGTGGCAACCGGGGCCAATCAGCTTGCGATTGTGGTCGGGATCGTGCACGCATTCTGATTCGCACGGCGACAGCGGAACGTCTTGTAAGCTGATCGGAGGGCGCACGATTGGCTTTTCCGCTTGGCAACGGATTTAGCGACCCGCGCTCTGGCCCCCGTCGACGTGCAAGATCTCTCCCGTGATCAAAGGTGCAGAATCTAGGAACAATATCGCATCGACGATATCGCTTGTTTCGCCCATGCGGCCAAGCGGATGCAATGCACCCAGCGCTTCGTGCGATTCGGGCGGGTGCATCGGCGTCTTGATGATCCCCGGGGCGACGGCATTTACACGAATACCTTTTCTGGCATATTCGATTGCTAGCGACCTGGTGGCGGCGTTTAGACCGCCCTTAGTGAGCGCGGCAAGCACCGAGTAGCTACCGCTAATCGCAACGTCCGCGGTGCTGGAAGTCACACTGACTACATGTCCGCTCGAATGCTTTTCCATTTCCGAGATGGCGAGCTGTGTGATGTGATAGAACCCTGCCATATTAACGTTCATCACCGCGGCGTAGTCTTGGGCGGTATGTTCGGTGAAAGGCTTGCCTATGTAAATGCCGGCGTTGTTCACCAACGTGTCAATCCGACCAAACGTGCCGATGCCTTCGGAAATGACTCGCTGCGCGGTTGTCGAGTCGCCGATATCACCGCGGACCGTTAGGATGTTCGGATCTCGAGACGGCTCAATCGAACGCGAGGTCGCAATAATGCGGTAGTCGAGCTTGCGAAACGCGTTGACGACTGCGGCGCCGATACCTTGCGATGCGCCGGTAACGACGACGACCTTTTGTGATGGGTGCATGATTTACTCGGAAAAAGTGGTTTTTTACGATTGGTGCAGACCCGGCTGATAAGTCAAACAATCATGTGAGACGATTGTGAACAGAGCTTGCTCCATCGAAAAGTGCCAAGAATTGGAGAGTCGACTAATCCATAAACGTGTCCGCCACGATCCTCGTCGACGAAGGGTATCTGCAGATGCGCGGGGCAGCCGGCACGTTCGTATCACCGTCACTGCCCGCGTCAGTGAGGCATCCGTCAGCCGTCCAGACACTGGCGCAACGTTCGCGCGAGACGGCCGGCTTCACCCGCATCGGCAATGTTCGCGAAGCCCATCACGAGGCCGCGCGGCGTGCTCCTCGCGCGGCCGTTCGCGTACCAGATCGAAAGCGGCAACACCGCGAGCCCAGCCTCCCGAGCGCGCGCGGCGACGGCTACGTCGTCGGCCGGGCCATCCGGACCTTCAGCGAATTGCACCGCGAACTGGATTCCGCCGGGCGGCAAATCGACAATCAGCCGCTCCCCAAACGCCTGCTCCAGCGCACGCACGATCAGCATGCGCCGCTCTCCGTACAACGCACGCAGCCGCTTGAGATGCCGAGCAAAATGTCCTTGCCTGATGAAATCCGCTACGGCCGCCTGGAATAGCGTCGGCGAGCCGGCGTTCATGCTGTGCGCCACCCGCTCGACACGCTCGATGGCCCGCTCCGGCACCACCGCGTACGCGAGCCGCAAGCCGGGGAACATCACCTTGCTGAACGTGCCGCAATAAATTACGTTATCGCTCCGGTCCAGGCTCTTCAACGCCGGCAATGGCCGGCCCGCATAACGGAACTCGCTGTCGTAGTCGTCTTCGATGATCCAACTGGACGCTTTCTCCGCCCAATCCAGCAGCGCCATGCGTCTTGCGAGCGACAGCGTGTGCCCGAGCGGGCTCTGATGCGAAGGCGTGACCAGTGCGAAGCGCGCCTCCGCATCCAGTTGCGTGCCGCGCGCCACGTCGATCCCTTCGCCGTCCACCGGCACCGGCACGAGTTGCACGCCGCTCTCGACCAGAAAACGGCGCGCGAGCAGATAGCCGGGATCCTCGAACCACATGCGATCGTTCGGGCGCGCGAGACTGCGCAGCATGAGTTCGAGCGTCGCACGGTAGCCGCCGGTGACGAACACCTGCTCCGCCACGCAGGTCACGCCGCGCGACAACCCGAGATAGGTGGCGATATGTTCGCGCAGCGGCCGGTAGCCAGCCGGATCCGGGTACGCGAGCATCGCACGC
>CAYPWK010000046.1:15196-17462 GCA_964414365.1 uncultured Burkholderia sp.
ACGAGCCGATGCCATACCTTAGTCGGGAATGCGTCGAGCGCGGGCAGCCCTGGTTGCAACGGCCGCGGCTCGCCGCTCATGGCAACCGCGATAGCCAACTGGCGCGGCGCAGCTTGACCACCGCGCGATGCGTCAGGCGCGTTGGGCGTGCCCGTTCCTTCATAGTTCAGCCGGCTTTGCTTGTCTTGAAGACCTTGCTCACGCGACGAGCGCACGACCGATGCCGGCAGCGACGGCGATACGAACGTGCCCGCCGCACCGCGCATCTGCAGGTAGCCTTCGTCGACGAGGATCGTGTAGGCGAGCTCGACCGTGCCGCGCGCCGTGCTCAGCTGCGTGGCGAGGGCGCGTAGCGCAGGCACGCGATCGCCGGGACGCAGATGCCCCGAGGCGATCGCGATCCTGAAACGCTCACAGATCTGCAGATAGATCGGCAGCGCCTGCTGGCGATCGATCTTGATGCTCCAGGTTTGGGTCGGCAAGGTGATGACGGTCTCGCGGGCAATGGGGGTGGAAACGACATGGACTAGTCCGGCCGACAATTCTTGGCTCTTATCCGTAGGTCATCATTCTTCCACAATGGCCTCACGCGATGGGACGTCCGCGAGCACTTTCAAGCAAGACGACACCCGTTACGCCCACTCGTACATCTTTTCCCAATGGAGAATCTGCCATGAAGATTGTCGTAATCGGTGGTTCCGGCCTGATTGGGTCGCGTGTCGTCAGCCTGCTCAACGAAGCGGGCCATGAGGCGCTCGCCGCGTCGCCGCGTACTGGCGTCAACACCGTCACGGGCGAAGGACTGAGCCAGGCGCTCGCAGGCGCGGACATCGTGGTGGACGTGACGAATGCGCCCTCATGGGAACCGCAGGCGGTGCTCGACTTCTTCCGCACTTCGGCGCGCAACCTCGGCAAGGCTGAAGTCGCTGCAGGGGTACGCCATCACGTCGCGCTATCCATCGTCGGATGCGACCGCACGCCGGACAACGCGTATTTTGTTGCCAAGGTGGCGCAGGAAGAGGCGATCGAAGCGGCGGGCGTGCCGTACACGATCGTGCGCGCGACGCAGTTCATGGAGTTCATCGGCGGCATCGCCGATTTCAGCACGGACAGCGGAACTGTGCGCCTCGGCGACGGACTGTTTCAGCCGATCGCGGCAGACGACGTCGCGGCGTTCCTCACGCAGATCGCGCTTGGCGCGGCGCAGAACGGCATCGTCGAAATCGCTGGTCCGGACCGTGCGCCCTTCGCGAAGATCGTCGCGCGCTTTCTGAAGTCGATGGGCGACGTACGGCCGGTGGTGACGGATCGCGAGGCACGCTACTACGGCGGCCTCGTCGAGGAGCAGTCGCTCGTGCCGCTCGGCGACGCGCGAATCGGCCGCGTCAGTCTCGACCAGTGGCTGGCACAAGCTAAAATGCGTTGATGGAGTTTCTTTGAGCAGGCAAGGGCACTTGGAATCTCCGAGCTGGAGGTGGTGGAGAACGTGATGTTGAAGGAGACGGTCGACGGCGGGTTCACATCGCTTGCCTGGGTTCATGCATGGCAACATGATCTGGCTTGTCGTTCCTTTTAGCGTAGTGGTGTCGTGGATGTACACCTCGCTTGAACACGTGGGCTGCCGCACGGAAAATCCGTTTGAGGGCGGCGCCAATGATGTGCCGATTTCGATGCTCTGTCGGCTTGTCGAGCATGACCTGAAGGAGATTCTCGGCGACGTCGACGCGCTTCCGGTGTCAGAACCCGAGGCCAGCGTCCTTTAGCAGATGCCCAAGCCGTCGTGCCCGTGATAGTGACGTTTCAGTGCCACGACGCACGAAAAGGCAAGTGTGATGACCGCTCTCTAAGTGATCAATACGCGTGCCCTGAGCACGTGCGATTAATGGCGATACTCGCTAGCCGGTCGTAAGGCCGCGATCGACGAACTGGATGGCCTGATGCAGCATTATCTGCACAGCGCGATCAAACTGGCCCAGATAGTGCACAAAAAGCCGGGGCCAACGGCCCCAGCTTCAAACGCGACGCGAATCGGGCCTTCAATCGTCGTCGTCAACGCTCGCGGCTTGCTGCGCCACGGCCGACGGCATTAATACTTTCAACTCGCCCGGATAGGGACGCTTAAATCCGGTAGCCGAATACCAGATCGCGTGGTTGAGCATGTTCTCGTTCTCCGAATCGGGCTTGGCCTGCTTACCCGCAAACATCTCCGCCGACGCCTGCGCCCACGCCCGCTCCGTCGAAAGTTCTGCCGTCGAGCCAGGATTCA
>CAYPWK010000046.1:17472-20551 GCA_964414365.1 uncultured Burkholderia sp.
TCGGCAATACGGAGTACGGCGTGAAGTCGGGGTAGTCGGTAAACAGCGTCGACATCGGCACCGCCGATTGATCGAACTGAGTCATCGGCGCGATGCCGAGAATCTGCTCGATCGTGCGATCGACGTTGATCTGCGTGTAGTAGGTGTGATCGACGAACCCCTTGCGTTTCGCGTAGGGGCTCGCGACGAGCACCGGCGAGCGGTGGCCGTCGACGTGGTCGACGCCGTTCTGGGCATCGTCCTCTTCGATGAACATCGCGGAGTCCTTCCAGAACGGGCTGTGACTGACTGCGTCGACGAGCCTTCCTACGGCCAGATCGTTGTCCGCCACATCGGCCGCCGGCGTCGGCGAGTTTGCGGCGGTGCCGCCCGTGTGATCCTGCGGCAACGTCATGATGATCAGTTGCGGGAGATTGTTCTGCTGGACGAACTTCTTGAACTCCATCAGGAACATATCCATGCGGTACTGATCGGGAATGCCGGTGTTGAATCCCGGAAACTCGTGGTCGAGAATCGCGTTGAGTGAGGGAATCTGCGTCGATTGCGAGAAACCTCCAATCGGCACATGCAAGCTGCCCTGCTTCTTGCCTTCGAGGATCAGCGAGTCGTTATACCAATCCGTCCAGCTGCCGAAGTTATATCCTGACGCCACCGTCTCTTGATTCGAGTACTCGCCGTAAACGCGAACGGACACGTGGCGCTTAAGCGCGGCATTCCAGAGGAAGCCCTTCGGGCCGTACACCATGGCGTCGCCGCCGTTGTACGGATAGCTGCGCACAAAATCGGCGCCACCCTTTTCGATGTAGTCCGGGGCGATGCCTTGCACGATCCACTGATGGCCGTCCGCCGACTGACGTCCGCCGACATAGAAGTTGTCGAGCAGCGGAAATTGCATGGCCAACGCATGATGGTTCGGCGTGATGTTGGTGCCGAAATCGACGAGCGACGGGTCGCTATTGCCACGGCCCATATCGCCGAACACCTGATCGTAGGTGCGGTTTTCCTTCACCACGACGAAGACGTGCTTGATCGGCGAAGGCTCGCCTATGACATTCGGAATTGCGTGCGCACGAGCAGAGGCGTTCGGTATTTCGCTACCGTCATCGACATGCCAGCCATTGTTCGTGAAGACTTGTTTCGTATAACTTTCCAATGTGTCGCCTGACGGCACGGGAATCACCGACGCGGTACCGGAATCCGCATAGGCGCTGTGGCCGACGTGATCGAGGATCATTCTTTGCGCGCCAAGCGAGCCGGTGCCCTTCACGTTCGCGACGAGCAACTGATTGGTGGCCGGGTTGTAGGCGACGCTTCCCGGAAACCAGCCGGTCGGGATCAACCCCTCGAGGCCGAATTTTCCACGATCACCATTGCCGAACGCATGTTCGCCGGCGGCAGCGGCAGCTTTTGCTGCCTGCCAGTTGTACACGGCGATTGCGTTATTGGTTCCGAGCGTCACGTAAAGCTTCTGTTGCGGCGTCATCACCAGGCCGTTAGGAGAACTACCGAATTTGGCGCCGTCGAACGGCCGGATAGGTAGCGTCTGTACAACCCAGTTCGTCCTCGTATCAATCACCGAGACTGAATCGCTGTTGGTGTTCGCAACGAACACGTACGGCCCGTCGACCGTCATGGAGGTCGGGTGAAGTCCAACCGAGATGTTCTGAATCGTGCGGCTGTTGTTGAGATCGACGACCGAAACGGTGCCGGTAGCCGCTGCACCGGTTTCGCGATCAGCGACGACGTTCGTACCGGACGAAGTGACCGTAAAGTCGCCCGACGTGGCCGTCCGTCCGCCCTCGTTGCTGACGTATGCCCTGTCTCCGACAACCACGACGCTGTTAGGCGCGTTACCGACGGGGATCTGCCCAGCGTACTTTTGTTGAGCCAAATCGATGATGCCGAGCGCGTTGTACCGATTGAGCGCAACGTAGAGCTTCGTTCCGTCGGCTGACAGTGCGAGGCCGGCCGGGTTCGGCACGCTATACCCGCCGTAGTTGTACGCCGGATTTTTTGGGATCGTGATGACGCTGTTGGACGAGATCGTCCCGTCGGCCGCAATGTTCGCGACGATGACGTAGCCGTTGTCCTGCGACGCGTAGAGCGTCTTGCCGTCCGGCGAGTAGGCGAGCCCGGCGATGGCTCCGCCGGTGCCGCCGCCTTGCGGCGTGAACTCCTGAATCTCGGTGCCGGTCGCCAGATTCATGATCCGGATCGGCGCGCCGGAATCCATCGTCAACGCGGCGGCCGTTTTGTTGTCGGGCCGAATGGCGATTGCGTTTGCGCGGCTGCGCGGCAATGGAATTTGCGTTCCGGCCGGCGTGACGACCTGATTGACCGAGGTCACGACGGAGCCGTCCGCTTGCGTGCCGACCTGATACGTCGGCAGATTCGAATCACCGGATTGCTGCCCAAACGACTGTCCGCTTATCACCCAAAGGGACAGCAGCGCTGCCCATAATTTCGTCTTCTTCACAGGTATCCCATTTGAAATAAAGGGGCCGTCTCATCGCTGATTGGTCTACCTGCGCGTCGGAATGAATATGAAACTCAAAGCGAGATGGAAGCCCCGTGTAACACGCTCTTGTATACAAGGCGAGCCAGGCGCTACTTTGGCACCCGGACGTTAAGGCACTGTGAAGCCTGGATAACAGATCGTAATGAAGCGGCGGAACGAGCCGAGCCGATCAACGATCAGGCGTCGCAAATCGGCCAAGAAGCGTCATAGGCCCAAGCCGTCGCGCGCAGTTCCTGATGTCGGCTCTATAGCGGTGAACCGCCGTTCGTAGGTATTTTGACGAACTTGATTGGCGCAACTGTTGGAAGGCCGATTCACATGGCCCGAAGCGCCTGATTGGCTGCGGCCAGCGCCGCGGCTAGCCTCCTTCCCGTTCGCCGACCGATCGGTTCCCGCCGCGCCCCTTGGGCGACCGGCCCAAGATTCACTCAGCCCAACTCCGCGGCATTCAGCGCGTCTCGCTCGTCGGTCTCCGGCGCCGTTACGATGCGGTTGCGCCCTCTCGACTTCGCCATGTAAAGCGCGGCGTCGGCCCGTGCCATGGCGCCAGCCAGCGTATCC
>CAYPWK010000047.1:0-20248 GCA_964414365.1 uncultured Burkholderia sp.
TTCGAGCAGCTTCAGCGTCTGCGCCTCGACGCCGTTGGCGCCGTCGATCACCATCACTGCGGCGTCGACGGCCGTCAGCACGCGGTAGGTATCCTCGGAGAAATCCTCGTGGCCCGGAGTATCGAGCAGGTTGATCACTGCATCGCCGTACTCGAACTGCATGACCGAGCTCGCCACCGAAATACCGCGCTGCTTTTCGATCTCCATCCAGTCCGAAGTCGCATAGCGTCCGCTCTTGCGGCCCTTGACCGTACCGGCGATCTGAATCGCGCCCGAGAAAAGCAACAGCTTTTCGGTGAGCGTGGTTTTACCCGCATCGGGGTGGGAAATGACCGCAAACGTGCGGCGGCGCTTGAGTTCGGCGACTGACATTGCAAAATGGGGGACAGCGTAAGGATGGGGCGACGCGGGTGCGATGATACACGCGTTGGCCGGTCGACATTGGAAGCCCGTCCCGCGGCGGCGCCGGCGCCGCTTAGACCGCCCCTTGAACCACCCCTTAAACCGCCCCTTCCGCAACGGCCTCGCGATAGACCTCGGCCACTCGCCGCGCAATGACCGCGTTATCGAAGTTCGCGCGTGCGAAATCCCGGCACGTCTGCGCGTCCGGCACGCGCAAACGGCCGGCCAGCGCCGACGCGATGCCTTCGGCCAGCGCCTCGGCTCCCGTCGACGGCAACACGAGATCGCGCGAGAGTCCCTCGACGGCTTCAGGGAGCCCCCCGACCGGCGTGACGAGCACCGGCGTGCCGGCCGCTAGCGATTCAGCCGTAATCAGCCCGAAGCCTTCGAGCGCGACCGTCGGCACGACGCTGATCGTCGCGGCACGATAGAGCTCCGGCAACCGGTCATCGGGCACGAAGCCGAGGAGCTTCACGTCGTTCTCGAGCCCTTTTTCGACGATACGTCGCTGCAGCTCGTCGGCGAGCTTCCCCTTTCCCGCGATCAGCAGCATCCCGTCGAAGCCCCGCTGCCGCTTGAGCAGCGCCATTGCGTCGATAAGATTCTCGAGTCCCATGCGCCGCACGAGCCGGCGCACGGTCAGCACAATTGGCCGATCCTGCGGCAATTGCAGACGCTGCCGTGCGCGCCAGCTCGGCGTGGCGATGTCGAAACGCGCGACGTCGACGCAACCGGGCACCACGCGCACGCGCTCCGGCGATACGCCGTAGCGCGATGTCAGGATGCGCCCGAAGGCCGAGGACAATACGATGAAGCGCGTCGAACGCGAGTAGACGCTGCGCTCGAGCCAATGTTTCGCGCGTTGCCCCAGGGTTGCGGCACCCTCCACGCCGCTTTCATCGGCCCATGGCCCCTGAAAATGCGAGACCTGCGCGATGTCGCGCGTGACGTCTAGTCCCGGCCAGGTGTAGAGCGCGAAGTGCGATGAGATGACGTCGGGACGCTCGAGGCGAATCGCTGTCGCCACCCCGCGCCGGGCCGCCATGAGACGCAGCGGCAGCGCCTGCGCCGCCGGCCCGAACCCGCGAATGGCCCCGCCCGTGTCCTGCGCGACACGCGGCGAGCCCGCCACCATCCCGCGCACCGCCACGCCGGCGGCCGGTAGCGAACGCACGAGCGAGTAGTACATTCGATCCAGGCCGCCGGCGCGTTCAGGAAACCAGTGCATGCCGATCTGCAGCGACTTCAACGCGCGCCGCCCCGTCTCGATCCTTTCAGTTGTCAATTCGACGCTCGTTTGGCTCATTTTGTTTTGCCCCCCTCCGTCGGCATCCAGCGGTCCGCGCAAGCGCCCGGCTCGTCTACCGCGTTTCCCGACTTCCGATCGACTTCGTCCACTTTCGAACGCACCACTCGGCGATAGATCTCCATATAGCGCGCCCCCATCCGCTCCCATCCGAACGCTTGCGCGACGCGGCTCGCGGCCGCGCCCATCGCGCAGCGAAGCGCTTCGTCGCCGGCAAGCCGAGCAACAGCACGCGCGAGCGCGTCGCCATCGTCAGGATCGTCGAGCACGATTCCGCACTCGGGACCGATGATTTCGGCGCCGCCTGCCGTGCGGGCCGTCACGACGGGCAGCCCTGCGGCCATCGCCTCGAGCAGCGACAGGCTCATCGCCTCGTAACGCGAGGGGAACACATAGGCGTCGACGCATCGCATGAGGGACGGGACGTTCTCGACGAAATCGAGGAAGTGAACGCGGCCCGCTACGCCGAGTGCACGCGCATCGTCGGGATACGGACTACCCTTCATACGCCCCGCGACGACGACGTGAACGTGCGAAGGCAAGTGCGCGAGCGCGCGCAGCACTGTGCCGAGGTTCTTGCGGGGCGTGCGAAGATCGCCGGCAAAGAGCAGCAAGAACGCATCGTCGGGCAACTCGAACGCAGGTCTTGCGCCCTCGGCCTCGGCAAACGCGCGGGCGTCGACGCCGTTATGGACCACTTCAATCGTCTGGGCCGGCACACCCGTCTCGCGCAACTCGGCGGCCACCTTCTCCGAGACGGCGACCACCACGCGCGAGCGACGATACGCCCAGCGCTCGAGCCATGCGTTCACGCGCGTATAGACGTACTGATAGGCCGAGCGCATGCCGCCCGTGAGCGCGTAGGGATAGTAAGGACTCCTTATCCATCCACCATGCACGAAGTGCGCTGTATTGACGTCGGCGGGGATCCACGAGATGAATCCGTTGACGTGGACCACGTCGTAGTCGCGGCGGTTCCGGTTCAGCCAGGCGGCGCTCTTGATGGCGAAGATCTGATGGCGCAACAGATTCGTCGGCCACGCGCGGCCGATGCGAATCTGCACCCAACGCACGCGTGGATCGGCAAGCAGTGCGGGAGAAACCTGCGAGGCGACGAGCGTGACCGTGTACCCTTGCGCGAGCGCTGCAACGGCGATTTCATAATTGACACGGCCCTGTCCGTCGTTATGACGAACAGCATGCGTGACGATCGCGATCTTCATGAATTCAATGCCTCGCGAGTCAATGGTGGATCAACCCGGGCCGCGGCGCGCTCTCGCATTTCGCGTCGCTGCAGCTTTTGCCATTGCGCGCCTGCGATCAGCGAGGCCATGCTGGTATAAAGCAGCAATCCGCCCGTGCTGACGAACGAATTCGTGAACACGAGCATGGCGAACACCGAGCAGGCGAGCGCGAGACAGGCCGACGAAAACTTGTCGTCGCCGAGCGCGAACGACGCACGAACGGCGCGCGCAAGCAGCCAGCCGATGCCCGAGAGATAGAGCAGCGTGCCGGGCCAGCCGAGCACGAACGGGATATTCATGACGCCGCTATCGAAGTTGCCGTATTTGCCCAGTTGGCTGCCGTTGCCGGGCTGGCTCAATTTCGTCGACGTTCCCGTCGCCCCTAGCCCCGTGCCGGCCACGTTCGTGAACGCCGTCTGAGCGAACGTCGCATAGAACTGATTGCGCGCCGCGTAGCTTTGATCGCTGTCGAGATTCGAAACCGTCTGCAAACGCGCGGAGAGACGCTCGGCCACAGGCCCGAATGCGAGCAGCGGCATGGAAAGGCCGGCCAGCACGGCGAGACCGAGGATCGTGCGTATGCGCACACGATTGCTCGACTTCGCGAGCTGTATGACTAGCGCGATCATCCAGCCTCCCCATGTCGATCGCACGAGCGAAAGGCCGAACGCCGCAAATCCCGCCGCGGCCGCCACCCAGCGAAAGCGATGCGTCGCCGCGGGCACGAGCACGAGCGCGCCCATCATCGCGAACGCGAACGGGCCGGATGAGTTCATCGTGCTGAAGACGCGCACGCCCATGCGCACCGGATCGCCCTGCGAGTTCATTTGAGAGCCGATCATCCACATGGCGTCCCACGCCGGCATGAAGAAGAACTGCACCGCGCCGTAGATACCCATCACGAGCATCCCCCAGACGAACGTCGAGACAACCGCGTCCCGATACTGCGGGTAGTCGCGATAATGGGCGATGATGTGCAGCGCCACGAGCACCGGATAGACCCAGTTCGCGAGATCGTAGGTGGCTGCCAGCGGTCCGCTCGATCCGATGCCGACGATATAGGCATAGCCGATCGCGATCAGGATCAGCAGAATGGGCAAGCCGCGCCATGTGCCGAGAAGGCGATAGCGTCGTGCGAGGCCGATGCCGCAGATCATCGTCACGGCGACGGGCGCTATCTGAATCAGGCTCGTCGGCGTATAAGCGCCCTTGAGGTAGTCGGCAAAGCGCCGTACTTCAGGGCTCAAAAACCACATCCACCAGACGAACCCGACATAGCGGGCCGGGCTCATGAAGTAGAGCCACAGCCCGACGAGCGTCGCGAGCGCGGGAAACGCGAGCGTGAGCAGCGTGCCCTGATGCGCGCCGCAAAGCATCGCCGTTGCCAGGCCCAGCAATGCTTGCGGCAGCCAGTGTTTTGGATCGGACGGAGCAAGCCGGCCAAGCCCGGCGCCCGCGCGCGCGGTTGCGTCGAGCGTCGTCACGGCGTCACCCTGCGCGCGTCCTTGGCCCCGAGTCGCGCCGCCCGCCAGCGTTCGCGCACGGCCGCGCGATTCCTCGACGCAAGCGCAAGCAACGGATGCAGCAGCCCCGGATAAACGCGCGTGCCGACGAACAGGTACCACCACCATGCGATCACGCGACGCAGCGGCGGCAGATGCTCGCGCAGCGTCAGATGAAAGTTGTAGGCCGCATTGCGCACCGCGGTCGGCGATTGCGCGTTGCGCTGGTCGTCGCGAGCGCGCGGCGCCGGGTAGTGATCGACGGCGACGAGCGGATCGTATACAAGCTTCCAGCCGGCGCGTTTCACGCGCAGGCTGAACGACATGTCGTTATGCGCTTGCGCGCCACTGCCGCGCAAGCGATCGTCGAAACGAATGCCGGCGATGGCCTCGCGCCGGTAGCTCATATTCGCGCCTTTGAGCACATCGACCTCGCGTGCTTCGCCCACGCCGAGGTGATGGTTGCCGATGACCTTGCCCGACGCACGGAGCTTTCCAACGCACGTCCTTGCGCCGTCGAGTACGTGCCCGCGCTCGTGCACCCAGTCCCGGCCGCCCAGCGCCCCGAGACGCGCATCGGCCGCGAATGCCGCCGCGATCCGTTCGAGCCAGTCGGGCCGCGGGGCCGCGTCGTCATCGGTGATCGCGATGACGTCGCCTGTTGCGATATCCAGTCCGCGATTTAGCGCCGCCACCTGGCCGGCCACCTCGATCATCACGCAATCGAGCGCAAGCGCGACGCGTACTTCGGGCTCCGTCAACACGGCCTGGCTCGCGTAGTCGTCTGGACGCAAGACCACGAGCACCTGATCGGGCCGACGAGTCTGCCGGGACAGCGCCTTCAGGCACCGTGCGAGATCGTCTGGCCGCCGATAGGTGGGAACGAGGACCGTCAACTTCATGGAGGCTCCGGGTGTCGCGGCCATCTCTGCTTTATTTGGCCACTGTCGTTCAAGCGTTGAGATACTCGCGAACCGCCGAGTAGCCTGCGCGCGAAAACGCATGTGAGCGATAGGGCACCGCGTTGAAGATGCCGCCTTGCGCGCGCACGCCGGCCGTGGCGAGGCGCTTCAATGACGCGGCAATGTCCGCCTCCACGTGCGCACCCGAGCGCAGCACGACGAAGGAGCTGCCCGCAATCGCCGCGACGACCGAGGCGTCCGTGACGGCGAGCAAAGGCGGCGTATCGATGAGGATCACGTCATAGCGCTTCCCCAGCGCATCGAGATACTGGCGCAGACGCGGCGACATCAACAGTTCAGACGGATTGCTCGGATGGGCGCCGCATGCGATGAAATCGAGCATGCCGACGGCGGTCGAGCGAATCGCGTCATCTAGCGCGATCCCTCCCGCCAGCAGCTCGGACAAGCCGCCTTCCGGGCCGCCGCCAAAATACTGATGCAGCGAGCCGCGGCGCATGTCGGCATCGATGGCTAGCACGCGCTTACCCGAATCGGCAAAGAGCACGGCGAGGTTCGCCGTCATGAACGTCTTGCCGATGCGCGGAGAGGGACCCGTCAACACCATGACGTTGTTCTTCGCCTCCTCGAGCGCGAACTGCATCGACGTGCGCAGACTGCGCATGCTCTCGATACAGGGGTCGGCTGGGCGTGCGAGCGCGAGAATCGGCCGCGCGCCGAGCGTGCGACCGCGCGCATAGGCCCCATCGAGCCGCTCTGCTTCCTGGCTCACGGGCACGAGGCCGTAAAGCGGCAGACCGGCGCCGCGCTCGACGCGCTCAGGATCCTCGATCCCCTTCAGTACATTGCGGCGAATGAAGACGAAGCCCGTGCCGGCGATGAGACCGAGCATCGCCGCGGCCGACAGAATCAACACCTTCTTCGGCTTGACAGGGTCGCCTGGGCGCAGCGCCGCGTCAACGAGATGCACGTTGCCGCCGGTGCCGGCCTTTTGCACCGACAGCTCCTGAATCCGGTTCAGCAGCAGCTCATAGATGTCTTCGGCGACTTTGGCATCGCGCTGCAGCGCGACCCCCTTGACCTCCGAGCTCGGCAAATTGCGGAAGCGATCGGCGAACGCGTTGCGGTCCGACTCGAGTCTGCCGAGTTGCTGCTGCGCGGCAAGGATCGCAGGGTGACTCGGCCCGTAGCGCTGTTTTAGCGCGGCGATCTGCAATTCCATCGCCGAAATCTGCTGATCGTATTGAATGCTGCCTAGGAGATAGGCTTTCGCTTCCTCGCTCGGATTGATCGACCCGGCCTTCTGCTGATAGGAGGAAAGCCGGGTCTCGGCGAGCTCGAGATCGGCCTTCATCCGCGGCTCCTCGCTCTTCAGGAAGTCGAGCATCTTGGTCGCCTCGGCCTGCCGCGTGCTCGTGTATTCGCGCAGATACGACTGCATCACTGCATTCGCAAGCTCCGCGGCGCGAGCGGGATCCTTGTTTTGCAGCGCGATTTCGATGACGCCCGTCTGCTTGCCTTGCTCTTCCACGTCGAGCGCGAGCTGAAACCCCGTGATGGCATCGAGGTCGTTCCATCGCACGACATCGAAACGCGTGCCGGGGCGCGCAACAATCCGCTTGACGAACATCGTCACGCCGCCGCCCGACTCCGATTGTCCGACCCGACCGTCGATGAGCAGATTGCCGTTCTCGTCGCGCAGCGTATAGCGCTCGCCGCCGAACGCCGTCATCGTGAGCTTCTTGCCCTCCAGGGCGGGCGTCACTTGGAGCGAGTCAACATCGACGATCTCCCCGCCCCATGCGTACGACGACAATCCGAGCCAAGGACGCGACGGTACCCCCGGCGTGGCGAGCTTCAGCGCGAGGCTGCCGATGAGCGGAACGGTCTTGGGCGTCACCGAGAAATTGAACTTGTATTGCTCCACAACCGGTGCGACAACGCCGCGGCTTTTGATGATCTCGATCTCGGCATCGGTGGGAAGCGTCGTCGAGCCGCCGCCGGGCGCCGCGCCGCCATTCGGGGTCTGCAGGCCTTGCGTGACGTTGCTCGGCGCTTGGACGCGCACGTGCGCGTCGGCCGAATAGATCGGACTGGCGAGGAAGCAGTAGAGCCCCGCCATCGCCACGACGACCGCCGCGATGCCGATGAGCCACCAAATGTCGTCGAGCACGACGCGCAGAAGCTGTCCGAGAACGACGTCGTCCTCGTCGGACTGAAACGCAGCCGGCGCCAGCGTCGCGATCGGTTGGGACACGATAGGAGTCGTATTCATAAGGCTCACCGCGTAAGCTGCCTGGTCAAAACGATCGTTTCCAGCGTCGGCAGGACTTGCTGGATCAGTCGGTTGAACTGCACCGCGCTCGCCGTGCCGACGTAGACGACATCGAACGGCTGCAACCGGAATTGCGTCGAGAGCAGCAATGCATCGGGCTGCGTCATGTCGAGACGATAGATATCGGGGGAGTTGGGGCGCGAGCTCATGCCGCGAATCACATAGACTTGGCGCGGATTCGCGTCCGTATCCAAAATGCCTCCCGCGCTCGTCAGCGAATCGGCAATCGTCAGCGAGCCGCGGATCAGCTGGACGGCGGTCGGCAACTTGACTTCCCCGAGCACGAACACGCGGCTGTCCGAGCGATCGGGGACATTGATGATGTCCCCGTCCTCGAGCATCACATCCTGAGAGATGTCGCCGCGGTCGAGCAAGCTGTTTGCGTCGAGCTGATAGAAGCGACCGTGGCGCGTCAGCCGCACGCGCTGAAGATCCGCGTTGTCGGTCGAACCGCCCGAGCGCGTGATCGCGTCGACGAGCGTGAGCGGCACGTCCGTAATCGCAAGCGGCCCCGGCAACTTCACGTCGCCGGTGACCTGCACGCGCTGGCTGCGATAGGCGAGCACGCGCACATCGAGTTGCGGCTTATGCAGATAAGGCTCGAGCGCCGCGGCGAGCTCGTCGCGGACCTGCTGCGGCGTCTTCCCGGCGACGTGCACGCGCCCGACGAACGGAAAGAAGATCGTGCCGTCGGCGGCCACCGTCTGCCCGTATGGATCAGCCTGGCCCGGCAGCGCCGTCGTGTAAGGCTGCGCCAGCGCGCCGGCGATCGTCTGCGTCGTATTGCCGCCCGTGGAGAACGTCGTGCCTTGCGGCGTGGTCAGCTCCGGATGATCCCAGACCGTGATGCCGAGGATGTCCTGGGGCCCGATTCGATAGAAGTATTGCGAGGGGCTCGCGAAGCGCGGCTCGGGTAATGCCTGACGTTGCGTCTCAGCCGCTTGCGCGGTCAGGTCCGCAATGACCTGCGCCGTGATCCGATGCACATCGTAGTTCTCGCCGTTCGCCGGCTCGGCCACCTCATGCATATGCGACCTGTCGAGCGAATAGCCGGGCAGCGCGGAACAGCCAGCGAGCCAGGACACGAAGGCCGCGGTGACGATCGGAAAGAGTAAGCGTCGATTCATAGGTCGAGACCAGGCATCAAGCAGTGTAGGCAGGCATGGGGCCGCCGGAGTGCGTCGCGCGTTCGGCGGCCCGCGTCGCGCCAGGACGCCCGATGGAGTAATACTCGATGCCGGCTTCGGCCAGCGCGAGCGGCTCGTAGAGATTGCGTCCATCGAAGACCACTGGATGCTTGAGCACCCGCGTGAGGCCGGCGAAGTCAGGGCTCTTGAATGCTTTCCATTCCGTGAGTACAACGAGCGCATCGGCGTCCTTCACCGCTCGCATCTGGTCGTCGACGAGTGCCAGCCGCGACAACGCATCGGGCTTCGAGCGAAAGTCGGCTGCGAACGCGCGCTTAGCCTCTTGGAGCGCGACCGGGTCATAGGCTGCGACACGTGCGCCGCGCTCGAGCAACGCGGCGATCAGCACGCGGCTCGGCGCCTCCCGCATATCGTCGGTTTCGGGTTTAAACGCGAGCCCCCAGACGCCGAACGATCGTCCGCTCAAGTCCTCGCCGAAACGCTCGACGATCTTGCGCGCAAGCACCTGCTTTTGCGCCGCGTTGACGGCGGAAACCGCCTCCAGAATGCGGAGCTCCTGGTCGTTCTCGTGCGCCGTGCGCATCAGCGCGTGAACGTCCTTCGGAAAGCAGGATCCGCCGTAGCCGCAGCCAGCATAAAGAAAGTGATAACCAATGCGAGAATCGGAGCCGATGCCGCGCCGCACAGCGTCGATATCGGCACCCACGCACTCGGCGAGGTTGGCGAGCTCGTTCATGAACGAGATGCGCGTCGCAAGCATCGCGTTCGCGGCGTACTTCGTGAACTCCGCGGAACGCACATCCATATGCAACGTCCGCTCGCGATTGCGATTGAACGGGGCGTATAGCCGCTTCATCAACTCGCGCGCGCGTTCACCGAGGGCGTCGTCGTCGCAGCCGAGCACGATCCGCTCCGGCCGCGTGAAGTCGTCGATGGCGGCTCCTTCCTTCAGAAATTCGGGATTGGAGACCACAGAGAACAAGGCATCGGAGCCGCGCAGCGCCAACTGCTCGGTGATCGCTGCGCGCACGCGCTCGGCGGTGCCCACCGGCACCGTCGACTTGTCGACGACAACGGTAAAGCGCGACATGTGGCGCCCGATCTCCTTCGCCGCGGCCAGCACGTATTGAAGATCTGCCGAGCCGTCTTCTCCGCTTGGCGTGCCTACAGCGATGAAGACGATGTCGCCGTGCTCGATGGCAACGCGCACGTCCGTCGTGAAAGCAAGCCGCCCCGTGGTTCGATTGCGCGCCACGATCTCGCGCAAGCCGGGCTCATGAATGGGCATGCCGCCCGCTTCGAGCGTGGCGATCCGGCTCTCGTCTACGTCATAGCAGCAGACGTCGTTGCCGATATCGGCCAGGCATGCGCCCGTTACCAGACCCACGTAGCCGCAGCCGATGATGGTCACGTTCATGTTTCGATGCCCTCAAGAAAATGAGCGATAACGTTGGTTACGGTCTCGGAACGCTTCGCTCGACGCATCGTCATGCAGCGATCCGCGTGCGATCCAGGTCAATAAGCGTTGCTGCCGGCAAATCCCTTCCAGAGCGTGAGCGCGACGATCTTGATATCCAACCAGAACGTCCAGTTCTGCATGTAATAGAGATCGAGATTGACCCGCCCGCTCATCTTCTCGATGCGGTCGGTTTCGCCGCGAAAGCCGTGAATTTGCGCCCAGCCCGTGATGCCTGGCTTGATCCGATACCGGAACATGTAGCCGTTCACGAGATCCTTGTAGAGATCGTCGTGCTCGAGCGCATGCGGCCGCGGCCCGACCACCGACATCTCGCCCTTCAGCACGTTGATGAACTGCGGCAGCTCGTCGAGGCTCGTGCGCCGCAAGAAGCGCCCCACGCGCGTTACACGCGGATCGTGACGTTTCGCTTGGGTCACGCGGCCTGTGTTTTCCGAGTGCACCTTCATCGTGCGGAACTTGTAGATTTCGAATGTCTTGCCGTCCGCGCCGAGGCGCTTTTGGCGGAAAAAGACGGGACCTGGCGAAGACAGCTTTACCGCGGCGGCAATGACGAGCATCAGCGGCGCGAGCGCAACGAGGGCGGCAAAGGCGAAGAGCCGATCAAAGACGAATTTCGGCAACGCGCTCACCTCGCCAACCGGCGATGCCGCGAGATTGATCGCCGGCACACCGAGCAGGTCGACCACTTCGTGATTGACTAGCGTCAGGCTGCTCACGTCCGGTATCAAACGAATGTTGACGAAGTCGTGTTTGAACGCCGTCACGATCCGGTGAACCATCGGCTCGCGCGACATCGGCAAGGCGAGCCACAGCTCGCGAATCGCTCGCCGCTTCACGAGCGCCACGAGGTTGTCGAACTCGCGCTCGAGCGGCACGCCGTCGATCGTGTCGGCGCACCGCTGAACCGGCCAAGATGCCCCCGGTGGCGCAGCGGTCGCGTCCGAAACGTCTGCGTCGTCTTCATGCATGGCGTCGTCGTCGAAGACGCAAACGGGAGAAAACCCCGCGTCGGGACGCGCTTTCATCCGCTCGACGAGAGAGGTGGCGTAGGGTCCGTTGCCGACGATCGCAACGGCTTTCTGGTTGTAGCCGTGGCGACGCAAACGCCGGAGCGTCGTGTAGACGATCACTTTCGCTGCGAGCAGCATCGAGATCGCCGAGCATGCCCAGAGTGCGAGCCAAGCTCGCGAAAGGGCGTCGACACGATGTACGCTGAAGCTCATCAACACGCCCGCCGCCTCGACGACGAGCCACGCAAGCGCCGTATGCCAGAGCAGATCGCGCAGCGGCTTGCCTCGCCACGAGCGATAGATCCCAAGGGCAGGAAAGAAGGCGACGACGAGCATGTCGTCGAACGCCACCGCGATGCTCTGCGTATCGCTGAGCCATACCGGATGTCCAGCATGCAGCGCGGCCGCGGCAAACGCTCCCAAGGTCACCAGCGCGACGTCGATCAACCGCGAGAGAAGGCCCAGCATCGCAACACCTCGATTTCACGCGTCTATTCATGGGTATCCATCAAGCGCTATCAAAAAGGGAACGGCAAGCCGACGAATATTCGAAAATATTTCAGCGGGGTTTACCGGATTATTTTTTGATTTTTTCGTTACTGGCCGGCGCCTGGCGACACTCCGCCTCGCTTTCCACAAGCTTCTTTAGAGGGAATAACGGCTCTCAAACGTCCGCACGCACCTTTTATTGTCGATTTACTTCTTGCGACACTGACCGCTCCATCGGCCGGGCCACGGTCCGATCGAGCCATTGCCACAGGAGGGCATATGTTCACCGACTCCGAGGTGCAGCAGCAACGGCAGCCGGGCTCCGCCGCACCGCTCGACCCGGCGGCGCCTGCCATAGGTACGCGGTTCAAGGTCCAGCCGGTCATTCTCGCAGGCGGATCGGGCACGCGCCTGTGGCCCATGTCGCGTGAGCTGTATCCCAAGCAATTGATCGAATTGCTCGGCGACGAATCGCTTTTGCAATCGACGGCGCGCCGCCTTCAGGGCCTCGTGAGCGATTTGCCTTTCGCCGACGAAGTGACGATCGTCTGCGGCGACGAGCATCGCTTCACGACGGCCGAGCAATTGCGTGCGAGCGGCATACGCGCGCGCATCATGCTCGAGCCGATCGGGCGCGATACGGCGCCCGCGCTGACGATCGCCGCGCTTGATGCGCTGGCCAACGCCGAAGAAGGCGCCGATGCGGTGATTGTCGCGATGCCCGCCGATCATGCGATCGCTGATTCGGCCGGCTTTCATGAGGCGGTCCTCACCGCAATCCGCCACGCGGCGGACGGAATGATCGCGACGCTCGGCATTGTGCCGACGCATGCGGAGACCGGCTACGGATATTTGCGCCTCGGCGAGCCGATCGGAACGAGCAGCGCGGACGTCGCGGGCCGTGCGGGCCGACCCGCTCGCGCGGCTCGCCTTCTGTCCCGCTTCGTCGAGAAGCCGCATCTCGAGCTCGCGCAGCAATACATTGCCTCGGGCGAATACTGGTGGAATAGCGGCATTTTCGTTGTGAGCGCCTCGACCTGGCTGCATGCCCTCCGCCGCTTCGAGCCGGCAATGTACAAAGCGTGCGTCGACGCGCACGCAAACGGCAAGCTCGATGGCGATTTCTTCCGCCTCGATCGCGACGCGTTCTGCGCATCGCCGTCGAACTCGATCGACTATGCGGTGATGGAGCGCCTTGCAGGCGATGACGCGTTATGCGGCGGCGTGGTCGTTCCGCTCGACGCCGGTTGGTCCGACGTGGGCTCTTGGGATGCGATATGGCAGATCTCGCCAAAGGATACTGGCGGCAATGTCGCGCGTGGTCGCGTCCTGCTCGAAGACGCCCGATCGACGCTCGCTCATTCCGAAGGGCGGCTGATCGCTTGCGTCGGCACGCAGGGTCTCGTCGTCGTCGAGACAGCCGATGCCGTGCTCGTCGCCGATAAGTCCCGCGTGCAGGACGTGAAAAAGATCGTCTCGCGCCTGAAAGCCGAGCAAGGGGCTGAAGCCTCCAACCATCGAAAGGTTCATCGCCCATGGGGTCACTACGACTCCATCGACAAAGGCGAGCGCTTCCAGGTCAAGCGCATCGTCGTAAAGCCCGGCGCACGGCTGTCGCTGCAAATGCATCACCATCGCGCCGAGCATTGGATCGTAGTACGCGGCACGGCTCGCGTGACGCGTGGCGACGAGACGTTCCTGCTTTCGGAGAACGAATCGACGTACATCCCGCTCGGTATTGCGCATCGACTCGAAAACCCGGGCAAGGTACCGCTGGAAATCGTCGAAGTGCAATCAGGCGCGTATCTCGGCGAAGACGATATCGTGCGCTTCGACGACACCTACGGACGCTGCTGAGCCGTTGCGAGGCTCGGCGATAGCACGAGCCCCCGTCGCGCCCATCCGGGGCCTTCACCGGCGATCGACGAAATGCGGCGGCGTGCGACCATCGGCCGGACGCCGCCGCTACGGTTCAGCTACTTCGCGATACTAAGTGTGATAGACGAGCTCGGGCGGCTTCCCGTCGCCGCGGCCGTCCTGGCCAAGCAGCCAGTTGGGCGGCCGGCTTGCAGCGTCCGTCTCCAGCTCGCTCGAGGTGCTGCCCGCCGCCAACTCTGAGATCGTTGCGGGCCGTGGCGCCAGCACGGCGCCCTCCGTCGCGCCATCGTGCGGACGAGCGACGTTCGCGTCGACGCCCACGGCGGAAATCAGAGCGACCCCGCTCGTATGGCGGTCGATCCAATCGCGCGCCCATTCCAGCGCATGGCGCTGAGCGTCCTCATAATCGGCAAAACGCGGCCCGATCAGCCCCGAGCGCTCGATCCGCTTGCCGTCTTTCGCGATTTCCGCCGAAGCGCGATAGGAACGCGTCGTTTGCTTTGTCACCGGCTGAGCTATCGCGTGAACCGTATAGCCGCAATAGTCGTCGATCCGCTTATGGACCTCGGCGACGCTGAGCGCGGGCGTCCCATGCGGTGGGTATTCGCGCATCGGCGGGTGTGCGCTGCCCGTATTCTGGAACGTCCGCGATGACGCGACCGGCAAGTCCCCCGGGCGGTATGTGCAAGCTGCCGCAGCCTGCCATGATTCGGGATTGGTCCAGAACACGCCTCGAAGGCGCGGCGATTCGGGAGCCGGTGCAGCCTTCGGCGCCTCTCGCACGACGGGCTGAGGTTGCGGCACATAGGCGAAGACACGCCCGCTCTCAGAAAGAATCCTCACCATTTCTATCAGCGTGCCGTCGGCCAGCCACTCGTCGAAACGGCGACGGCATGTCGGCCCGGACGGATAGCGCGCCGGAAGCTTCGACCAACGCTCCCCCGTCGTCAGAATCCAGAGCACCGCGTTGGCCACGATACGCGTTTCGGCGCGAGGCCGCCCGCGTCGATGTGGATGGATGGGCTCATCGGCCGCAAGCGGAGCGATGCGCGTCCATTCATCGTCGTTCAACTCTTCGAACATATTTTTTCTCCACGCAGCCTGGCCGGGCTGCGACACTCGGCTCGGGCGTTCCGTCCACCGCCAAAGCCGCGGGTTGCACAAAATGTTTTTGTTTTTGTGACAGCGACCAAAATCCGCACATCAGAAGTGCGGTTTTGCCCTCGGTTGACGCAGAAAAGGCGGTCTCGCTCGTGCATGGGAAAATGCGTGCAGAAAGCATACCAATTGCATCTGCACACGGCTTGAACGCATCTCTGAACGCATCTCTGATCGCATGGTGGTCGATTTTTGCTACGCCGGTGCCGGCGACGTATCGATGCTTTCCGATGTTGCAATGAACAAGGAGTCGCTATCTTAGAATACTTTTGCGTGCACGCAAATGGCGAATGCACCGAGCTTTACCACAGCCCAAACAATGCATGGCCGATTTTTATGCTATTTCACCTAACGAGCCGGTCCTTCGGTATTATTTCCCGGCCAAGGCCGGAATATTTTCTATTGTAAATTTAATGTAAGGAAATCAATTCCGGCAGACGCCGCTTACCGTAAATCCTGCAGCAACGATGCGCGAACGCGCGGCTCGATCTCCCGGACCGGCGACGGATAGCTCGCGTGATCGCAGCCGGCGAACAGCTTCGCCCCCTCGCGCAGGCGCGCCTTTATCGAGGGCGACAGTTCAAAGCGCAGGAAGTGGACGGCCGAAGTTTTCTCTTCATTCGCGCGCTCGAGGTCCTCATCGGCAATTGCATAGACGCGCGGTTCACCCTCCACTTCCAGAAAAACATGATTTTCGATGCCTATCAGGCGCTGTAATGCCGCGCGGCGCTCGATTTCGTTCTCATACTCGATCTGCATCGTCGCCTTCAGATTACTGCCATCGGGAACGAGTGGAAGGTATGCGTCGAGCTCGCCTTGAATGCCTTCCTCATCGAAGATTTTTTCGATATGCAACATCTCTTGAATCTGATAACGAATTGTGATTTCATCCTCGAAGAGCAGCGTCAAGTGATTGCCGATGCGCACCAGCCGATCTTTTTTATGCTCGATCACTTGCTCGCGCATGGTTTGGCGTAGTTTGGCATAAGCCTCGAGCGTCATCAGCGAATTCCGTGAAATTGTCATGGGGTCGCCTTCATGAAAGGAGATGGCTCTCAGATGTCGTAAGCTTTGCGCAACAGCGTCAGCGGATGCGCAAGCGGCGCTTCGCGCAGCCCTGCTTCCTCGATCCCTTGTTCGATGTGGTGGCCCGCCAGTTGGCAATCGGACGCGATAAAAGCAGGCTCGCCCTCCGCCATTGCCTTGAATACGGGCGTCCCGATTTTCATCGCCGTGCTGTGAAACTCTTTTTTTACGCCGAACGTTCCCGCGTGACCCGAGCAGCGTTCGACGACTTTCACTTCCGTTCCAGGGACGAGCGAAAGTGCATCGAGCGTCTTGCGTCCCAGGTTCTGCACGCGTCCGTGACACGGCACGTGGTAGGAGATCTTGCCGAGCGCACGCTTGAAATCAGTCTTCAGCAGACCGTCACGATGGCGGGAGACGAAGTACTCGAACGGGTCCCAGAACGCTTCGCTCACCGCGCGCACGTCCTCGTCCTCCGGAAACATGAGCGGCAACTCGTGCTTGTACATCAATACACAGCTCGGTATCGCTGCCATGAGCGCATAGCCTTCGCGCGCGTATCGGGCTAGCACCGGCATGTTCTTTTCCTTCTTCGCCGCCACTCCTTCGAGGTTGCCTTGCTCGAGCAACGGCATTCCGCAGCAGGCTTCGCTTGCCACGAGCACGTACGGGATCTCGTTGTGGGCAAGCAATGCGAGCAGATCGTGCCCGATCCCCGGCTCGTTGAAGTTGACGTAGCAGGTTGCGTAGATCGCAACCTTTCCCGGCGTGCGCTCGCCCTCGCGCACTGGCGCGTCCGGCGATGTTTTGGCCGAGCGGCGGAACTTGCGCGGGGCGAACTCCGGCAGCCACGCGTCACGGTCGACGCCGAGCGCCGACTCCATCACGCCACGTGCAGCCTTCGTGCGGTTCACCCGGTTCACCGTCTGCGTGACGACCGGAATTCCCGCTAACCGCCCGAGCGTATCCGTGTTCGATAGCACCTTGTCGCGCAATGCGACTTCACCCCGTTTGTACCGGGCGGCCTTTGCACGCAGCATCAGATGCGGGAAATCGACGTTCCACGCGTGCGGTGGCACGTACGGGCACTTCGTCATGTAGCACAGGTCGCACAGATAGCACTGGTCGACCACCTTCGCGTAGGCGTGCTTATCGACGTCATGCGCCTCGCCGGTGGCGGTTTCGTCGACAAGATCGAAAAGCGTCGGGAACGCGCCGCACAACGACACGCAGCGCCGACAACCGGCGCATATGTCGAAGACCCGGGCCAGCTCCTGATCGATGGCGTTCTGGTCGTAAAACATCTCGGAGCGCCAATCGAGCGGATAGCGAATTGGCGCCTCGAGGCTGCCTTCCTTGTGGGGCATGAGTTCGCGCTCCTCCGTGAGGACTGCTGATCATCGTTCGACGTATGAGTGTGATGGCTTGCGGCACGCGGGCGGTATCAAAGCAACGCGATCCGCGCCGAGCCGAGCGTCGGACAAACGGCGAGGACGCCCCCGCGCACGGCGAGTGCGTCCTTGAACCGCCCCACCTTCAGTCGTTGAGCGCCTCTAGCGCCTTCGTATAGCGGTTGGCGTGGCTGCGCTCGGCTTTCGCCAGCGTCTCGAACCAATTCGCGATCTCTTCGAAGCCTTCTTCACGGGCCGTCTTCGCCATACCGGGGTACATGTCCGTGTATTCGTGGGTTTCGCCGGCGATGGCCGACTGGAGATTCTGCCGCGAGGTACCGAACGGCAAGCCGGTGGCCGGGTCTCCCACCGCCTCGAGGTACTCCAGATGGCCGTGAGCATGGCCTGTCTCACCCTCGGCCGTAGACCGGAACAATGCCGCCACGTCGTTCTGCCCCTCGACGTCGGCTTTCGCGGCGAAGTACAGATACCGCCGGTTCGCCTGCGATTCTCCGGCAAACGCGGCTTTCAAGTTTTCTTCCGTCTTGGAGCCCTTCAACTGTGCCATCTCAACCTCCTTCGTGGGCCGGGACACGTCGTGAAGGCACGGAGCGCCCGGCCATCTGTCTGGATTTGCGGAAAAACGCCGCGTCAGAGCGGCACCCGCGTCGAGTACCGCGTTTTTTAATCTAGGAGGTTGGCCGGACGTTCCCCAATTGGCATTTTCTATGCTCCCGATAGTCATCTGCGCGCCTGTCATACCGCAATGCAACAAGCGCAGCGCGCGCCGCCGGGCGGCGAATACGCATCATCCGGTCTCGCGAACGGACTCCCTCAACATGTCGATGAACGCCTTTCGCCACCAATGGACGTCGTGCTTGCGGATCGTCGCCATGAGCCTGGAATGGCGTTCGATGCGCTCGCCATGCGGCATGGTCAGCGCGCGCTGAATCGCCTCGGCGGTACCGTGCGCATCGTAGGGATTGACAAGCAACGCCTCTTTGAGCTCCTCCGCCGCGCCGGCGAAGCGTGACAACACGAGGACACCCGGATCCTCCGGATCCTGAGCCGCGAGGAACTCTTTGGCAACGAGATTCATGCCGTCGCGCAACGGCGTGACGAGCGCGACGCGGCTCGCGCGGTAAAGACCCGGCAGCCGCCTGCGCGCGACATTGCGATGAATGTAGCGCACCGGCATCCAATCGAGCTCGCCGTAGTCGCCGTTGATCGCGCCGCAGAGGCTATCCATCTGCCGACGCAGGTCGTCGTAAGCACCCAGGTCTTCGCGGCTCGGCGCCGCGATCTGAATCAGCGTCGCGCGCTTTCGGTTCTCCGGATAGTGCTCGAACAAATAGCGTAGCGCGTGTATCCGCTGCGGCAGCCCCTTCGAATAATCGAGCCTGTCCACGCCGAGCAGCAATTGGCGCCGCGAGTACTCAGCCCGCATGCGCGAAAACATGTCCACGCCCTCGCGCGCGTCGGCCATTGCCGCGAATTCGCCGACATCGATGCCGATCGGGAACGCGGCGAAGCGAACGGTGCGGTTGAAGGCTCGCAGGTACCCGTCCTCCAACCGTTCAGCCCCGACTTCCCAGTGCGCGTAGTCGAACAGGTGCCGCATGTCTGCCTGCGTCTGGAGACCAACGAGGTCATAGGCGAAAAGCGACCGCACGAGCCACTCGTGCTCGGGGATGGCGGCCAACAGCGGCGGCGGCGGCACGGGAATATGCAGGAAAAAGCCGATCGGGTTGCCGCACCCCATCGCTCGCAGCTCTGCCGCAAGCGGGATCAGGTGATAGTCGTGCACCCAGATGACGTCGCCCGGCTCGAGCAGCGGAAAGAGGCGCTGCGCGAACAATTGATTGACACGTCGATAACCGCTGGCGAAACGTACGTCGAACTGCGCGAGATCGAGGCGGTAGTGAAAAACCGGCCACAGTACATTGTTCGCGTAGCCAAGGTAGTACGTTTCGTAGTCCTGCTGACTCAGGTCCACAGTGACGAGCTGCACATTGCCGACTGTCTGCTTATGGACGCCATTCTGACTGTTCGCAAGGGAGGCATCGGCCACGGTCTTGCCGCTCCAGCCGAACCATATGCCGCCCGTTTGCTGCAAACCGTCCCTGATCGCTACAGCAAGCCCACCTGCCGCGGCCTTGCGCGGATCTGCGATACGATTCGACACTACAACTAGACGGCTCACTAGGGCTCCTTTCAAAAACGGGAGTTGTTTGTGAGCGGCATTGGTGGTTTAGTTCTCGCCGCGAGTCTTCCTCTTGGTCTCTCTGCCGTAGGTCGCGCTTGTTTGTTATTTGTTGTTTGTTCGTAGTTCTGCGAATTGTTATTGTTGGATCGAGCATGCGATGCTAGCACAAGTCGGGGTCGGAGGGCCATCCTTGCGCGGGCTGAAAGCGCGGGCCTTGGGTACAAATTTTATGCCTGCGGCCGTAGGCTTGCTGGTTTCGACGGTAAAAAAAGCGAGCAGCGACAGAGCGTGATCGGCGTTGCTCAGATGTGCAAAAAGACGAGCGGAGAGGATAAGAACGATGTACCCGGCAACGTATGACGATTTGCTCGTCTTCTTTTCGCTCGCGGTGGCGATATTCACGTCATACACCGCACTGAACCTCGCGGGACGCATTGCCACCGCACGCGGCCTCGCCGCGCGCCTTTGGCTTGCCGGCGGCGCCTGCGCAATGGGGTCCGGAATATGGTCGATGCATTTCGTGGGCATGCTCGCCTTTAGCCTGCCTATCCCGCTCGGCTACGACCCGCAAATCACGCTGCTCTCCTTGCTGATCGCGATCGCCGCGTCCGGCTTTGCCCTATGGCTGGTGACGCAAGCAAACCTGCCGCGAGCGCGGCTCGCGTGCGGCGCGCTCGTGATGGGTGTGGCGGTAGCGGGCATGCATTACACCGGCATGGCGGCCATGCAAATGACGCCGGCCATCCGATATGA
>CAYPWK010000048.1:0-8455 GCA_964414365.1 uncultured Burkholderia sp.
TCCGCGCGTTCAGGTAACCGTCCAGCGAGAGCGGCCCCTCCCCACCGATGCAAAGCGCAATGAGGCCCCCGATGTAGAGAAGATCCGTCTCGTAACCCGGCTGGCCGAACCGGGCGCCGTTCGCGTCAAATGACAAGAGCTTGATCGAGCTGAACCCGTTGGGCAGATGCACCGTGAAGACCGCGACCAGCAGCACCGCGATCATGGGAACCGCCGCGACCGGGAGCAGCGCGCCAGCGGCAACCATTTCCATGATCCTAACGGCATCGGCCGGATCAAACTTCAGCCGATAGCCGTTGTCTGCCAGGAAAACGCGCGCAATCACCCACGCGGTTCTCTAGTTGCCGTCCGTGAAGCCATAATTCGGGGCTAGTCCATACGCATAGGCGGCGGCGAGCGCCGCCGGGTCCGCACTCGCATAAACATCGAGATTCTGCGGCCGTGCCAGTGCCGACTCCACTACTCCCTTGTCGCGCAAACCATCGAGCCCGCCATGCTCTGCAAGCTGGCTCCAACAGTTCGTGTTCAGGGACAGAAAGGCGGCCATCCCGTTCGCGACGCCGACACAACGCCAGAGATTAGCGAACTGGCGCGTTTGCGCGCCGAAAAGGGAGCTGCGGGTTGTAGTAACCCATGCCACGCGGCAGTGGAACGAACCCTTGCATGACAGATGGAACACGCTTTTGTGGGTACCAATGCGCATACAATCCCACATGAGAGTGAGAAATATGCGACACATGACAACCGACACCGTTCCGCGCCGAGCTACCAATATCAGCCTGCCCGAGGATGTCTACAAGGACGCGAAGGAACTCGGGATCAACTTTTCGCAGACGTGCGAGCGAGCCATCCGACAGGCAGTGCAGGCGGAGAAAGATCGCCAATGGGAGATCAAGCACGCCGACTTTATCCAGGCTTACAACGACATGATTGAGCGCGACGGCCTGCCGCTTGTTCAGTACCGGACATTCTGAGGGCCCGTGTCGACCCCGTCGCCACCCCTGGTGAGCATGCCGGTACGCCTTATGTGGTCGAGGTGCAAGGAAATTATTTGTCGGGACTGGCAACGCGTGTGGTCATCCCATTGCGCCGGTTGGACCGGCTCGCCCCAGTACCGCTTCCGCCGGATTTGATCCGGTGTTCATCATTGAGGGTATTGAGTGCATGCTCGATACGCCGACGCTCGCAGCAGTTCCAAAGAGCGAGCTAACAAAGCCGATTAGCTCACTCGCACATCGGCAAGACGAAATCATGTCGGCGCTAAACAGGCTGTTTGGCGTGGTGAACTTTTCAGCGTTCGTGTCTATCCACGTCTCGGTAAAAACAAGGGCGACGACGGCATTTCTGACGGTGTACGGCGGCATCGCATGCACGATGCTCTCGATTGGCAGATCGCTGGGCAGCGCCGGTCGCCCCTTGCTTCGGCGCTTGCGCTGGTGTCCCTCCACGGGAATCGATAGATCCGGCTGCTGCGGCGGCAGCGGTGCTCCGTGCGCCTGATCGAAGATGTCCACTTGCCACGCGTTCATGCGCTCGCGGCTCGCCCCGAATATCTCCTGCCTCGCGTGACTCAGTTTGGCCCGCCTCGAGCAGTGCCTGCTGCGTCTTGGCCAGTACCTCGCTTTGCCCTTCGACCCATTCGCGCAGTTGTTCGATCTCGCGTTGTTGCTGCTCGATCGTCGCATCGCGCGTCGCAATCGCGTCGAGCAATTCGGGAAGGCTCCATGCCCCCGATGCCATCGGCAAGGGTTGTTTCGAGGCAGGGACGTTGAGCGGTTGCAAACCATAAATGAACCGAAACGATTCGGTTTTGGTTCTTAAAAATTCTGTGTAAGTCGGCAGAATTGACGAACCAACGATACCAGGGGATGGCCTGCGCATCCGCATGACCACTGACGACTTCACAAGCGTGCTGAATGTGACCGCTTGCTTCGCGGAGCGTGGCTAAATCTGTCGCCAACGCCGCTAAAGCACGGCGCGATGCCGAGGTGCTCGCGCTACAGACCGTGTTCCTGACTGGCAATCACGTTTCGATAGGGCGTTCGCAATGACGGATCACTATTACATGTTGAGGAAACCATGAGCGACTTTCGCAGCGACACCGTCACCCAACCTACTCCTGCAATGAAGCAGGCAATGATGGATGCGCCGCTCGGTGACGACGTTTTAGGAGAAGACCCCACTGTCAACCTCCTGCAGGAAACCGCCGCCTCCATGCTTGGCTTCGAGGCAGCACTGTTCGCGCCCAGCGGCACGCAGACCAACCTGATCGCGATGATGACGCATTGCCAGCGCGGCGAAGAAGCTATCGTCGGCCAGCAGTGGCATACGAACCGCTGGGAAGCAGGCGGTATGGCGGTGCTCGGCTCCATTCAGCCACAGCCGCTGGAGCACCAGCCTGACGGCACCATCGCGCTGAACGACATCGAAGCCGCTATCAAACCCGACGACCCGCACTTCGCCCGCACCCGCCTCGTAGTAGTCGAAAACACTTTTGGCGGCAGGGTGCTGCCTATGCAATACATGCACGACGTCGCTGCCTTGGCGAAGCGCCACGGATTGGGCTCGCACATCGATGGCGCGCGTATCTGCAATGCCGCCATCGCGCTCGCCGGCGGCGGTGATCCGCTGCAGCGCGTGCGCGAGCTCTGCGAAGGTTTCGATTCCGTATCGCTTTGCCTCTCGAAGGGGCTGGGTGCGCCAGTGGGATCGCTGCTGCTAGGCTCGCAAGACTTCATCCGCCAGGCGAGCCGCGTGCGCAAGATGCTGGGCGGGTCCATGCGTCAGGCAGGGGTGCTGGCGGCGGCGGGCTTGTACGCTCTGCAACACCACGTACATCGCCTCGCCGACGACCATGCCAATGCTGAGATGCTGTCGCGCGGCCTAGGCGAGGTCGCCAAGCGCAATGCCAGACTGCGCGGCCGCTTCTCCGCGCATCCGGCGCAAACCAACATCCTTTTCACCGACATCGATCCCACTATCGCCAGCGATTTCTTCGCCCATCTCGACGCGAGCGATATCAAGGTGAAAAGCGGCGTCTATCGTGGCGAGGAAGGCGCCATGCGCCGCATCCGGTGGGTCACGCACCTCGACGTTAGCCGAGAAGATGTCGAACGCGCTATCGAGGTCGCAGCATCGTTTTGATCGCTTCCCAACGAGGTTCCACCGAAACAGGTCGTGAAGGGAAAAGCCCTGCCGAGAACCGGTCGTGATCAGCAACCGCTCGGACGAAACTTTCACGCCGCGCTGATGCATTAGACGGATGGCCAAGACAGGCATCTGTTGCAGTGAGCGAATCCACTCCAATCGCTCCATGCCCGGAGCATCAATCGGCCCAAGAGTTGATGTCGAGAACCGCGCTGGCGAACGCTTGTGGCGCCTCCTGCGGGAGGTTATGACCTGCATTCGGCACGACGCGGTGCTCATGGCGTCCAGTGAAGTGCTCTGCGTCCCCCTTTGTTCGCGACAGTGACGAGACGCCGTCGGCGTCCCCCTGGAGTGTGACCGTTGGCACGGTGATCGACGGCATGGCGGCCAGGCGCCGCTCCATATCGTCGAACTGAGGATCGCCATCGACCAGTCCAAAACGGTGCCGGTAGGAATGCACGACCACGTCGACGAAATCCGGATTGTCGAACGCCGCTGCGGAGCGCGCGTAGGTCGCGTCGTCGAAGCGCCAGGTCGGCGACCATAACGACCATAAGAGCCTGCAGAACGCGCGCCGGTTTTCGGTCAGCCCGGTCCGGCCGCGCTGACCATGAAGATAGTACTGGTACCAGAGCCGATGTTCGTTTTCCGGGCTGGCGGGCCGCCCGGCGGCGGCTATGTTCTGAATGTTGTAGCCGTTAACCGAGACCAGCCCCCGCACTCGCGACGGGTACAGCGCCGCCACGATGCATGCAGCCCGGCCGCCCCAGTCATAGCCACCCACCACGGACCGTCCAATCTGCAGCGCGTCGAGCAGCGCTAGCAGGTCGGCCCCAAGTGCCGCCTGTTGACCCGAACGAGGGGTTGCCGGTGCGAGGAAACGCGTTGGCCCATATCCCCGAAGATAGGGTGTGATGACGCGGGCACCTTGTGACGTCAGGCGCGGCGACACTTCGCCGTACGCGTGGATGTCGTAGGGAAACCCGTGTAGCAACACGACCGGCCATCCGTCGGGATCGCCCTGTTCGTCATAGACAACGTTGAGCAGGGTGGTTTCGATGTTCTTAAGCATAAAGACATTCTCCGTCTGTCATCTCGAATTGCCGAAACTTGACGGAGCCGGATGGATCGATCTTACGTTCTCAATCACGCTGTCCAAGGCGATATAGCCATCGAGCACAGTCCTTACCGCGCCGTCGTGTATCACAGGAATCCCCAAACCAACGAGCATGCACCGCTGCGAAAAGTGTCGAAAACATTCATGCTCATGAAAGTATTCGAATCGTCCTTCACGCCACGGCGCCTGTCCCGCCGTTATGCGCGTGCGGATCCTCGACGCGGTGCGTCAGCACGTGACGCAAAAACTCTCGGGTACGCGCTTCGCGCGGCGAACCGAGCACTTCCTTGGCGCTGCCTTCCTCGATGATGAGGCCCGCATGCAGAAAGCACACCCGATCGGCCACTTCGCGGGCGAAGCCCATTTCGTGCGTGACAACCAGCATCGTCATGCCTTCGCGAGCCAGCGTGCGCATGACGCTCAGCACTTCGCCCACGAGTTCCGGGTCGAGCGCCGACGTCGGCTCGTCGAATAGAATTGCCTTTGGCTTCATCGCGAGCGACCGCGCGATCGCGACCCGCTGCTGCTGGCCGCCCGACAGTTGATGCGGGTAGGCGTCGATCTTCTGGCCCAAGCCGACCTTGTGCAGCAACTCGATCGCCTCGCGCCGCGCCTGCTCGACCGGCTCGCGCTTGACATGCACCGGCCCCTCCATCACGTTTTCCACCGCGGTCCGGTGCGGAAAGAGGTTGAAGCGCTGGAACACCATGCCTACTTGGGTCCGCAACTGATGGATATGGCGCGAGCGTTGCTCGACCACTTGATCCAGTAGCGTGATTCGCCCCGAATCGTAGGACTCGAGCGCGTTGATGCAGCGAAGAAGCGTCGACTTGCCGGAGCCCGAGGCCCCGATAAGACACACGACCTCGCCCTCGCACACATTTAACGTAATGCCTTTGAGCACCGGCACATCGCCGAAGCTTTTATGGACGTTCGTGATTTCGATCATGGCAATCTCACTTCACCTTGTGTTTGCCGAAGCGCCGCTCGAGCATCTTCGTCAAACTCATCAACGGAAGGCTCATCGCGAGGTATCCGATCGCCACGAGCGTATAGACCTCCAGGTTCTGGAAGGTCGCGGCCGCGATCAGCGTTCCCTGGCGCGTCATCTCGGCGACGGTGATCGTCGACGCGAGCGACGAATCCTTGAGCATCGAAACCAGGGTATTGCTATAGGGCGGCAGCGCGACCTTGATTGCCTGGGGAAGTATCACGCGTGTCATGGTCTTGATGCGGCCCATGCCTATCGACTGTGCCGCTTCGTATTGGCCTTGATCCACCGATTCGATGCCGGAGCGAATGATTTCCGCAACATAGGTCGAGTAGCCGAACGCCAGGCCCACGATGCTCGCCAGCAAGGCGCTCAACTGCACGTGGATCGCGGGGAATACAAAGTAGATATAAAACAGCAGCACGATCATCGGCAGCCCGCGAACCACGTTGATCACCGTGGTGGCCGCGCGTTTGACCGGCGCATGCCGCGACATCTTCAAAAGCGCCCAAACGAGACCGAGCGCGGTGCTCAGTACCAGGCAACTAAGGGTGATGAAGACGGTCATCCCGGCCCCTTGAAGCAGTATCGGGACAAACTCGACTATGTCGCTCCAACGCATGATTCGCCTTTCTAATAATCGTTACACTGCATGGCCGGCGCCCGTCTTCGTCACGGCCATCGAGAACAGACGAGTTCGATAGCCACGCTCGGACGATACGGCAAACCGGCCGTCTCCTTACCCATCGGTCATCCTCATGCGCGTATGGCAAGGCGGGTCGCGGTTACCGCTCGACCCGGCCAAAGACGCGCATCACTATGCTCTCCTGGCAACTTCCATCGACATCCAGTCCGTCAATCCCCGAAATTCCACTTCTTCAGGATCTTGTCCAGCGTTCCGTCTGCTTTGATCTTGACCAGCCCATCGTTGATCTTCGAAAGCAGTTCGGCATTGCCCTTCTTCACGCCGAATGCGATCGGCACTCTGCGCAGCGGCTGGAAACCATCGACCACGCGCGTGCCTTGCAGCGTCCCGGCCGCTTCCTGAGCCTTCCAGACCGGATAGTCGTTAAACGCTGCCGTA
The DNA here is from genome assembly GCA_964414365.1 of uncultured Burkholderia sp. Classification (GTDB taxonomy): domain Bacteria; phylum Pseudomonadota; class Gammaproteobacteria; order Burkholderiales; family Burkholderiaceae; genus Trinickia. The sequence continues at coordinate 6,340 of CAYPWK010000048.1, forward strand.
ATGCGGCCCAGCGCGACGTCGCGGGCCATATCGGCGCCGGTGTTGTACAACTTGACGTCCTTGAAGATCCCGAGCTTGACCAGTTCATCCGAGGTTTCCTCGCCGACGCCGGCTCCGACGACCGCGCCCTTCAAATCTTGGATCGTGTGATAGGTGTTCTTATCCGAAGCATTGACGATGATCCCCTTTCCAAAGTAAGCGACCGGTTGAGAGAAGTCGATCACTTCTTCACGCTTCGGCGTGGGCGTCATACCCGCAACGATGAGATCGATCTTGTCGGAAACGACCGACTGGATCAATGCGGAAAACGGGATGACGTCGAACGACACGTCGAAACCTTCCCGCTTCCCGATTTCTCGGATCACATCCGGCATGACGCCTGCAATCTCATGTGTTTTGAGATCAAAGAACGCGTTAGGTACGCTGGACGGGGTGGTCCCGGCGGAGATCTTTATCGTCGCCGCGCTTGCATGACCGGCGCCGAACGCCATTGAAGCTACGACCGCGGCAGCTGCCAAAATGCGCCGGAAAAAGCTAGCATGCATGCGGGAAACACTTTTCGACGTGTAGTGATACATGACGGATCCTTAACGAGAATTCCTCAGACAAGCGCGGCAAAGCATGGACGCGAGACGCTCGACGGCCTTCACACCGCGACCAAAGTTGAAAAAGCGTTCCCCCCATATCAAACGGCTCCAAGACAAGATCCGAGTTCGTAGCGGCAGTGTCCGCCTTCCGTCCCGCGACCTACAACATGGCTTGACTGATAAGCCCGTAAAGCCTGTAAACCGGATCAGGCACCCCACTGTGTGCTTCTGCGGGCGCGTTGCGAACCATCTTCGAGCATACGTCTACTCGCTTCAATCCCTGATCGCCTAGCCAATCAGTCAAGCTTGTTCCCGCGGGGACATCGATGCGAACGAATTCGCCCTCTCGTCGGGTCAACCAATAGCCGATCAGCGCCCTAGCACGTGCATCGTCGCGCGAACGAAGCGCGACCACGGGGCCGATCACATAGCCGCGGCCAAAGCGCCGTAGCACCGAGAATCCGACGATCTCGCCATCGCGTTCGAGCACCACGCTTTCGCCGCGCTTCAGCAATGCCGATAAAACGGCTTGGCGGTCCAAGCCGGAAGCGCGGGACGCGAGTTCGATAAGCTGCGGGAAGTCCTCAGAGGTGCCCGTGCGCAGTCGCTCGCCGTCGAGCAGCGCAATGCGAAAGGACGGGCCGACGTTCCCTTGATATTGTTCCAACGATCCACACACGGTGAAACCCAACTTTTCATAGAGCGGCTTGCCGGCGGGGGTCGCGTGAAGGAATGTGATACGTGGCCCCAACTCTTCGAGGACGGCCTCCATCAACTTGCGGCCGATCCCTCGGCCCTGGTGCACCGATGACACGATGACGTGACCGAGTGAGGCTCGGTCCGCTCCGAACTTCCAGCACAGCGCAGTACCAATGACGATGCCGCTTTCCTCGGCCACGAACCCTTTTGCCGTGTCGGCGGAAAATTGCCAGTCTTCAGGCCTGTACGGCCAGCCAAGCGCCATGGAAAGGCCATGAGCCGCCGGTATATCAGCCAGGGTAAACGCTCGATACCGAAGGTTGGTCTTCGACGGATCCACGTTCACAACGCACGACTGTTTCATTAATCGACCTTCCAAAGATTGCGCGCCCACCTTTCGGCGCCCGCGGCACGCACATCGCGTCCGCCAAGTTCATGCAACGAACTATAGAAAGAAATGTTTTTTCCGTGCTTAATAGCCAATAAACGGCACGTTAAATGAGGATTAACGGCCTGCCCTGATCCTTGCACCTTTGCGTGCACTAGCCGCCTCTCAATGGCTCGACGCCTCCCACGCGGCAGTCGAGTCTCGTGCCGCCTGCCGCAGCATGGTGGCTAGCGGTGAGCCATTCAATCAGGCTTAACGCTCAGTTTATCCGTCGTTAAGCACAAGTTCTCGGCGCGCTCCTATAGTGAGCCATCCAAATGCGCGATGTCGGCATAGGATGCCGATCGCGCGACGAATCGCCAGGAGCCAAAAATGAACTTGGAGTCGTTGAATACGCCCGCCGCATTGATCGATGTCGCACGCATGAACCGCAACATCGAAC
>CAYPWK010000048.1:8465-10143 GCA_964414365.1 uncultured Burkholderia sp.
GAACGGATGCAGCAACGCATGAACGCGCTTGGCGTGAGCTTCCGGCCACACGTCAAAACGACGAAATGCGAGCAAGTGGTCAAGGCTCAAATGGACGCCGGCGCACACGGCATCACTGTGTCCACACTCAAAGAAGCCGAACAATTCTTCGCATGCGGTATCCACGATATCGTCTACGCCGTCGGGATGGCGCCGACAAAACTGCCGCAGGCACTGGCGCTACGGCAACAAGGCTGCGATCTAAAGATCGTCGCCGACAGCGTCGCCTGCGCCGAGGCCATCGTTGCTTTCGGCCGAGAACACGGCGAACCCTTCGAAGTCTGGATTGAGATCGACGTGGACGGCCATCGTTCAGGCATCGCGCCTGAGGACGATACCCTCCTCGCTGTCGCAACGACGCTCGCTAACGGCGGCATGCACTTTGGCGGTGTATTGGCGCATGCGGGCTCCAGCTACGACTACGATACGCGTGAAGAACTGATCCGCATTGCCGAACAGGAACGTGCGGGCAGCGTGCGCGCCGCCGAGCGCCTTCGGGCGGCGGGCCTGCGGTGTGACGTCGTCAGCATTGGGTCGACGCCGACTGCGCTGGCCGCGGAACATCTGGAAGGCGTCACGGAAGTTCGCGCAGGCGTCTACGTCATGTTCGATCTCGTCATGCACAACGTGGGCGTCAACGATACATCCGAGATCGCATTGACCGTGCTGACCACCGTCATCGGCCACCAGAAGGAGAAAGGCTGGGCCATCGTCGATGCAGGCTGGATGGCAATGAGCCGCGACCGCGGCACCCAGCGCCAGAAGCGCGACTTCGGTTACGGACTCGTCTGCCGCGAAAACGGGGAGGTGTTGGGCGAGTACCTGATGAGCGGCGCAAACCAAGAGCACGGCATCGTCTCTCGGCCGGGCGCACCCGATCACGATATCGAACGGCGGTTTCCCATCGGGACGCGTCTGCGCATCCTCCCCAACCATGCGTGTGCCACAGGAGCACAGCACCCCGCTTATCAGGCCGTCGGTCCTGATGGAAGTGTCGAAACTTGGCCGCGCTTCTATGGGTGGTAACGAGCACAAGAAGTCGAAGACACTAACAGGAGCGTCGTATGATGTACGTCTCGACCCGAGGCGACAGCCGCGATCGGCGGTTTTCCGAAGTGTTGATGGAAGGGCTCGCGCCGGACGGCGGGCTATACATGCCTGCCGTCTACCCGAACGTCGACGGCGCGACGTTGCAGCGCTGGCGCGGCCTGCCGTACCGCGAACTGGCCTTCGAGATTCTATCGCTATATCTCGACGACATCTCGGCCGACGAACTGCGCGGGATCGTCACGCGCACCTATAAGCCGGAAATTTTCGGTTCGGAGCAGATCGCCCCGTTGCGGAAGCTGGACGAATCGATCTCCTTGCTCAACTTGTCCAATGGCCCCACGTTCGCCTTCAAGGATATGGCGATGCAGCTCCTGGGCAACCTGTTCGAGGCCGAGCTCGGGCGCCGAGGCGATCGATTGAATATCCTCGGCGCCACCTCGGGCGATACCGGTAGCGCGGCCGAGTACGCCATGCGAGGCAAGCAAAACGTCCGAGTATTCATGTTGAGCCCGCACGGCCGCATGAGTCCATTCCAGCAAGCGCAGATGTTCAGTCTGCAGGATGAAAACATCCATAACCTAGCGATCGA
>CAYPWK010000048.1:10153-20183 GCA_964414365.1 uncultured Burkholderia sp.
GGGCGCCGACAGGACATCTCATGGCTGCCTTACGCGGATCTCGACTTCAAGCGCCGATACAGCATCGGCACGGTCAATTCCATCAACTGGGCGCGCCTGCTGGCACAGGTCGTCTACTACTTCGCAGGTTATTTCCAGGCGACAAACGACAACAGCGAGCGAGTCTCGTTCTGCGTGCCCTCCGGCAACTTCGGCAATATATGCGCCGGCCATGTCGCCCGCATGATGGGCTTGCCGATCGAAAAGCTCGTGCTGGCGACGAACGAGAACGACGTACTCGACGAGTTCTTCAAGACCGGCCGGTACCGCGTGCGCACGAGCAGTGAGACGATGGCGACCTCCAGCCCGTCGATGGATATCTCGAAGGCGTCGAACTTCGAACGTTTCGTTTTCGACCTCTTGCAACGCGATGCGCAACGCGTCACGCAGCTATTTGGCGCGGAGCTTTCACAGCGTGGCCAGTTCAGCCTGGCGCAGCAAGAGAGATCCCGCATCGCCAGCTACGGTTTCGTGTCGGGCAGGAGCACGCACGCGGATCGGCTTTGGACGATTTCCGATAGCTGGCAACGCCATCGCACGATGCTCGATCCGCATACCGCCGACGGCGTTAAGGTTGCGCGCGAACATCTTCACCCCGGCATTCGCACGATCGTGCTCGAAACCGCGCTACCGCTCAAGTTCGAGGGCATTATTCGCGAGGCGACCGGCCAGGCGCCGCCGCGGCCCGCATCGGTGGCCGACTTGGAGCAACGTCCTAAGCGCTGCCAGGTGCTCGTGCCATCGGTGGATGCGGTGATGGCATACATCGTCCGCCATTGCGACTGCTGACGCGTCCCGGAGAGCTCGCGATGGCTGTATTTACCACTGTCTCCAAGCAACAAGCCGAAGCTTTCATCGCGCTGCTGGCGCTGGGAAAGGTTACGTCACTCCGCGGCACTCCAAGCGGGATCGAAAACACCAACTATTTCGTTACGACGGACGCCGGCGAATTCGTGCTCACGCTCTTCGAGCGACTGGCCGAAGCGCAGTTGTCGTTCAGCCTGCAATTGATGTTGCACCTGGCCCGAAGGGGAGTTCCCGTACCCGCGCCACAGCCGGATGGCCACGGCAGGATAGTGTTCGAGCTGAACGGGAAAGCCGCTTGTCTGGTGACCAAGCTGGAAGGCCGGCACTGCCTGGAACCGGGACTGCACCATTGCGACCAAGTGGGCGAAATGTTGGCACGCATGCACGCAGCCGGGAGTGACTTCGAGCTGGAGCACGCTAACTCGCGGGGTTATGACTGGTGGACCCGGGCTGCTGGTCGGGTTATGCCATTTCTCGATGACGACAGGCGCGAGGTGCTGCTTGATGAGCTGCGATTCCAACAGGCACTCGCCGGCGACAGCTCGTACCGGGGACTGCCTCGAGGCCCCGTACATGGCGACCTGTTTCGCGATAATGTCTTATTCTCCGACCAACCTATGTTGGCGAGCCCAACGGTCGCCGAGAAGCTGTCGGGCTTCTTCGATTTCTACTTCGCGGGAAGCGAGGTATTGATATTCGACGTCGCTGTGTGTTTGAACGACTGGTGTATCGACCGCCAGTCCGGGGCACTGCTGCCCGACATGGCCAATGCGTTCGTCGAAGCATACGAGCGCGCCCGCCCGTTGACACCGCTGGAACAACGCTACTTGCCGGCCGTGCTGAGAGCGGCGGCCTTGCGGTTCTGGCTATCACGCTTAATGGACCTGCACTTTCCCCGCGATTCGGCATTGCTGCACGCGCATGATCCGGAGCACTTCTTTCGTGTGCTGTGCCATCACCGGTGCTCGCCGTCTTTCTGACATACGGCGTGCGGGCGCTCCGGTATGCGGCGCTCCTGCCGCATACCGCGTTAATCCGGCCTTAACCATGATCAACTCAAATGCGGAGACCGCTATCATGTCGACACCTTACCCATTGGCCGATCTGATTCGTGCCGACAATTTCATCGACGGCAAGCGGGTCCCCGCCGCGAGTGGCAAGCGCTTTGCCGTAACCGATCCTGCGACGGGCGACGTCATCGCTCGGGCGGCCGACAGCGGTCCCGCTGATGCCCGCGCGGCCACCGATGCGGCCGCCCGCGCCTTCCCCGCTTGGCGAGATACGTTGCCCAAGGACCGCGCCGCTGTGTTGCATCGCTGGCATGCACTCATTCTCGAGCATGCGGATACATTGGGACGCTTGATCTCGCTGGAACAAGGGAAGCCGTTCCCGGAAGGGCGCGGCGAAGTCATGTACGGCGCATCGTACGTCGCATGGTTCGCGAATGAAGCAACGCGCATCTACGGCGACATTATCCCGCAGCAACAGCGAGGCAAGCGCATGAGCGCAGTGAAGGAACCCGTGGGCATCGTCGCTGCGATCACGCCCTGGAATTTTCCGCTCGCGATGATAGCGCGCAAGATTGCGCCGGCGCTCGCGGCGGGCTGCACGGTGGTCGCCAAACCAGCCGAGGACACGCCGCTCACGGCGTTTGCGTTGGTCCTCCTCGCGCATGAGGCTGGCGTTCCGGCAGGCGTGCTCAATATCATCAGCGCGTCGCGAGACAATGCGGCCGAGTCGGTCAAGGACTGGCTGGACGACGGCCGCGTCCGGAAGATCACCTTCACCGGATCGACACCTGTAGGCAAGTATCTCGCGCGCGAATCAGCGGGGACGTTAAAAAGGCTTTCCCTCGAACTGGGCGGCAACGCACCGTTCATCGTGTTCGACGACGCCGACCTCGATGCTGCCGTCGCGGGCCTCATGGCATCGAAGTTTCGCAACGGCGGGCAGACTTGCGTTTCCCCGAATCGTGTCTACGTGCATGCACCGGTCTACGACAAGTTCGCCGATCTGCTGACGAAGCGAGTCGCCGCGTTGAAGGTCGCGCCCGCAACAGATCCCGATGCGCAAATCGGACCGATGATCAATGGGCGCGCTGTCGAGAAGATCGAGCGTCACGTGAACGACGCAATCGAGCGCGGCGCGCGGGTGCTCACGGGCGGCAAGCGGCTGATAGAACGCGGGCCGAACTATTACGCGCCGACGGTGCTTGCGGGTGCGACGCCCGATATGCAATTGAATTGCGAAGAAACCTTCGGCCCCGTCGTGCCGCTGTTCCGTTTCGACGACGAAGCAGAAGCGATCCGCGCCGCCAATGACACGCCGTTCGGACTTGCGACCTATTTCTATAGTGAGGACTTGCGGCGCATCGACCGCGTGGCGCGTCTGCTCGAAGCGGGCCTGGTCGGCGTCAATGAAGGGGTGCTTTCGTGCGAAGCAGCGCCATTCGGCGGCGTAAAAGAATCGGGCTATGGACGCGAAGGCTCGAAGTATGGCCTTGATGATTACCTCTCGATCAAGTATGTCTGTCAGGGCAATCTCGAATGAATACCTATGCGCGCCTCACCGCGAGGATCGACTACGACGTCTGATCTGCTTGATACAGGCCTCGAAGACATCTAGCGACTGTGTCAGTGTTTCGCTGTTCATATGCCCGTATCCGAGCAGAAACCCACCGGGGTCCGATGTGAGCATGGTGAAGTCGCGCACGTCATCGAACACCACGCCGTTCGATCGCAATGCAGTTCGCAGTTCGCGATCGAACGCAGCGTGCCGTCCCGAGACGACCACATGCAGGCCACCCTCGTCCCCTCTCAGCGTGACCACGTCCGAGTAAGGCATCAGTCGTTCGCGTATGGCGTTACGCATCGCCCCATATTGCCGCCGCACCCTGCGTAGGTGCCTATCCAGTTCACCGGACACGAGCAACATCTCGACGACTTTCTGCACCGGCCACGACACATGCGTACGCTCGCCTTCGATGAGGGCAACCAAGGCGGCAGTCGCGATCGGCGGTGCGACAATGAAGCCAATGCGAAGGGAAGGACTGACCGCCTTGGCGAACGTGCTCAGTAGCAGCGTGCTTTCCGGTGCATAGCTGAAGATCGGCGGATGGTTCGTACCTGCATAATGGAACTCGCAATCGTATTCGTTTTCGAGGATCAGCGTTCCGCAAGTACGCGCGAGTTCGACCAGCGCCCTGCGTCTGGGCCCCGACAGACGCCCGCCCATCGGATACTGATGCGCTGGTGTCACATGAACGAGGACGGGCACGGCGGAGCCCTCGACAATGCGGTCGACCACGACACCGTCGGCGTCAACCGGCACGTAGTGCAACGATGCGCCGGAGCGCAGGAAAGCCAACCTCGCGCCGGCGTAACCCGGGTCTTCCGTCGCGCACAGGTCGCCCTCTCGCAGCAGTGCCTGCGCAGCAAGTTGAAGCGAATGGCCCGTACCATGCGTTACAACGATCTGCTCGGGTGTAACGTCGACGGATCGATTTTCGCGCAGCCAGTCTGCGATCGCGCGTCTGAGCCCTGGCTCCCCGCGGGGGTCGCCGTATCCCTGTGGCGGCAAATGGCGCCCCGCTTCGCGACATGCGCTGCGCCATACATCGAGCGGCAAAGTTCGCGCGCTGGCCTGTCCGGGGCGCCAATCCAGGGTCGCGCCGTCTGGTTTTTCATGCGCGCCGAATGCATCAGCACACCGCCGGCGCAACAGCAACGGAGTCCAACTCCGCCCAAGTGCGGCGCCTTGAGCTGAGGGTACGCTAGCGAGGACGAAGGTACCCTGCCGGCCGCGCCCTTCAAGCATGCCCTCCGCGATAAGTTCGTCGTAAGCCTCGACCACGCAATTACGCGCCACCGCCAGTTGAGTGGCAAGGTCGCGGCTTGGCGGTAGCCGAGTGCCGGGCAGCAACGCATGACCGAGGATGCTTTCACGCAGTTGCCGCGCAATCTGCTTGAAAACGGGTGTGCCCGAGCCTCGGTCCAGTTCGAGCGCGACCAACGCCGGCAACGGTTGTCTGGATGAACGGTTCGCAACCATAAATGCGTCGAATCGCTTCAATTTTGGTTCTTAAAAATCATACACAAATCGTCAGAATTGACGGACCAACGATACCACGGGATTGCCATGCGCATCCGCATCATCACCGACGACTTCACCAGCGCGCTGGACGGCACCGCCTGCTTCGCGGAGCATGGCTGGGAAACCACCGTCCTAATCCATCCCGACAGCGCTGCTACGGGGCAGGTCGTCAGCCTCGACACCGATTCCCGCGAACACTCGCTTACCCTCGACCACGACGCTGTGGCCCATGCCGCGAACGCATGGCGAGACGCCGACGTGCTCGCGCTGCAGTTCGATTCGACGCTGCGTGGCCGCGTCGCTCACGACTGTGTGACGGCGCTTGCCGCTTCCGGCCGGCGCAAGTTGCTAATCGCGCCAGCGTTTCCTTCGGCCGGGCGTACGGTCGCGCAGGGGCGCGTGCTGGTTGATGGCGTGCCGGTCCACGAAACCGCGTTCGGATGCGATCCCACGCTTCCGGTACGCGAGTCCAGCATCCCGGCGCTATTCGGCCTCCATCACGTCGAGGTGAAGGTCGCACACGAGGCGGCTCAGGCCCGCGCGCTGCTGGACGTGCATGACACTGTGGTTGTCGATGCGCACACCGAAGGGGAACTGGATGCGATCGCCGCGACATTTGCCGGCGAGCGCGATCTGCTGTTGGCCGGCTCGACCGGACTGCTGCGCGCTCTCGCGCGCGTGCTGCCCCGCCCGCAACGTGCGCCGGACGACCGCGGCGACGGCCGCGATCATGCAGCCGCAGGTGAAACGCCGTGTCGCCGCCCCTGGCTCGTCGTCGGTAGCCTGAATCCACGATCCAGACGGCAACTCGCCATTGCCCGAGCGCAATGCCAAATAGACGTACTGGCCACCGAAGAAACGCATTTGCCCACCAGCGCCGGTCCGCAAGCAGCTTTGCACGATCTCGTGCCGCGGGTGACGAATGCCCTCGGCAGCGGCGCGTGCGACGGGCTCGTTGTAACCGGTGGAGAAACCGCCCGGCGCATCATCGACGCGCTACCGGCGGTGTCGCTGCGCGTGTGCCGCGAAGTGATGCCGGGCGTGCCACTGGCTGAGGTCAAAACCGCAACAGGTACGTTTTCCATGATCACGAAGGCCGGCGGCTTCGGTGAGGACGACGCTTTAGTCACGTGCATCAATATATTGATCGGGGCGACACCATGAAGCAGAAACTGATAGCCGTCACGATGGGTGACGCCTCAGGCATTGGACCGGAGATCATCGTCAAGACGTTCGCGGATATCGCGTTCATCGCCGAGCACCCATCGTTCGTGGTCGGTGACGCAGGCGTGTTACGACGGCACGTCGCCGCGCTCCGGCTAGCACTGGATATACGCGAGGTCAGCTCGGTCGCTGAAATCGCACCGCGGCCGGGCGTGCTCGATGTATTGCGCGTGCCTGGCGCGAACGTACTGCCCTCCGACATGCCGGTTGGCGCAGTGAATGCCGCTGCGGGCCAGGCCGCATTCGAGGCGATCCGTACCGCAATCGACCTTGCCGTCCGGGGCGAAATCGCCGGCATCTGCACTGCGCCGATCCACAAGGAAGCGCTCGCCGCCGCGCACGTGCCCTATCCGGGTCACACCGAAATGCTCGCGGACCTTTCGGGTACCCGTGATTACTCGATGATGCTCGTCAATCCAACACTGCGCACTATCCTCGTCACGGTTCACTGCTCGATGCTTCAGGCAATCGCAAAGCTGTCCGTCGAGAGCGAATTGCGCATCATTAGGCTCGCTTACCGCGCGATGCGTGACCTCGGCATCGAACGTCCCCGTGTGGCCGTTGCCGGGCTAAATCCGCATGCGGGTGAAGGCGGTCTTTTCGGCCGCGAGGATCTCGACATCATCACACCGGCGGTCCAACTTGCGCAGAGCGAAGGCATCGACGCTAGCGGCCCGTGGCCCGGGGACACCGTGTTCATGAACGCCCGCCGTGGTCGTTTCGACATCGTGGTCGCGCAGTATCACGACCAAGGCCTGATACCGGTCAAGCTCGCCGGCGTGGAGGACGGCGTGAACATCACCGTGGGCCTGCCTTTCGTGCGCACGAGCCCGGACCACGGCACCGCCTTCGATATCGCAGGAAAGGGAATTGCCGATCCGGCAAGCCTACAGGTTGCCCTGCAAACTGCCCACCATTTCGTCCGCCCGCGCGCGAGCCATCTTCCTATTACCGGAGCCTGATGTGTCCCACTTCATCCTGATGTTGACTGAACACGATGCGACCGTCGCCGACGCGCTAACAACCTACGACAGTCTGCGTGACAGCCCTGTCCGCTACGTCGGCTTCAAGGATGTCGGCTTGCCCATCGCGGCTCTGAAGCAGCTCGCGCAGCGCATCAGCGCCGATGGCCGCAAGGTCATGCTGGAAGTTGTGGCAACCAGCCGTGAGGCTGAACTCGAATCGATCAAGGCCGCGCTCGAGATCGGCGTCGACTACCTGCTCGGAGGCCGCCACGTTGAAGACGCACTGCCGCTACTGCACGGCTCGGAGGTCCAGTATTTCCCTTTCGCGGGTCGCACCGTTGGCCATCCGACCGTGCTGGAAGGGACAGTGGATGAAATCGTCGAGGACGCGCGCCGAATCGCATCGATGCCCGGTGTGCACGGCCTTGATCTGCTTGCGTATCGCTTTGCGGGCGAGGGCGATCCGGCCGAACTGACGAGGCGCGTCGTCGAGGCCGTCGACGTGCCTGTCATTGCGGCAGGCAGCATCGACCGGGAAACGCGTGTGAAGGCGATGATTCATGCAAACACCTGGGGCTTCACTGTCGGCAGCGCGCTGTTCCAGCATGCTTTCGTCGACCGACGCCTGCCCGCCCAGATCGACACGATCTTCAGAATCGAGGGCGTGACCGCGTGATTCACGAGAAGCATGAGACCTTGCGCATCGATGCCAACGACGGCGCCGGTTACATATGGGGCGTCCGATCTCTGTCATTAAACTCCTTTTAACGATTACTTGTTTCAGGGTTAATGATCTTTAGAGGCTCGCGCAGCATAATTGCATACACGCACCATCATTCGCGCAACTCACAGGAGTCAAAAGTGACTGCAGCATTCGTATTGCACCGTGCCGATGGTGCGCTTGTTTCGACCACCTTCCGCACGGGAGCATTTGGCGAGAACGACCCGTTCGCGCGACATCGCGAGATCGCTTGGGAAGGACCTGACTCGATGGCCGCAGGCCGCGTCAGCTTCGTCGGCGAGCTCGACGTAGCTGGCTTTCCCCACATCGAAACCATCGTCGTCGTGGAAGGAACGCTCGCGCTGCAAGCGACTGGGACAGCGCCGTTGGTGTTGGGTCCGCAAGAAGGTGCGGTAATCGGCGGCGGTACCGCGCTGCGCATCAGAGCCGAATCTCGCGTGCGTTTCGTGTTTTGCGCGGCCGCTTGCGAGAAACCGACGAAGCGCGGGCTTATCCCACTGCACGCCGATGCCGACTTCAAACCGTCCGCCACCCTGCCGGCGGAGGTGCTGCTGGGCCCGGCTCCGGAATGCCGCAGCTGCAACGTCTTCACCGATGACGATGCGCAGTACAAGGCAGGTACGTGGGATTCGACGCCTTACCATCGGATCATTCGCCCGCATCGCGTCAACGAGTTCATGCATCTCCTGGCCGGCAGCGTGCGCTTCGCCGCGCCCGACGGGAGCGTGCTGTCGCTCGGCCGCGGCGACGCACTCTTCGTGCCCCAGGGGGCGTCGATCGGATGGGAAAGCAAAGATCGTGTGGCCAAGTTTTACGTTACGCAAACCGTGCAGGCACCCATCGAGCGCAATTGATCATGTCTCCTCCGTTGACTCACATTCAAACTTCGCCCACGCTGCCAGGAGCCGCCGACGTCGTGGTGATCGGAGGCGGCATCATCGGCGTCTTTGCCGCCTACTATCTGGCCCAGCGCGGCGTTTCTGTCGCCCTGGTCGAGAAGGGGAGGATTGGCGCCGAGCAGTCGAGCCGCAACTGGGGGTGGTGCCGGCAGCAAAACCGCGACGAGCGTGAGTTGCCGATAGCAAGCAAGAGCCTTGATTTGTGGGAGCGATTTGGTGTCGAGTCCGGCGAGGACACGGGCTTTCATCGCTGCGGATTGCTGTATTTGAGCAATGACGACGCTGAGCTGTCCCGTTGGGCTAGTTGGGGCGACTTTGCAAAGACGGCGGGCGTCACGACTTACATGCTCGATAGCAGGCAAGCTGCCGACCGGGGGAAGGCGACCGGCCGGCCCTGGAAAGGCGGCGTCTTCTCGCCGAGCGACGGCACGGCGGACCCCGCGAAAGCCGCACCCGCCGTGGCAACCGCATTCATGAAGCTTGGGGGCAGCGTCACGCAGCACTGCGCCGCACGCGGCATCGAGCTGGAGGGCGGCCGGGTCTGCGGCGTCGTAACCGAAGCCGGAGTCATCAAGACCCGGACGGTCGTGCTTGCAGGTGGCGCGTGGGCATCCGCGTTCTGCCGCCAGCTCGGCATCCGTTTTCCGCAGGCTTCGATCCGCCAGTCCATCCTGAGCGTGTCCCCCGTGGAACATCGCTTGCCGGATGCTTTGTTCACCTCCGGCATATCGATTACTCGCCGCAACGACGGACGTTACGCCCTGGCTATCAGCGGACGGGCGCGCGTGGATGTAACGGCGCAGTTACTGCGATTCTCCCCGCAATTCGTGCCCATGTTCGCCAAACGCTGGCGCAGCCTCCTGCCAGGCGGACTCGAAGGCATCCGCGGCGGTCATGAGACGCTGAAGCGGTGGCGGCTCGACGCGCCGACGCCCATGGAGCGGGTGCGCATCCTGGATCCGAAACCTGATCTGCCTACCATTAAGGAAACCCACCGCCGAGCGGTCGAACTGCTGCCCGAACTTCGCGAAGCGAAAATCACCCACGCGTGGGCCGGTTTCGTCGACAGCACGCCCGATGGTGTTCCGTGTATCGGCGAAGTTCCGGGCGTACCCGGATTGATCCTGGCTGCAGGCTTTTCCGGTCACGGTTTTGGTATCGGGCCCGGCGCCGGGCATTTGATCGCGGATTTGGCCGCTGGTGTCAAGCCGATCGTCGACCCTGTGCCGTATCGGCCTGGACGATTCGCCCGCTCAGCATGG
>CAYPWK010000049.1:0-15517 GCA_964414365.1 uncultured Burkholderia sp.
CCTTCGAGTCGGCTGGCGCCAGCACGATCGCATCGACGTGGCTATCGATCATCTGCTCAACAATGTTGATCTGCGCCGCCGTGTCGGTTTCGTTTTTGATGCCGTTGGTGATGAGATCGAACTTGTCGGCATTGTGCTTCTGATAATCCTTAGCCCCGGTCTCCATCGTCAGGAAAAACTCGTTGGCGAGCGATTTCATCACGAGCGCCACCTTCGGCTTTTTCGTTGTCTGCGCCGCTGCGTCAGTCACGCCGAACGGGACAACCGCGACGGCAATGAGCGCCGCGGCAGCGGCAACGAGGCGGCGACGGGTGCGATCATTCATGACGTTCTCCTTTTCCTCTTCTTGTAGGCTCGTGAGAGCCGCGGTTTCTGATTCGAATGTGAGCGGGAAATGTTTGCGGTGCCTGGCCATGCGCAAGGCGCCGCTCCCGTGGCGCGACGACGCGCGCGATCCGGACCGCTTATGCTGGACCGTTCTCTCGGTGTACGCAAGGAGAGCTTGGCATGGGTCGGGGTTTCCTCTGACCGCTGCCGCAAGATAGACGCGCCAGATCGTCGCCGGGCCGGGCTGCTGCCCCGGCGCCCGAACAACGGGAGAAAACCGCTAAAGATTATCGACCGAGGATCCCTCGACCTTGCCGTCGATGATATCGCGCGCGTACTGCAGGCCGATCTTGTGGGCCTCGAGTTGATCGTCGAGCGGAGCATGCTCCGGAACACCGAACATTTCCGCCTTCGCCCGCTCGCCGCGCGATTTGCGCGCAATCGTCACGACGATGTCGAAACGGCGCGGCGCGTCCGCCGGCTCGTCCGGCTCCTTGGCCCGCCGCAACGCCTGCACCCCGATCGCGTATCCCTTGTACTGCTCGCTGAACGGCTCCAACATGGCTTGGACCTCCGTGCCACTGCACGAATGGATCGGCGCGAAGACTGGGTTCGAAACTCGCCATCGGCCCCGCCCGCGCGCGCCTGCCCAGTATGAGGCCAATTTGCCCGCTTGCAAAACCCATTCCCTCATAACGCTGATCCAGCACACGCCTTGCCGACCGAGGCGCGCGAGGACGCGCGCCGAGAAGCGGGCGAAGATAGTGCGGGAAATGCCGGAAACGTTGAAGAATTTACCGGTCTTCGACGTTCGAATATCCATCGCCGCGACGATTCGTCGCATTTCTTCTATGATGGCTGCCAAGACGGCCTGTTCCAACAGAAAAAAGAGACGCCAAAGGCCGCCCTCGTCGTTGATGCGCAATGCATAGCGGAGGCAGGAATGGCATGGAGACACAACCGGTGGTTCAAGCGCTGGATCGTCACGATCCTCGTTTGGGCCGTCCCGGTGACGATCGTCGCGGTCCACGAGATTCGCGAGGAAATGAGTTACAACATCGTTGATCGCGATCGGGCGTTGACGACCTGGGAGTTCACGGACAGCGACCGGGCGGCGGGGGCGCCCGCGCGCTGCCACGGCACGCCCGACGAAGCGCGCGCGTCGGGTTGCCCGGCAAACGTCCTTGCGGCCAACGCGCCGCGCCATCAGGCGGCGATCGACGAATACGTGCTGCGGCGCAACACGCTTGTGGGCTATTTGTGGCATGCGTTCGTCGGCTACTGGGTCGTGCCGGCGGCATTTCTCTTTGCGCTTGGGCTTGTTATCGCGGGCATACGGCGCGCGCTGCGGCGACCGGCCATTCCGAAACGCACGGCACCGCACTGACGCGAAATCGGGACAGGTATGGGCATGCGCTGTGCTTCCCAGTCATCGCCAGTGTGCCTGTTCGCGTGAGCAAACAGGCGCTGACGATCGCGTTCCGATTTTCGTCCAGACCCGCCGTACCAGGTCTGACCGACGGATCCCCCACGGAGAGAGCCATGCAAAAAGGAAGTTTCGTGCTGAAGGCGGCGACCGCCGTAGTGGCAGGCAGCCTTGTGCTCGCAGGCTGCACAGCAACCACCAACAAGGGCAATCCGGTGGGCGAAAGCCCCGGCACCAATGCGTCCAAACGCGCGGACATCAACGCGGGCGTCGATGCCACGCTTTCGCGCATGTATCAGCAAGTACCCGGCTCTCGCGAGCTCGTCTCGCGTGCACGCGGCATCCTCGTATTCCCGCGTGTGCTGCAGGCCGGCTTCGTCGTCGGGGGCGAGTATGGTGAAGGCGCTTTGCGCACAGGCGGATCGACTTACGCCTATTACAACCTCGTTGCCGGTTCATTCGGCCTGCAGGCCGGCGCGCAGTCGAAAGCTGTCGTCTTCCTGTTCATGACCGACGATGCGCTGAAATCGTTCGAGTCGCGCCAAGGCTGGTCCGTCGGCGGCGATGCATCGGTTGCTCTGCTGAAGATGGGCGCCAACGGCGCCGTCGATACGACGACGGCCACGAAGCCGGTCCAGGTCATTGTCATGACGAACGCCGGCCTCATGGCGGACTTGTCGCTGCAAGGCATGAAGGTCACGCGCATGAATATCTGATGCGCGTCGGTATGGCGCGGCGTCGCCGCGCCTTTTCGTACTTGGGGCCTGGGTTGGCGCGCAGCCCCCCTTGTATCACGTCGACGTCGAGTCGATCACCTTGAAGCGCGACCGCTTTTGCGCGCGGATCACCGTCTGATAAGCGGCGAGATACTGCCGCGCCATGTGATGAGAGGTGAAGCGATCCTCGAAGCGTTTGCGCACGCCCGTGCGCGGCAGCGTATGCAGGCGGTTGACGGCCGCGACGGCGCTGATTTCGTCCTCTACGATAAAGCCCGACACGCCCTCGTCGACGACTTCGGGTACCGAGCCGCGATTGAATGCGATCACAGGCGTGCCGCAAGCCATCGCCTCTATCATGACGAGTCCGAACGGCTCCGGCCAATCGACGGGAAAAAGAAGTGCGTGCGCCCCCGAAAGGAATTCCGCCTTCTGGTCGTCGGCGATTTCGCCGATATACTCGACATGAGGCAGGTCGAAAAGCGGCCTGATTTCACGGTCGAAATACTCACGGTCGGCCGCGTCGATCTTCGCCGCGATGCGGATCGGCAGGCCGCAGTGAGCGGCGATGCGGATTGCCGTGTCGACGCGCTTTTCGGGCGAGATGCGGCCGAGGAACGCGAGGTACCTTTGCTGGATCGGTTGCGGCGTGTAGAGCCTTTCGGGCAGGCCATGATAGACGGTCGTCAGCCACTTCGCCTGAGGTATCGGCTGGCGCTGGGCGTTCGAGATCGAGATGACGGGCGCGGTGTTGAACGTGTCGAAGACCGGTTGCTGCTCCGGCAAATCGAGCCGCCCGTGCATCGTCGTCACGAACGGCGTTTCTTGCCGTTTGAATAGCGAGAAAGAGTAGTAATCCATATGGAAGTGCAGCACGTCGAATTCTTCGACGCGACGGCGCACGACTTCCATCAGCAGCATATGCGGCGCCACGCGGTCGCGGATAGCGGGGTCGAGACGCAGTGCACGCGGCCAGACGGCCTCGAGCTTGGCGTTCGTCTTCGAATCGCCGCTGGCGAAGAGCGTGACGTCATGCCCGAGCTCGACAAGCGCCTCGGTGATGTACGAAACGACACGCTCTGTGCCGCCGTAAAGCTTCGGCGGCACCGATTCGGTGAGCGGTGCGATCTGCGCTATTTTCATTCCCTGCACTCCATGCGAACGAGGGGCGATTCGCCAATGCGGCAAACGCATGTCGGCGCGCCACGACGTTCGTGGGCCTTCCGCCCGTGATCCGCGGCGCGCTGTACTCCATTATTCCGTATGGCTCGTGAAAGCAAGCGCACCGTTTTCACTTATTCCCCGCTGTTACAGTCGCGAAACAATCGGTACCCGCCGCAGCTATCGCGGCGATCATGACGCGGGTCGCGAATGGGCAGACGAGCCGTGGCTGCGGCGAAGCGCGTCAATCGCGCCCTTTACACGGGTAGGCTTTGCCGAGGCCCAGCGAGACGACCGTGCTCGCGTTGTAATCGCCGGCACGCGGGTCTTCGGCTACGTACTTGCGCACCGCGTCGACGAGCAACTGCGGCGTTGCCTTGGGCGGCAGGCAGAAGTACTGCCCGACGCGAGGCCCGGTTGTGCCGCCGATCGCGTCGATCGTGTTATAGACGCCGTCGGCCGCGCCTTGGACATAGCCTTTGCAGGCATTGCGTGAAGCGACGTCCGTCTGAGCACAAAGCTTGGTGAGTTGCGCCCCCGTGAACGCGAGCGCTGAAACGGGCGCGGCGAGCGCGCTAAGGCATATCAAAGCCCGCAACATGGTTTTCCTTTTCTCTCCGAGCGATGAACGCGCGGCCACCCCAGCCCCGCCCGAGGCTCGACGTCCGGCCCTTCGACTCGCCGGGGATGCCGTGACGGCACGGCTGCAGCCGCGCCAGGACGCTCATTTTGCACTGTTTTGCTCTCGCGCAGGCACTCCGCTCGATGCCGCCCGCTCGCGCGCGAACATATCCTGAAGCGCCTCGGCCGCATCCTTGGCTTGATAGCGCTTGGCAAAATCGAGTGCCGTCATGCCGATCTGGTTCTTCAATTTCGCGTCGGCCCCGCCGTCTAGCAGGACCTTCATCGTCGTCACGTGGTTGCCGCGTGCCGCCATCATCAGCGGCGTCGTGCCGTTCGGCGAGGCGGCGTCGATGTATGCCGAGTTATCGATGAGTAGCCGCGCGATGTCGTCGTGACCGTTGGCGGCCGCATAGTGCAGCGGCGCCCAGCCCTTCTTGTTGACTTCCGCGCCCTTCGCGATCAGTTGCTTCACCAGATCGACGTCGCCGTTCAGTGCGGCCAGCATCATGGCATTCTCGTCGTGGGCGTCGACTTTCTCGACGTCGATATTCGGGTTGTCGATCAGTAGCTTGGCGACGTTGTCCGACTTCTCGCGCGCGGCAATCACGAGAAGCGGCATGCCATCGTCGTCGGTCATATTTGGATCGATGCCGCGCTTGAGAAACTTGGCCACACCGGAGACGTCGTCGAACTTGACGGCCTTGACGATCGCGTCCTTATCCGTCGCGTGGGCCTCGCCCGCCATCGCGAGCGCCACGATAGCGGCCGCGCAAGCCATCAGCAGGCGGCGCAGGCCGAGCGCCGTAGCCGTTCCCCGCTTCCGCCGAAGCCCTACGGTTGCGCTGAAGCGCGATACGGCCGAGACCGTCGTGAGCGTGTTCATCTGCACTATCTGTTCCTTTCTATTGCCTGACAGCAGGCGTTGAGCGCCGTTGAGGGTACAGGGTCAATCCGCGTGCGGGGCTGCCGCTGTGAAGAGCCGGAAGAAATTCCGCGTCGTCGCCATGCCAAGCTCCGCCTCGGGCATCGCGCGAAGCTGCGCGATAAAGCGTCCGACATGGCTAACGTACGCAGGTTCATTGGGCTTGCCGCGATGGGGCACGGGAGCGAGGTACGGGGAATCGGTTTCGATCAAAAGCCGCTCGAGGGGCACGCGCCGCGCGACCTCCTGCACGTCGGTCGCCTTCTTGAACGTCACGATGCCCGACAGCGAGATATGAAAGTTCTGCGCAAGCGCGCGTTCGGCGACGGGCCACGGCTCCGTGAAGCAGTGCATGACGCCGCCGGGCTCCTCGGCACGCTCTTGCGCCATGATACGCAGTGTGTCGTCGGCCGATGCGCGCGTATGAACGATCAGCGGCTTTTTCGTCGCGCGCGCGGCGCGAATATGCGTGCGAAAGCGTTCGCGCTGCCACTCCATGTCGGCAATCGAGCGCCCTTCGAGACGGTAATAGTCGAGGCCCGTCTCGCCGATCGCAATGACCTTCGGGTGTTCCGCCAGCTCGACGAGCTCCGCGACGGTCGGCTCGCGTGCATCCTCGTGATCGGGATGCACGCCGACGGAAGCGAAGACGTTCTCGTGCTTGGCCGCGATATCGAGCACCGACGGCAGCGTCTCGAGATCGACGCTCACACAAAGCGCATGCGTCACCTGATGCGTACGCATGTTTTCGAGCACTTGCGGCAGGCGGTCGCCGAGGCCCTCGAAGTTGATATGACAGTGCGAATCGACAAACATCGTCAGGGGTTCCTATGGCTAACTGGCGGTAATGCGCTTGCCGAGGATCACCAGGTCGCGCTCGATGCCATCGAGTATGGCGACGCGCGGCAGGCGCCCCCACTCCTCGAAACCGGCGCGGCCAAAAAGCGCGAGGCTTGGCACGTTGTGGCCGAAAATAAAGCCGAGCAGCGTATCGACAGCAAGCGCGGGCGCCGCTTCGATCGCGGCTGCGAGGAGCCGCGTGCCTAGCCCACGCCCGCGAGCCCTCTCGTGGAGGTAGATGCTGACTTCCGCCGTGCGCGCGTAGGCGGGACGCCCGTAGAAGTCCGAAAAGCTGAGCCATGCGATCACGCGGCGGCCCGATCGTGGGTCTGCCGTGGCCGCCGCCGAGGCATCCCGTCCTTCCATATCGTGCTCGTCCACGACCCAGAGCGGCCGTGCACGTGGCCCGTGTGCATTGAACCAGGCGAGCCGGCTTTCGACCGTCACCGGTTCGAGATCCGCCGTCACCTGGCGCGAGGCGATTGTCGAGTTATAGATAGCGACGATCGCCGGCAGATCTTCGAGCACAGCGTGGCGGTAATTGAGCGTCATAGGCGGGCGTCTCTCTTCGGTCCTTTCACGTTGAGGAAGGTGGCGTCAGACGAACACATCCCGGTAGCCGATGAAAAGCGCTTCGTACACGAGACGCGCGTTGAGCGGATGGTTCTCGACCGCCCGCTCGCGCGTTACCGTTCGCAAGTAACGCGCGAACGCGTTAGCGTCGACACGGGAGGCGCATCGTTCCAGTTCGCCCGCGGCCGCCGGGAAATATCGCGGTCGTCGAGCAGTGCGCTCGGCCAGCAAATCGTAAAGCCATCGCTGCAGCCAGCCGAGCACGACAGGAACAGGCAGTTTCTGCAGCGCTTCGCCGCAAGCGAAGGCGTCACATTCAGGCCCCGCCGCCAGCTGCTTCAGCGCGAAATCGCGCAGCGCGCGGTTTTCATCCGTTGCAAGCGCGAGCGCCGAGAGCGGCGCGCCACCGGCCTCGGCGAGCAGCGCGGCCGCTTCTTGGACGCCTTGGCCCGCCAGCCACCGGCTCGCGACATCGGCCGGCGGCGTGGGCATCGGCCATTGACGGCAGCGGCTCACGATCGTCGGCAGCAGGCGGTCAATGCGCGCCGACACGAGCAAGAACACGACGCCGGCGGGCGGTTCTTCGAGCGTTTTCAAAAGCGCGTTCGCGGCCGCCGCGTTCAGCGCTTCGGCCGGATAGACGAGCACGACGCGCTCGCCGCCGCGGTGGGATCCGAGGCCGCAGAAGTCGAGGAGCGCGCGTACCTGCTCGATCTTGATCTCCTTGCTCGGCGTGCGCGTCTTCTTGCCGTCGTCGGCATCGCTTTTCTCGTCCGGCGGTGCGGCGCCGCCCACGCCCACCTCCGCTGCGAGCGCCTCCGGCGCAACGGCACGGTAGTCGGGATGATTGCCCTGGATGAACCAGTTGCAGGCGGGACAAGCGCCGCACGGCTCACCCGTTTCACGCGGCGCCTCGCAAAGGAGTCCCTGAGCGAGGTGCTGGGCGAAATGCAATTTGCCGATTCCTGCCTGCCCGTGCAGCAGCAGCGCATGCGGCCATTGCGTGCGCAGGCGCTGCAGGCGGTTCCAGTCGTCGAGCTGCCAGGGGTAAATCATGATCGGGTCTTCTTCTCGCGAGGCTTCGTTGCCATCGGGTTCAAAAGCCGCACGGTTACAGTGCGGCGATGATCTCGTCGAGCGTCTTGCGGATGCGCTCAATGCTTTGGGTTGCATCGATGATTGCGAAGCGGTACGGCGCTTCGTCCGCGCGCCGCAAATACTCGGCGCGCGTTCGCTCGAAAAACGCCTCGGTCTCGCTCTCGAACTTGTCGGGCGAACGCACGGCGCCGCGCCGCTCGCTTGCCGTCTCGGGCGGAACGTCGAAGAGCACGGTCAGGTCGGGCTGAAATCCGCCCTGCACCCAACGCTCGAGCGTCTCGAGCTTGTCGCGCGGCAGGCCTCGCCCGCCGCCTTGATAGGCGAATGTGGCGTCGGTGAAACGGTCGCTCAGCACCCAGTCGCCGCGCGTGAGCGCCGGCTCGATCACTTGCGCCAGATGCTCGCTTCGCGATGCGAACATGAGCAGCGCTTCGGTCTCGAGGTCCATGCGGCGGTGTAGCAGGAACTCGCGCAACGCCTCGCCGAGCGGCGTGCCGCCGGGCTCGCGCGTGACGACGACAGACCGTCCGCTCGCGTCGAGCTTCTCTTCCAGCCGGTCGCGAAACCACGCGAGATGGGTGGTCTTACCCGCGCCGTCGATGCCTTCGAACGTAATGAACTTACCTCGCGCCATTTATTGTTGACCTCGAATGTATTTGTCGACGGCCTTGTTATGGTCGTCGAGCGTATCGGAAAAGATACTGCTCCCGTCGCCGCGGGAGACAAAGTAAAGCGCGCTCGTTTGCGCGGGTCGCATCGCCGCCTCGAGCGCCGCCGCGCCAGGCAGCGCGATCGGCGTGGGCGGCAAGCCGCGGCGCGTATAGGTGTTGTAGGGGGTGTCGGTTTGCAGATCGCGCTTGCGTAGTCGGCCTTGGTATTCGTCGCCCATACCGTAGATGACTGCGGGATCCGTTTGCAGCGGCATGCCGAGCCGCAGCCGGTTTGCGAACACCGCGGCAACGAGCGGACGGTCGGCCGTCCTGCCGGTCTCCTTTTCCACGAGCGACGCCATCGTCAGTGCTTCATAAGGCGTTTGATACGGCAGCCCGGGCTCGCGCTCGGCCCATGCCCGCGCAAGCTGCTGCTGCATCAGGCGATAAGCGCGGCGATAGACCTCGAGATCGCTCGCCCCCTTATCGAAGAGATAGGTGTTGGGGAAGAAGAGCCCTTCCGCGTTCGTCACGGGCGTCTCCGAGGCGCCGATCGCGGCCAGGAGTTGCGCGTCGGTCATGCCCGCCGTGTCGTGCTTGAGCGACGGATCGGCGTCCAGCTCGGCCCGCATGCGCTTCAGCGTCCAGCCTTCGATGATCGTCACGACGTCCTCGTTCGTGTCGCCGAGCGCGAGCTTTTGCAAGACTTCATAGGGCGTGATGCCCCCTTTGAATTCGTAGTTGCCCGACTTAAGCCGGCTTTGCAGGCCGAGCGCGCGCGTCATCAATATGAAAGGCTCGGGCTCGAGCGGCACGCCGCCGCGAATCAATTGCTGCGTGACACTGCGTACGCTGCTGTGCGGTTTGATCGTGACGTCGACGACGGGCGCCGAGAGCGCGACCGGGCGCATCGCCCAGTAGTAGCCGCCTCCAACGATCGCGGCAAGCGCAACCACTGCGACTGCCCCGAGAGCGAGGCATTTCTTCAGAAGGGTCATGCGAAACAAGGCTCAGGTAGACCCCATATAATACTTGTTCGCCTCCGCCCAAGTCAGGATTGACTGAAGTTCGATTCCATGAACGTCCCTTCCATACCCCCGGTTCAGAACGCCGCGACGCCCTTGGCCGCGCCGCTGCCCCAATACGCCGAATTCGAAGCAGTGCTCGCGCGCGGCGCTTTCATGCCGCTCGATCAGTTCGGCGTCATCGAAGCGAGTGGCGATGACGCGGCCACATTCCTTCACAGCCAGCTCACGAACGACGTCCAGCATCTCGACGCGGCGAGCGCGCGGCTAGCAGGCTACTGTTCGCCGAAGGGCCGGCTACTTGCAACGATGTTGGCCTGGCGCGCGGGCGAGACCATTCGGCTGATGCTGGCGAAGGACGTTTGCGCGAGCGTCCAAAAACGCCTTTCGATGTTCGTTCTGCGCGCGAAGGCGAAGCTCGCGGACGTAACGGGCAACGTGGCCGTCGTCGGCTTTGCGGGCGACGTACGCGCGGCGCTCTCGAGCGTGTTCGACGCGCTGCCCGACGGCGTGCACGTGCAGGTCGGCGGAGCCGCCGGCGCGCTGATCCGCGTGCCCGATGCGATGGGACGCGCTCGCTACCTCTGGATCGGGCCGAAGGATGAAGTCGAAGCGCGATTGCCCGCGCTCGAAGGTAAGCTCGCGCGCGCCACGCCCTGCGTATGGGATTGGCTCGACATCCGCGCGGGCGAGCCGCGCATTACGAAAGCCGTCGCAGAGCAGTTCGTGCCGCAGATGGTCAACTACGACGTGCTCGGCGCGGTCAATTTTCGCAAGGGATGCTATCCGGGCCAGGAGATCGTCGCGCGCAGCCACTATCGCGGCACCATCAAGCGGCGCACCGCGCTGGCGCATATCGATACGGCGGAGGTGCTCGCCGGGCGCGAAATCTTTCACTCGGCCGATCCGGCCCAACCTTGCGGCATGATCGTCAATGCGGCGCCAGCCCCGCATGGCGGCTTCGACGCGCTCGTCGAAATCAAGCTCGCGGCGCTCGACGAAGGCTCCGTCCACTTCGGCGCGCCCGACGGTCCGACGCTCGCATTCGAGGCGCTGCCGTATGCGTTGCCGGCCGAGGTCTGACGAGCGCTGCTCATGTGCCTCATCGTCTTCGACTGGCGGCCCGACGCCCAGCAGGGGCCGCTACTGACGCTCGCTGCCAACCGCGACGAATTCTTTCGGCGTGCGACCGATCCTTTAGGCTGGTGGCGCGACGCGCCGAACGTGCTTGCAGGGCGCGATCTCGAAGGTGGCGGCACCTGGCTCGGGCTGTCGCGTGACGGCCGTTTCGCGGCTCTCACGAACTACCGCGCGCCGCGCGATGTCCGACCCGACGCGCCGACGCGCGGCGTGCTCGTCTCCGGCTACCTGACGGGCACGGCGATCGCGCCGCTCGATTATCTGCGATACGTCGCCGAGCATGGCTCGCTGTATAACGGCTTCAACTTGATCGTCGGCGACTTCGGCAGGCGCGAGCTAGGCTGGTACTGCAACCGCGGCGATGCCCCTCCGGTTCTCGTGCCCGCTGGCACGCACGGCATCTCGAATGCGGTGCTCGATACTCCCTGGCCCAAACTCGTGCGCAAGCGAGCAGAGCTTGCCGATGTCGCAGCGATCGGTCGGCCGGCGCCGCTGGCCAGTCTCCTCGAGTTGATGCGCGACCCGAGGATCGCGAGCGACGACGAACTACCGGCAACGGGCATACCGCTCGAGCGCGAGCGCGCGCTTTCGGCCGCCTTTATCGAGACTCCCGATTACGGCACGCGCGGAACGACGGCCCTACGCGTACTGGCGAATGGCAAGCGGTTTTCGGTCGAAATCCTCGAACGCAGCGACGACGACGGCTCGCATCATATCGTGCGGCCCGGCGATGTCGAGCGGCACTTCAGCTTCGAGGTGGAGCTTGCGGGCTCGGGCGCTATCGATCTTTAGAGCCGATCCCAACCTGGTTCGAGCGGCCCTCCCAGCGCACGCCGCATCTCGACGTGCTCGACCCCGGCCTGTTCGAACGGCTCGCCGACCTTGCTGAAGCCGTGCCGCTCATAGAACGGCGCCACGCGGGATTGCGAGTAGAGCCATACGGCCGCATCGCCGCGGCTGGCCGCGTGCTCGATCAACGTACGCAGCATTTGCGAGCCGATCCCGCGTCGCCGCGCTTCTTCCAGCACAGCGAGCCGGCCGATGGCACCGTCGGGCAAAAGCCGGCCCGTGCCGACCGGGCGGTTTCCGCCCTTGGACGCGCGATAGGCGACGATATGCAGCGCGTCGAGATCGGCATCGTCCCACTCGTGTGGCCTAGCGATTCGCTGCTCGCGCACAAAGACGGCGTCGCGAACCAGCGCAGCGTCGGCGCCGAGCTTCGGCCAGTCACCTGTCTCCACCGTGAATTCGCTCATCGCATCAAGGCCTCAAGGCTTTTCGCCGGTCGGTGGCTGCGCCATCGGGTCGCTGGGCGCGCGCAACTGCTCGATATCGTCGTGGCGCGTGCGAATGCTAGGCATGATGGCTGGGTGCGTGAACACGTAAAACCGTCGCTCGCGCACCGCGTCGAACGCCAGGTCGGCAATGTCCGCCGCGCTTAACCGCCCCGCGCGCACGGCCTTGCGCAGTTCCCTCGTCGCCAAAATTTGCGAAGCGGACGGCGCCGATTCGTTACGCCAACGAGCCGGCCGGGCGCGCTCTGCGTCCGCGATGCCGGTCGGCACGAACGCCGGGCAAAGCAGCGAGCAGCCAATAGGGGCGCCGGTCTTGCACAAATCGTGATAGAGCGTCTCCGTGAGCCCGACGACGGCGTGCTTCGATGCGTTGTAGACGCCCATCATCGGCGCCGCGAGAAACCCGGCGACCGAGGCTGTGTTGACGATATGCGCGGGCTCGTCCTGGCGCAGCATGATCGGCGTGAAGACACGCACGCCGTGTGCCACGCCCATCACGTTGACGCCGAACACCCAGGCCCAATCGTTCGCACTCATTTCCCAGACGAAGCCACTGGCTCCGACGCCCGCGTTATTGAACAGCAGATGAGCCTTGCCGTAAGCCGCAAGCGTGTGCTGGGCAAGCGCCTCGACGGCGTCCCCATCCGCTACGTCGGTCGGCACCCCGATCGCCTGTACGCCCTTCGCCACGAGTGCGTCGACAACGCTGGCGAGCGCCTCGGCATCGACATCGGCCAGTGCGAGCTTCATGCCCAGCGTCGCGGCTTTTTCGGCGAAAGCACGGCCAAGGCCGCTCGCGGCGCCCGTAATGACGGCGACCTTGCCGTCGAAATGGTCCATCCGTTTCCTCTTTTGAACATGAAATGGCGGACGCCGCTGCGCGGCGGTCCGTCCGCATGGCCCGGCACTAACCGATCGAATTGCGCCGGGAATGGCTCACTCTTACACGAGCTTGACGAGCTGCTTGCCGAAGTTGCGGCCCTTGAGCACCGCCATGAGTGCTTCGGGCGCGTGCTCGATTCCCTCGACTACGTTTTCGCGATAGCGTAGCTTGCCCGCCGCGACAAGCGAGGCCAGCTCGCCGAGGGCCTTGGGCCAAACGTCGAGGTGGTCCATGATAATGAATCCCTGAACCGTCAAGCGCATCTTGAGAATCATCGACGGCTGAGCGATTGGCGCCGGCTCGCCGTCGTACCCCGCAATCAGTCCGCAAAGCGCGATGCGGCCGAACGGATTCATTCGCTCGAGGGTCGCATCGAGCGGCGCGCCGCCGACATTCTCGAAACATCCGTCGATACCATCGGGCGTGGCGGCTTCGAGGTCCTGGACGAGCTTGCCTGCCTTATAGTCGACGCAGGCGTCGAAACCGAGCGTTTCCACGACATAGCGGCACTTTTCTGGACCGCCTGCGATTCCAACGGCGCGACAGCCCGCCAGCTTCGCCAACTGCCCCACGACGCTGCCGACGGCCCCACTCGCCGCGCTGACGACGATCGTTTGCCCGGCCCGAGGCGCAATGATCTCATTGAGCCCATACCATGCCGTGACGCCCGGCATGCCGACGGCACCGAGATACGCCGGGAGTGGAACCTGTGTGTCATCGACTTTGCTTACCGCGGTGCCGTCCGACGTGCCGAATTCCTGCCAGCCCAGCATGGACGTCACCCTGTCGCCGACGGCGAAGCCGGGATGCTTCGATTCGACGACTTCGCCTACGGTCCCGCCGCCCATCACCTCGCCGAGCGGCTGGGGAGGCGCATAGGACTTCGCCTCGCTCATGCGGCCCCGCATGTACGGATCGATGGACAGGTAATGGTTGCGTACGCGAAACTGCCCTTCGCCCAGCGGCGCGAGCGGCGTTTGAACGAGCTTGAAATTTTCGGCCGACATAGGGCCTTGCGGGCGCGAAACGAGCAGTATCTGACGATTGACTTCGGTCATGGCCGTCACTCTCCTTTCAAAAGAGACTTTTACCGCGCTCGCGCTTTACGGCCAACCGACTCGCTTAGCCGTCGCTCGGCCCTGGCTTGCCTGCCGGCGTGCGGCGGCGTTGCTCTACCACGTCGCGGCCGACCGCGAGCCGGCGCATGTACTTGAAGGTGCCGAGGGCCTTTGCGACAAAGTGGCCCTCGCTGTCGCGAATTTCGCCTTCGCAATAGACCATCGTCGTCGAGCGATGCAGCACGCGTCCATACGCGCGCAGCTCGCCGCGCCCCGGCTGCATGAAGTTGACTTTCATCTCGACGGTGACGACGCCGATGCCGTCGCCGGCGAGACTACGCGCCGCCGTCGCGAGCGCGGCGTCGGCCAGCGTCATCGTAACGCCGCCGTGCGCGACCTGCCAGGTGTTGAGATGCGACTCGGCAAGTGTGAGGACGACTTCGCTGACGCCGTCCGCAGCGCTGACAAGGCGTGCCCCGAGGTGGTCGACGAACGGGCTCTCGATGGCATGCGTCTGCGGGTCGGCGTTCGCGGAATGGCTGTCGGACATGGCAGGCTCGTCAGACCTCGTAATCGACGCATTCGCGCGACTCGCGCACTTTGCCGACGAATGCTTTGAGTGCTTCGTGCGTCGGGTGGACTTGATAGGCATCCAGCGCCGCCTTGTCGGCGAAATCGGACACGAGAACGACGTCGCAGGTCGATTCAAGGCCCGGCGCTGCAATGCCGACCTCGAGATGAAGGATGCCGGGAACGATGTCCCAGCATCCCTCGAGCTTTTCCTTGAGCGCGCGCGCATTTTCGGCACGCGTTGCGCCTTCGGCTGTTTCTTTCAGTTTCCACATCACGATATGTCGAATCACGGTTGTTGACCTCCGTTAAAGGCGTTCGAGAAATAGTGAAACGCGGCGGGCAGAAGAACCTGGCGCTACCGCTACGAGGTCGCTGGCACGTATGGCCAATATGGTGCAGAGCCGCCTCGCGAATCAGATCAGTGTACAGGAACCCCGCGTCGTCTTTCCCCGATGATACGAGAGGCGTTACGGTTCTCACTGCCCAGTTCACCGCCCTTCTCATTCGACTGGAACCGGCCCTGCGTGCACCACCCTGCTTATGCAGCGACACTGATACCGGGCGTATGACTGCGCCGCGCCGGCTGTACCACGATTTCCACGTGCTGATCTAATGACACCAGCGCTCGCATCAGCCGCTCCAGCGAAATGTTTTGGAGCTTATAGCGGCGAACCTGGGACACCTTGGGCTGACTCATGCCAGTTATCGCCGCGGCTTCTGTCTGGCTGAGGCCACGCCGATCGATCAGCTCGTTCAGCTTGAGCGCAAGCGCCGCCTTTGCTGACAGTTCTTTTGCGTCCGGGAAACCGAGGTCTTCCAGTACATTGCTTGTTCCTTGAGATCTGATTTTGCGGCTCATCGCGTTCTCCCGCTCGCCCCGTAGCGGGCAAGCACTGCCTTCAATCGCTTCTCGATCAGTTCGACGTCCGACTGCGGCGTGGCGATACCCGACTTGGACTTCTTCTGAAACGCATGGAGCACATGTACCGCCTCACCGATCCTCACGGTATAGACCGCGCGAAAGGTGTCGCCCCGATGGTCCTCCACCAGTTCATACATCCCTGAACCAAGCCCCTTCCAGGGCTTTGCCGAGTCCGGTCTCCCCCCCAACTGCACGACGAAGAGCGCCACACCCATGTCCTTCTGGACATCGATCGGAAATTCCTTGAAATCCTTTTTCGAGGAGCCCTCCCAGTACAGCAGCTT
>CAYPWK010000049.1:15617-17942 GCA_964414365.1 uncultured Burkholderia sp.
GCGCGAAAGCGAGCCTCCGCCAGTGCAACCGCGCGCCGCGCTTCGCGGACGGAGCGTTCGCGCTCCGCGGCCTCGGCGTCGAGTTCGGTGCGTGCTGACAAGACGTTTTCGACATCGGCAAGCGCGCGGTGCAGCTTTTGCCGGAAATCGACGAGTGCTTCGTCGTACTCGCTGCGCGCTACGCCAAGTTCCAGTTGCCTTGTTTTCCATTGCATGAAGGGCAACGCGAGCCCGATTCCGAGAGCCGCGACGGGGCTCTGCAGCGTGCGCACGAGCGCGTCGCTGCTGGTACCGAATTCGCCCGTCAATGCAAAGCTCGGATAGAAGCTGGCACGCGCGACATCGACGTTCGCGAGCGACGCCCGCAAGCGGAACTCGGCCGCACGCAAATCGGGACGTCGTGAGAGCAATTCGACAGGCAAGCCCGCCCCTACGGCCGGTAAAGTGGCAGCCGACAGTCCATCGGGCTCGTCGGCACGGCGCTCGGGCGGTCGATCGAAGAGAATGGCAAGCGCGTTGCGCTTCGCTTCGCGCTCCTTTACCAGCGGCGATTGCTCGGCGCGCTGCTCCGACGCTTGTTGCTCCGCTTCAGCGACGTCGAGTATCGACGCCGCGCCGATTCGATGGCGCGCCGTTGCCAGCTCGACCATGCGCTCGGCGTCGGCGATACTTGCTTCCCCGAGCGCCAGCAGTTCGTTGAGATGGCCAAGGCGCCAGTAGAGCTTCGCCGTTGTGCCGATCAGTGCCAATGCCGCCGTTTGGTGATCGGCTTCGCTCGCCTGCGCTTTCCAGGCCGCCTCGCTGCGTTGCCCAGCGAGCTTGCCCCATAGATCGACTTCATATGAAAGCAATGCATTCGCGTAGGTGTAACGACGCGTTTCGGCCGAATCGAACTCTCGTGAGATCTCGATGCCGGCGCTGGCTTCCGCACTCGGCAGCCTGTTCGCCGCGGCGAGGCCCGCTCGCAACCGCGCTCGGTGAAGGCGAATCGCGGCGATCGATAGATCATTATTCGTGGCAAGCGCCTCGTCGATGAGCTGGTTCAGTGTCGTGTCGCCGAATGCCTCCCACCATCGCGATGCCGCGGGAGCGGGTGCACGCTCCGAGGCGGCGAGCCATTGAGCTGGGACGTCGTCCACGAACAGTGGCCCGCTGCCGCTCGCGGAAATGCAACCGGTGAGAATCAAACCCGCGCAGACAATGCTGATATTGATGCGGTATCGCTGCGATTTCATCGTGAATCAATATTTATTAATCGCGCGCCAGCGCGACGACCGGATCGAGCCGCGCCGCATTGCGTGCGGGGGCAAAGCCGAACAAGACGCCGACGAGCGTCGACGAGAGAAAAGCTGCGGCGACTGTGTTGGACGAGAACACCATGCGCCAGTTATCGACCAGCGACTCGAGCACGAAGCTGGCGCCGAACGACACCGCGATGCCTATCGCGCCCCCGGTCAGGCATACGAGAACGGCTTCCACGAGAAATTGGCACATTACGTCGCCGCGTCGCGCCCCGACGGCCATGCGTATGCCGATTTCGCGCGTACGCTCGGTCACCGACACGAGCATGATGTTCATGACGCCGATGCCGCCGACGACGAGCGATACGACGGCGATCAACGACAACAGCAGCGTCAGCGCCTGCCCCGTCTTGTTCATCGTCTTCACGACGCTGTCCACGTTGTAAGTGAAAAAGTCTTTCCGGCCATGCCGCCGTGTCAGCAGCTCGGTGATGCTGCGCTCGGCCGCATCGCTCGGTTGTCCGGCGCGAACCCTCACGACGATCCCCTCGACGTGACGTTGCCCGAAAAGCCGCGCGCTCGCCGTCGTATAAGGCACCCAGACATTGAGGGTGGTGTTGTCGATGAAAAACGACCCGCGCATGTCTGCGATGACACCGATGACGACGCACGGCACGTTCTCGATGAGGACGACCTTCCCTAGCGGATCGACGTTCTCGCCGAAGAGCTTCCGGCGCGTGTTGCTATCGATGACGACGACCTGCGCGTAGCGTCGCACCTCGTCGGGGCCGAACGCGATGCCGGCCGCGAACTCGTCGCCGCTCACGCGGAAGTTGCTTTCGCTCACGCCTGAGACGCGCGCATGGGCTTCCACGCTGCCGTACCTCAGCAGCATCGAGCGGCTCGTGAAGGGGGTGACACTGTCGACGTATTGCTCTTCGCGCAATGCGTCGGCGTCAGCGGGGACGAGCGTTTCGATCGAATCGGCGAGGCTGTCTCCCCAGTCGCGCCCCGGATAGACATTGATCGTGTTGGTGCCCATGCGGCTGATCTCGGCGAGCATGTAGCGCTTCGCGCCCTCGCC
>CAYPWK010000049.1:18042-20060 GCA_964414365.1 uncultured Burkholderia sp.
TTCTTCGACCGTTCGGCCGCTGCGGCCGATTCATTCGAGCGATCGCCGACGATCGTCCCGTCGCTGATTTCGACGATACGGCTTGCGTGGCTTGCGACGTGATCGTCGTGCGTGACGACGATGACTGTGTGACCAAGCGCATTGAGCTCGCGCAAAATCTCGATCACCTCTTCGCCGCTCGCGCTGTCGAGCGCGCCCGTCGGTTCGTCGGCAAGGATGACGTCGCCGCCGTTCATCAGGGCCCGGGCGATGCCGACGCGCTGCTGCTGCCCACCCGACAGTTGGGCCGGGCGGTGCAAGCCGCGTTCGGCAAGGCCGAGCCGCGCAAGCAATGCGCGCGCACGCTCATGCCGAGCTTCTCGAGGCATGCCGACGTAGACCGCCGGCATTTCCACATTGGCGATTGCGTTTGCGCGTGGCAGCAAGTGGTAGCGCTGGAAAATGAAGCCGAAACGTTCGCGCCGCAGGCGCGCCAGTTCGTCGTGACAGAGCGTGCGCGTATCGATGCCAGCGACCTTGTAGCAACCCGTGGTCGGCCGATCGAGGCAGCCGAGAATGTTCATCAGCGTCGACTTGCCCGCCCCCGAGGCGCCGACGATGGCGACGAACTCGCCCGACTCGATCGTGAGATCGACGTCGCGCAGCACAGTCGTCTTCTGCTCGCCGGCGGCAAAGCGCCGCGTCACGCCGGTAAGCTGAATGAGCGCCTCACGCACGATCAGGCTCCCGCGTCCAAGGGGGCATCGCTCGACTTAGCGGCGGCGCCGACGATCACACGCTCCCCTTCGCTCAGGCCTGCGAGGATTTCGGCTTGCACGTTGTTGTTGATGCCAACGCGCACGTTGCGCTTTTCTATGCGGCCATCCTCGTGGAGCACGCGCACGGTGCGGCTGCCGTCGCTCGCCTTTGCGCCAAGCGCCGACGCGGGGATCGTGAGCGCACGCGGCGCGGTGCCGAGCACGACACTGACCTGCGCCGTCATCGCGATGCGCAGACGATGGTCCGGATTCGGCACCTCGAAGAGCGCGTTGTAAAACACGGCGGCGTTCGGCCGCGAGCTCTTGTTCTTGCTGCCCGAACCGCCGCTTTGGACATCGGCGAAATCGTGGGGTGCCGGCTCGACGGCCCGCAGCATGCCCTCATACCGAGTATCGGAATCGCCGAGAATCGTGAAATACGCCGGCTGGCCCGGCGCGACGCGCACCACATCGGCCTCCGAAACCTGCGCCTTGACCGTCATCGTGTCGAGGTCGGCGAGCTTGAGGATGACCGGCGCCTGCTGCTCGGCGATGACGGTCTGGCCCTCCTGCGTGACCAGCGCCACGACTTCGCCGTCGATCGGCGCCGCGATGCGCGTATAAGCCACGCTTGCCAGCGCCTTTTCGACTTCAATGCGCGCCTTTTTGAGCCTTGCGTCGAGCGAGGCGAGTTCCGCGCGCCTGACGGCGAGGGCCGCCTCCGCCGCGGCCGCAGCCTCGCGCGAGGTCGCCTCGACGCGCAACAGCTGCCTTTCGCGCTCATCCGCCAGTTTCGCTTCGCGCAAGCGCGCGAGCGCCGCTTGCCGCTCGGCTCGCAGGTCGTCTTCATTGACTCGTGCCTGCTGAAGCACGTATTGCGGCAACGTCGGATCGATCTGGGCCAGTGTCTGCCCTTTCGTCACCTTGTCGCCGAGTTTGACGGCGAGTGTCTTGAGCTGCCCCGATACCTGCGCGCCGACGTCGACTTCTTTGTGAGCTCGCAGCGTGCCCGTAGCGAGAACGGCGTCCTCGATATCGGCGCGCGCGACTTGCGCTGTGAGATAGTTCGGGGGGGCGTCTCCGGCGAAACTGAGATAGTAGAGAGCGGCGAGAGCAGTCAGAATCGTTGCGCTCGCGGCGGCGACGAGCGTACGGCGTTGAAATCTAGGCATCGGTCAGGAGCGGCGACAGGACGGTCGTGGACAACCTGTCGACGCTACCGGAATCTCCCCGCCGGCGTTACGTATTGCCGCCTTTCTCGGACGAACGGAAGCTTCGCGC
>CAYPWK010000050.1:0-10702 GCA_964414365.1 uncultured Burkholderia sp.
GGGGATTTATGCGCATAAACCGCCCCGAATGGCCAACTGTCGTCAGATCGCCACACAAAATCATTGAAATAGAAATCCTTCAAGGTAGAATTCCTCGACCTCTTAAGGAGTGAATAAATTGGCAGCGGAAATCGTCGCGGTAACCCAGCAAAAGGGCGGAGTCGGGAAGAGCACCATCGCCATGCACCTCGGCGCGGCCTTCCACGAAAAAGGAAAACGCGTTCTCGTAGTAGATGCCGACGGTCAAAATACGCTGATCCATTGGGCCAGCGCCTCCTCTGACGGTGAAGCCGGCATTCCGTTTCCCGTCGTCAATCTTTCTGAGGCCGGCGGGCAAATCCATCGAGAGATCAAGAAGTTCATTGGCGACTACGATGTGATCGTCGTCGATTGCCCGCCCTCCATTACCGAGAAGGTTTCCGGCGTCGTCTTGTTGGCGGCATCGATCGCCGTTATCCCTACGTCGTCATCTCCCGCCGATTACTGGTCGAGCGTCGGCCTCGTCAAGCTCGTCCAGCAAGCCAAGGTCATGAACGAGGACCTGCGCGCCGTGTTCCTTCTCAACAAGACGGAAGAGAAGCGCATGCTGACTCGCGAACTGAAGCGTGCGCTCGAGGACTTGGGATTCCCGCTGCTGAAGACACAAATTCCGACCCGCGAAGCCTACAAGCAGGCAATGGCGCTCGGACAAACCGTATTGCAGATGAGCGACCGTGGCGCAAGGCTCGCCGCGGCCGAGATTCGCGCGTGCGCCGAAGAGATCGCCGCGTTGCTCCCTTGAGTTTATGCGCATAAAGGACCCCTCCCGATGAAACCGTCCCAGTTCGCCAAAGGCTTTCAAACGCGCCCTGACACGACGAGCAGCGAAAAGCGAACCGCGCTCGACCGTCTCAATGCCATAGACAACCTGGTGAAGAACCAACCGCCTGCAACGGCCCAGCCGCCGGCGACCCTTCACGAAGTGCCGATCGCGCCCGCAGCCGATGACGAACAAGTCTCGAGCGAATCGCCTGAATACCGCGCATGGCGTCGCGCGCACGCCTACCGGCCCGGGCAAATCATCGAGCTCGACCTCAAAGCGATCAAACCGAGCCCGTTCAACCCCCGGCATTTCTATTTGAAATCGTCAATCGCCGAGCTAGCAGTCAATCTCGCCAAGCAGGGGCAACAGCAGCCGATACACGTTATTCCTGACTATGCAAACCCTGGAACCTACTTCGTCAGCGACGGCGGACGGCGCGTCCGCGCGCTGAAGGAAGCGAACAAGGAGACGGTAAAGGCCGTTGTCGTAGACCTCTCGGTCGGCATTGAGAGTTACAAGCTCGGATACGATCTCAACGTTCAGCGCGATTCGCAGACGGTGTTCGATAACGCCGTCGTCTGGAGACGCTTCCTCGACGAAAAGCACTTCCAAAGCCAGAAGGAACTCGCCGAGCATCTGGGTCTCGACGAATCGACGGTCGCGGTGGCGCTTTCGTTGTCGAAACTGCCAGAGGCGATCATGCAAGAGATGGTGGGAAGACCGGATCGTTTCGGCTCGAATATGGCCTATCAGGTTGGCCGGTATCACTCGGCCCGCGGCGTCGATGCGACGTTGCGTCTAATCAACAAGATCCTCTCGGACGACCTCAGCACGCGTCAGGTGGCGGACATCGTGAAGGGTCGCACCGGTCCGCAGGAAAGTGCGAAGCCGGCCAGCCGTCAACGCTACGCGCAACGAATGGAGATCAAGCTCGAAGGCGTCTCGGTCGGCGACCTGAAATCTTACGGCGACGATCGCCTGGAACTGCGGTTGCGCGGACTCTCGAAGGAAAAGCGCGACGACATTCTCCGGCAAATCGAACAGATTCTGTTGCCGAAGTAGAAAAGCGATGCCCGTGTGAGTCGTACCGGTTGGCAGGACTCATCACGCATCGCGGATAAATGGAGAGGGGAGGGTAGCCGCGAAAAGGAAACCCACTTTCAGGCGCTGCCTCAACCGGTCCCCGGACGGGGACAGCGACGGTCGGGGCGCTTTTACTTCAGGCCGCTCGCGATTGGCTAAGCGTAAAGGCGAGCAGATCGCCGTCGGTGGGGTCGCCCCATGTCTTCCGGGCGAGCCAGTCGAAAAACGCGGTTTCGACAAGCTTGGAATTGAGCCCTCGCCGCCGCCAGTCCTCTCGTAGATGCGGCCCCAGCGCGGGCAGCGCGTCTTCCTCGAATGACCGACGCGCAACCTCTTGTTCCGAGTCGCCTTGCTCCTCGTAAAGGGCCCGCGCTTCGTTGCGACGATACGCGGCATACTCGTCGAGCAAGCGCGCCTTCAGCTCGTCGGCGGGAGCGGCAATGGCCGGGCTCTTCGAAACTGCGCCGCCGGACTGGACGACTTCGACCGCCGGCGCATAACCCTTCTTCAATGCGTCCTTGAACAAGGCGGCGGCGCTGCGCACGGGGGGCAGCGTCGTGCTGCGCATGCGCTGCTCGGTCATTTGAAGCGCCGCGCGAATACGGTTTTCTTCGCTATCGGCATAGATCGTCTGCGCTTCCTTGAGCGGAATGCCGATCTTTACCATGCGATCGACAAGCGTGCTATCGAACACGTTCGGGTGTTCATCGAGCGCCAGCATCGGCTGCTTGCGCTCGGTGACACGGAACTGGATTTCCGCTACTCGCCGGCCTTCGCGGTGCTCGATCAGCTCGACGAAGATGTTCGTCACCGCGTTGACCTCCGCGATAGCCGGCCGCAGGTAATCGCGCTTGAAATATTTGTACTCGCGCTTTGCCTCATCGCCGGCCTCGTTGTCAGGCGTGCCTGAAAGAATCGGCCGCCACCAGGCCCACGACTCGCGCATCGTCAGATGGCTGGGATTCGTCAGATAGCGCACACAAATTTCGTAGAGCGCCAAGCCGGCGCTGCTACGCAGCTGGCTTTGGAACTGCAGGCTCAAGCGAGCATACTGCACGGGGTCGAGCAGCTTCTTCTTGATTTTGGGAGCGAACGAGAACTCGACCCATACACGGCGTGTCGCCGGATCCTCGAGGATTTCAGCGTCGGCGATCAGCGTCGAGATACCCCACTTGCGCCCCGGCTTCTGGCTCGACGTCCCTTGGCTCCATTCGACCTGGACGGACACCATCCGCCTCAGATGCTCTTTAACGAGTGCGGTGTCGTTCGAATCGAACGCCGAGTTGGCAACGATATCCGAAAGGAGCGCGCGGTAGGTATCCCCCGACTCGTCCGCTTGCTGAGCGACAGCCAGCAGGACATTGAACAGCTTGCGCGTGAGTAGCGTGATCTTGCCGCTTTTCGGCTGGATCGCAATCGCTTCGACGGCCTTGCGCAGTTCGGCGGAGCTTGGACTCACCACATCGGTTTTCTTTGCGCGCTTCGTTGCCATGCATCGGATCCGAAAGGGATTTTTGGAGAGGATACCTAGTGGGGTGAAGCACGTCTACAGTTACGCTCTCACCGTTTTCGGGTGATCGCGGTTTCTCGCACTCGGCTCACCTGCAGCGCTCCTGTAAAAGCTCACCCATAGTGCGCCGCAGCGTCGGCCGGCATCCTTTGTCCGTCGCGAATTCTTCTTCGGGGCGATCAAAAAGAGCGCCGGTGAATATGCTTCGTCGGCTCCCGAATTTCCTCACTTACCCCGCTGTCGCGATTTCGCGACGGATTTGGGCGTTCATGAAAGCGTCGCGTCGTCATCGTGAAAACCGCCTGCGCCTAAGGCTTGGATCGCCGCGATGAAGACAACGCCGCCCGTTTCGGACGTCGCCGACCAAGCTCGCAGGCTCACTTACCGTGCGTGGTAGCGGACGCCGCATCGCGATCCCGAAAAGCTTCACCTATATAGAGAGCGCGAACCGCAGCAGGCGCGGCGAGCAGCCCGCCCCGAGATCCACGCATGCTCATGCCTGCATCCCGCAAACGCTCACCTTTGAATTTCGAGGGCATCGTTCGGGGGCGTTGGCATGCCCGCGGCAAACTCCCGAAAACCCTCACCGCAATCTGGAAGCCTCAAAGAAATTCGCTGTCTCTTCTAGCACTTACAACGAGAATCTCGTCCATCACTTCGGGCGAGGCTCTTCCCGAAAAGGCTCACCGAAATGGCATAGGAGAGTTTCAACCTGCCGACGGGCCTCACCGATTGCGATCGCCCTGAAAAGCCTCACCTTTCGCGCACATCAACACTGTGATCGCCGCTCACCTATAAGTACTGATGCGCCATTCACCGAAAGTGATGGCTAACTTACGACCGATCGCTTCTTCGCCGACTTACCGGTCTTCCCGAAAACGCTCACCGCAACGAGGGCCTGCGTTTCCTGCGCAGCCCCGCCCACTTCATGCCTCTGGCTCCCGAACCGGCTCACCTTTCAGCCGTCTCGGCCGACGGATTGCCGACAAGAAGACCATCCTCGCTCGAGGGAATTGTGATCTCCCGGATATCCTCACCTTTAGGAAAAACCCGACGCGCAAAGGAGTCACCAATCGCCGCATTGCCCGTAAAGGCTCACCTGAAGTTCGCTTTTGCTCCCGCAAGCTTTCACCAAGCAGCATCAAAGGGCAAAATCGACGCGTCGAAAGCCTCTCTCGATAACTCCCGCAAAACCTCACCTATGACATTCCGAGCCGAGCCAGCGCAGCTCGTGGATATCAGCCTGCGCAGGCTCCTCGTTCCCGAACCCGCTCACCTCAAGAAGGAACCGCATGAGCGAATCGTCCTGAATCCGCTCACGTTCTGTCCCGCAAAAGCTCACGCCCTTCCCCGAACCTCATCACTGCCGTATCCCGCAAACGCTCACGATCTTTCCCGAAACGCTTCACCTCCGCGCCCGCAAACCCTTGTGCAGCAAGGCGTTGCGCAGTCGTTAACGTTTTTTAACAAGGTTCAAGGGTGTTTACTTCAATGACTCTCAAGGCACAACCGTGTGCACTCCCAAAAAAGACGAACGCCTTTCATCGAACGCTAGGCGTGAAACAAGTGCCCGAACGGCTTCATTGACACAAATCCAAGCTGGAACAAGCACTTATGCGAGTTCTTTAGTTTTGTTTCACGGATTTGGCTCACTGGCGTTGTCCTAAACGCTACGTAGAGCCCTTTGCCAGCCCGGATTGGCCAAAATGCAACGATCGACGGTATGAGCGTAGCAATTGATACGTAATCCGTTATGATATTGACGACATCACCGCTAGGATTCAGTTCCCGTGACTATAGACGACGAGCGACGAACCATTCGCCTGGAACTCGAAGCCATGAAAGCGAGCGGCGCTCATCGCCGTGAACTCTCGCTACATGCGTGCAAACGGCTCTTTTTCGATCTCGGAGTGCGGCCGTCCATGGCCACCGTCAGAGACCTGACACAAACAGGGAGTGCAAGCGATATCCCCAAGGACATCGACCATTTTTGGGAACGAATTCGCGAGGCGTCGAAGGTACGGATAGGAGCAGGTGCCATCCCGGCTGCTCTCGAGGAGAAAGCGGGCGAACTGCTCGGCGAGTTGTTCCGGCATGCGCAGGAAATTGCCAGGGACTCGCTCGAGGCGGAACGGCAAGAGCTTCGTGCATTGGCTGACGACGTCGAGCGCCGACTTCGGGACACAGAGATCCGCCGCCAGGCAGCGGAAGAAGCTTTGCAGCGCAGCGAAACCCGAGCGGAAGCTGCCTGGGCGCGTGTGCGCGCGCTCGAAGCCGAACTAGCCACCACCGCCAGCCGCCGTGCCTCGACTCATGAGACCCTCGAGGCCAGCATCTCGCGGCTTGAAGCCGACAACCAAAAGCTGGCCAAGCAGTTGGAGACCGAAACGGCTGTGAATGCCGCGCTGCGCGAACGCATCGACGGGCTGCAGTCCGAGATGCGACAGAATGCCGAGCACTATGCCGCCCAGATCAAAGATGCGATCGCTGAAGCCGAGCGTCGCGTGAAGCCGATGCTCGTCGAGCTCGATTCGCTGCGCGGCATGGCGTCGACGTATCAGGCCGGCATTCGCGACGCGAGCCGCAAGGAATTCGACTTCATACAGCAGCTGAGCGCCGCGAAAAG
Source organism: uncultured Burkholderia sp. (assembly GCA_964414365.1). Lineage (GTDB taxonomy): Bacteria > Pseudomonadota > Gammaproteobacteria > Burkholderiales > Burkholderiaceae > Trinickia. Next base: position 6,022 of record CAYPWK010000050.1, read on the forward strand.
CCGATCCGACCGATTGGATGCCCAGGTTCGCAACCAGTCGGACGAGATCGAGGCGCTCACGCGCGAACTTCATGCGTTGCGCGCGCGAAGCACCGTCGCCCCGGAAGTCGCCGCGGTAGTCCGCTCACTGGCGCAGTCTGGCCGGCTAAGTGAGCGCGATTTCGGTGAACTGGGTACAGCCCTCGACAACCAGGTCGACGTTCCGGCCCATTGCCCCAAATGCGGTGACGGCGAACCCGAGCTCGCTCAGATCGATGGCGGTTACGAGGTGTTATGTCCGGAATGCGATCACAGTTCGGGCATGGGGCGCTCGCGGCTCGAGGCGGTTGCGCGCTTCCTGAGCGCTGCAGGCGCGGCCGCTACCTGACAGGCGATTGGTTTTATCGACGCACTCCCTGCGTCCGCCCAAACGGTGAGCTTTTTCGGGATATTGGTGGTGAGTCTTTTCGGGACCGAAGACGCGATCAACCGCGCAGCGCTTAGCGGCAACGTTGCCGCGTTTGCGGCGCAACAGCTCGCGCCGCCATTTAGCCGCGTCGCTCTTGTCGCCGCACAAGTCGAAGCGGCCGCTCGGCCGCCCGACTTAACTGCTTAGCTCGATCCGCTTCTTCGTAGGCAGACACTGCGAAGGCGAACGCCGCCGGCAACGCGTTCGATCGCCCGAACATCGCCGGATCATCGGTTTCCGGATAGCTCATGTCGGCCGGACGCCTGAACAGGTCGGCTATGAAGGCGTCGTGCCGGCTGGCGAAGCCGAGGTCGGCAAGCGCCTCCGCTTCGATAGCGTGCAGTAGCCGCCAGGTGAGCGGCACGCCTTGCACGATGTATCTGGCCGCAATGTTCCGGACAATCTGCTCGAGGTCGCGCGCCGCCGCTTGAAAGCGGAGCGCGGCAAGGTCTTGTTCTTTCATGGCCCGCGCCCATTTTCGAGATAAAGTACTGTACAAATATACAGCATCTCGGGCCAATGGAAAACCGCCGTCTAGTGTCAGCCGTGGATGACGACGAGCAGCGCCTTGGCATCCCCTTTGCCGGCGTTGCGGATTGCATGCGGCACGTCGGCGACGTAGCGCGCCGTGTCGGCGGCCTTCAGACGCTTGGCGACACCGTCGGCCTCGACTTCGACCGTTCCCTGCAATACGGTCAGATGCTCGCGCGTGCCCGGTTCGTGCGCGTTCGAGACCAGCGCGCCGCCCGCTTGCAGCGTCAGCTCGTACCACTCGAACTTTCCCGCGAGCTCGATGGGGCCCCAGACGCGAAGCTGATATTTCGCGTCATGTCCGTCCAGCGTCGGTATGTCGTGCGGCCCCGCCACGCTGATCGTCTCGGGTGCCTTTTGTGCCGCGAACAGCTGATCGAGGCTTACCCCGAGCGCGTTCGTCAGCCGCCATGCGACGGCGATCGTCGGATTCGCCTTGTCGCGCTCGATTTCCGAAAGCATGGACTTCGATACGCCGGCAGCTCGTGAGAGATCGTCGAGCGTCATGTTGCGCTCGGTGCGCAGCCGTTGGATCTGCTCGCCGACGCGGGGCGGCGCGGCAATGGCGGCGGCGGGCGATCCCGAGGGCGGCGAGGAAAGCGGAGAAGCGGGCGCGCGCGGCCCGCGCCGGTTGGTGGTGCTTGCCATCTGGTTTGCGATCGCTTAGAGTCTTGTTCGGTATATCGAACCCAAGTTCGAAAAAACGAAATTGTCCGCTGGACGCGATAAGCGACTATAACAGCAACAGAGCCGCGCTTCGCCGGAGACCCCGGTGAGCGATGCGGCGCCATGCGACTCTTACAGGAGCCTCCGATGCGCGAAACCTATCTCGCCCACCTGCGCCGCACGATCGACCACATCCGCGCAGACGGCTTTTACAAGTCAGAACGCGTGATTGCGAGCCCGCAATCGGCTGCGGTGCATCTGACAGGCGGCGAGGAGCTGCTGAACTTCTGTGCGAACAACTATCTGGGCCTTGCCAACGATGCACGGCTCGTCGCGGCGGCCAAGGAGGGGCTCGATAAGGACGGTTTCGGCATGGCGTCGGTGCGCTTCATCTGCGGCACGCAATCCGTCCATAAAGAACTCGAGCGGGCGCTTGCATCGTTCCTCCGCACTGAGGACTCGATCCTTTACTCCAGCTGTTTCGACGCGAATGGCGGCCTCTTCGAGACGTTGACCGATGAAAGCGACGCAATCATCAGCGATGAGCTCAACCACGCGAGCATCATCGACGGGGTGCGGCTCTCGAAAGCGAAGCGCTTTCGCTATAAGAACAACGATCTCGCCGACCTCGAGGCGAAGCTGCGCGAAGCGGATGCCGCCGGCGCGCGCTTCAAGCTGATTGCGACGGACGGCGTGTTTTCGATGGACGGCATCATCGCGAATCTGGCCGGCATTTGCGATCTTGCCGACCGTTACGGCGCGCTCGTCATGGTCGACGATTCGCATGCCGTCGGCTTTGTCGGCGAGCATGGGCGGGGCACGCCTGAATATTGCGGCGTCGAAGGGCGCATCGACATCATTACGGGCACGCTCGGCAAAGCGCTGGGCGGCGCATCGGGCGGATATGTCGCCGCGCGCCGCGAGATCGTCGAGCTGTTGAGGCAACGCTCGCGGCCGTACCTCTTTTCGAACACGCTCGCGCCGAGCATTGCCGCTGCAACGCTTAAGGTGCTCGAGCTCTTGCAAAGCGAGGAAGGGTCGCAGCTGCGCAGGCGCGTCCGCGCGAACGGTGAGCGTTTTCGGGAGGCGATGACCGCAGCCGGTTTTACGCTCGTGCCGGGCGAGCATCCGATTATCCCGGTCATGCTCGGCGACGCGCTCGTCGCCTCGCGTATGGCCGATGCACTGCTGCACGAAGGCGTCTACGTCATCGGATTCTCTTACCCCGTCGTTCCCAAAGGGCGCGCGCGAATCCGCACGCAAATGAGCGCCGCGCATGCGCCGGAGCAGATCGACCGCGCCATCGATGCCTTCAAGCGTGTCGGCGCAGCGCTCGGCGTCGTCTGATCGAGCGAACGAGGAGACAAAGACATGAAAGCACTGGCAAAGCTCGAACGCGCCCCGGGCCTCACGCTGACCGAGGTGGCCAAACCCGAAGTCGGCCACAACGACGTCCTCATTCGTATCCGGAAGACGGCGATCTGCGGCACCGACATTCATATCTGGAAGTGGGACGACTGGGCGCAAAAGACGATTCCGGTACCGATGCACGTCGGCCACGAGTATGTCGGCGAAATCGTCGAGATGGGGCAGGAGGTGCGCGGTTTTTCGATTGGCGATCGCGTGTCGGGCGAAGGCCATATCACCTGCGGCTTTTGTCGCAACTGCCGCGCGGGGCGGCGGCATCTATGCCGCAATACGGTGGGAGTCGGCGTGAATCGCGAGGGCGCATTCGCCGAATATCTCGTCATTCCCGCCTTCAATGCATTCAGGATTCCTGACGAAATTTCTGATGACCTTGCCTCGATCTTCGATCCGTTCGGCAACGCGACGCATACGGCGCTCTCGTTCAATCTCGTCGGCGAGGACGTGCTGATCACGGGGGCCGGCCCGATCGGCATCATGGCCGCGGCGATCGCCAGGCACGTCGGTGCGCGCAACATCGTCATCACTGACGTCAACGATTACCGGCTCGCGCTTGCGCGCAAGATGGGCGCGACGCGCGCGGTCAACGTGGGCCGCGAATCGCTGCGCGATGTGATGAGCGAGCTCCACATGACGGAAGGCTTCGACGTCGGCCTCGAGATGTCCGGCGTGCCGAGCGCGTTTACGAGCATGCTGGAAGCGATGAACCACGGCGGCAAGGTGGCGTTGCTCGGCATTCCGCCCGCTCAAACGGCGATCGACTGGAATCAGGTCATTTTCAAAGGCCTCGAGATCAAAGGCATCTACGGACGGGAGATGTTCGAGACGTGGTACAAGATGGTCGCCATGTTGCAGAGCGGGCTCGACTTGTCGCCGATACTGACGCACCATTTCGCCGTCGACGACTACCAACAGGCATTTTCGACGATGCTGTCGGGGGAAAGCGGCAAAGTCATTCTCGACTGGACCGCCGCCTGACCTCGCGCCCGGATACGGCGAAACATCGCGGAGGCGATCACGGCGCCTTGTTCGCCTCCGCCGCCCCCGTCTTTCCTTTCGAAAATTCAGCCTCGATCCTCACGCGCACCTCGTCGCCTACGGCGGGATACCAGGTCGAGAGGCCGAACTGTGCGCGGCTGAATCTGCCGCTCGCTGAAAAACCGAGCGTGTCCTCTTTCGTCAACGGGTTGGGCCCGTAGCCATTGAATGTCACGTCGAGCGTGACGGGGCGCGTGACACCCCGGATCGTCAAGTTACCCTCCAACTTGCCTCCGGCTGCGGCGGTGCGGACGAAACGCGTGCTGACGAAGCGGATGGTCGGATAGGTCTCAGCGTCGAACATATCTTTGCCTTTGACGAGCTTGTCGAGCAAAGGCACGTTTGAATCGACACTCGATGCGTCGATCGAAGCGTCGACCGTGCTCGCGTCCAGTCCGCCTGGGTTCCAAACCAGCGAGGCCCTCGCTCGGTCAAACCGGATGGGAAAGCGCGAATACTTGAGGTGATCGACATCGAAGATGACGCTCGAGTGATGGGCGTCGAGCGAGTATTGCCCGGGCGGCACACGCGCTTCGTCAGTGCCGACGGTATGCGTGACGACGCGCAGCGGCG
>CAYPWK010000050.1:10802-19814 GCA_964414365.1 uncultured Burkholderia sp.
TCTTGACAAAGGAGAATGATCGTTCTACCTTGAGAGCCATGATGACACTCGATCGACGATTCACAGATGCGGACGAGATGGCTTCGGCCGACCTGACGGTACGCGAACGTTTGCTGGAGGCCGCTGAGGCGCTCATTTATGCGGGCGGCATCCATGCAACGGGCGTCGATGCGATCGTTCGGCAATCCGCAAGCACGCGGAAAAGCTTTTATGCGTACTTCGAATCAAAGGACGCGCTCGTTGCCGCGGCACTTGAGCGGCGTCACGAACGCTGGATGAACTGGTTCGTCGAGGGTACGCGTCGAAGCGGGCGCACGCCGCGCGCGCAGTTGCTCGGTATGTTCGACGTACTTCGCGAATGGTTTTTGTCGCCCGGCTTTCATGGCTGCGCGTTTCTCAATGCGTCGGGCGAGATCGGCGCGCCCGACGATCCGATCCGCGTTGTTGCTCGCGCGCACAAGGCGCAATTGCTGCAGTTCGTTCAAACATTGTTCGAAGAGCATATGGCGCAGACGAGCGGCGGCGTGCGCGAGGCGCCCGCGCTCGCTCGGCAATGGCTGATTCTCATAGACGGCGCGATCGGCGTCGCATTGGTAAGCGGTTCCGCAAATGCCGCGCGCGACGCGCGTGCCGCGGCCGAGCGTTTGCTTGGCGCGACGAGCGCCGCGCCGCCGCGTAGTGGACGTGCCCGCTCGGCGACCGCGCGCGCTCGTCCGAAAACAGTGCGAACCCGGAACTGACTCAAGAACTGAACTGACCGACCTGCCACCGCAACTTCCAAGGAGACATCCATGTCGAGCCAGCAAGACGAAACCCGGCCGCCGTTGCCGCCATTCACGCGTGAAACAGCGATGCAGAAAGTTCGCGCCGCGGAAGACGCTTGGAATACTCGTGAACCTGAGCGCGTTGCATTGGCCTATACGCCTGACAGTGTCTGGCGCAATCGCGCAGAGTTCGTCACGGGCCGTGCCGAAATCGTGGCGTTCCTTCGCCGCAAGTGGGCCAAGGAGCTTGACTACCGGCTAATCAAGGAGCTCTGGGCGCACGACGGCAATCGCATTGCGGTCCGATTCGCCTATGAGTGGCACGACGATTCTGGCAACTGGTTCCGCTCGTACGGCAACGAGAACTGGGAGTTCGACGAGCGCGGTTTGATGGCGCGCCGCTTCGCCAGCATCAACGATCTACCGATACGTGAAGGCGACCGCCTTTATCGCTGGCCGCTCGGTCGCCGCCCCGACGACCATCCAGGCCTGTCGGACCTCGGTCTCTGACGCGCAACCGAGCGAGAGGCCGTATCGGCCCGCGCCGGCATGGACCGGCGCGGGCGTACTTGTCCATCCGAGAAGTTCCTCGACGCACAACGCATGCGCATTGTTGTAGAGTGCGCGGCGAGCGGCGGCGAGCCGCACCAACAAAAACGGGCGGCTGGCGGACTGCTTGCTGCCGAATGGAGCGCGGACATGCGTCTTTCGCGGACGGGTATCGGGAATGGGGACGGCAAGCGGCTGCGAGCCGTTTGCTTAGCACTGCTGACTCTTGGCGGCATGAGCGCTCCGATGAGCGCCCACGCCGATTGGTGCAACGGCGGCCTGTGGATCGATGCGATGATCGGCTCGCATCACATTCATCCGAAACAATCTTTCGAGGACTTCAATCCGGGGCTCGGTGCGGAATGCTGGCTCAACGGACAATGGGCAGTCACGGCAGGAGGCTTCCGGAATTCGCTCGCGCGTCCATCGTGGTACGGCGGCGGCGTATGGGCGCCCGAGTTCGCGCATTGGGGATTCGTGCGGCTCGCCGTGATGGGCGGGCTCATATCGGGCTACAACTACGGCAGGTGGGGGTTCGGGCACGACCATTCGATCGGACCCGTCGCAGCGCCCATCGTCATGACGACCTATAAGCGCGTGGGCGTCAACTTCATTCTCGTACCGCCGATCCCGTCGGATAACCTGCCGTTCACCATTGGCTTTCAGTTCAAAGTGCGGTTTTAGCCCCGCTTGCCAAGGTGAGCTTTTTCAGGAGTTCGCCGAGGTGAGGGTTTTCGGGATCGCGTCTTGCGCGGAAATCGGTCGCCCCGCCGGCGGCTCCGATCGCGCTGCGCAGGCGGACCGAACATGAGAGAACCGTGCAGCAAGGATGGTGACGTTTGAGCCTTGCCAAACGTCGGCGGTCTATTCAGGTGAGTGTTTACGGGATCCATTAGCACACTTCTTGGAAGACTCGCCACCTACCGAAGGTGAGTGTTTTCGGGAGTACCCCCAAAGGCCATTCGGCGTCGCGATTTGAATGAGGACAATCGCGATCGGTCGCGCGACCGGCGGACGCAAAGCGCTCAAAGGTGAGTGTTTTCGGGATCAGCGAACTATGCGCGACCGCGCTGCCTTACTGGCAAGACATCATAAGGTGAGCTTTTTCGGGAAGCATAGTCATCGCGGTATGGGAAACTGTCCGGTGCGCATGCCACAGCGGCGCCGGCGTCGGGTCGAGAGGGAGTCTCGCCCGCTATGCGACGGTGAGCTTTTGCGGGAGCGCTAATTCGTATGAGTGAGACTTTTCGGGAGGCTCTTCGTCGGTACGATAAGGGGCCGCTACCGCTCGAGCACGAGCAGGGCGCCGGTCGGTTCGTCGGGCGCGCTGTGGCGCGTCCTGTATGGCGTTCAGGCGTTTCGGCGCGAATCGAGCGCATCGCGAAGCGACGGCTGTCGGGTCCCGAAAAGGCTCACCCCGCGAGGGCTGCAGGCGCCGAAGGTGAGCTTCTTCGGGAGGCGTCGACGTGTCGGCAAAACAGAGCTGCTGCGCTCGTATTTGACGAATCGTTTCCATGATTTATATTTGATACGGAGAGACCATTAAAGAATCGTCTATGTTGTCTTTACCGGCAATATCGCAAACCGAACAGTAAAAATTCCGGACGACATCGCTTCGCCGCCCGGCAACGCGGGTGCTCAGCGTCTGCGCGGGAACGCTCGCGCCTAGCGCGCATGCCTTGCGTGGCGGTAGCCGCCGAGCGGGACGCGCCGCTCGGGCGAACGCCTCGCGCGCTCGCTCGGCCCGCTATGTCCGCATGGAAACGTTTCGACATTCAATGCCTTGCCGATCGGCGCGCCGTGTTGAAAATCGATAAGCGCGCCACCCCACTCTTATGGTTTCTCACATTTTGCTTTTTCGGGATTTTGTATCGATAATTGGAGTTGGCAGCATGAAACATGATCTGGCGAGGGTTCATTCGGACCCTGCCGTCGGGCGGTTGCAACCGCCCATCGCCGCGAGTCGAGTATGATTCGGCTCGGGTCCAACAGGGGAGCACGAGCTCCCGCATCAACCACAACCGGAATCATCGATGGAACAGCTTGAAGGAGAGGCTCGCGAACGGTTAATTCGCTGGCTCCGGCGCCGCATGGACGAATACGGAATAACGTTGCAGGCCGTAGCCGAATCGATTTCTGCGGATCGGCAACCGGAACGGCCCGTGCTCTATCGCGACGCGATGGGCAACACATGGGACGGCTACGGTGATATGCCCGATTGGTTGCGCCGCGCCGTCGCAGCGGGACAGCAAATCGACTTCTACCGCTGCGCTGAATAACGCAGCGTGCTCGATCGGCACTGCCGCCTTCGTCGAACCACATTACTGTCTAGAAGCGCCGCTTAGTACCGAGTGTCGTCGATCGGCGCACCGGCATCGTTGTCTTCTCGCGCTCACCCTTGCATGCGTGCTGGGGCGCAAGCCATGCTGCCTCGAAGGTATTCGTTAATCGTTCGTTTGGCGGCATTAATCGCTCAAGGCTCTCGCGAGCGTCGTCAGCGCCGACCGACGGCAACGACCGTTGCCGCCGGGGCGCGCTCAAACTGACGTTTCGCTACCGTCACCGCTTCGCGTCGATATCGGCCTCCGATCGCGCAAGGTATTCGGTGACGATCTCGGGCAGGTTCTCCAGCAGCCACGTTGCCATCGCTTCCTCTTGGGGAAGGATGGTTTCGCAGCAACGCTGAGTTTCTACGTCCCCAGCCATCTTCGCGGCCGCGATCAACACCGTGTAGGACGCAATTTCGATGTTCTCGAAAACGTAGCCGGAAAGGCCACCCTTGACGACCTCATCGGTCACCGTCATGCCGCTGATCGCCTGGCCGAACGCCGCGACGCGCGCGGTGAGGTCCTTGATCGTCGATGGGCTGCTACCGAGCTGATCGAGCCGTTGTTCGAGCAACCTCTGTTGCGAGAGCGTTTCATCGAGATGTTCCTCGATGCGCTGCCTGAGTTTGGGATAGTGCTCGAGCCGTGAGGCCTGAGACTTCAGCATCGACTCCGCCTGCTTTTCCATCGCATACGCGTCTCGCAACCAGTCGACTAAATGTTCCTGTGGCTTGGTCATCACATTCTCCCAGACCGCAAGGTAGGGCGGCCAGACTCGCCGGCACAACGCACGGCATCGGATATGCGCGCAACGGCTATTCCCGGTTGGCCCGAGACGCGCGGCGACTGGGTACGCTCGTTGCGCGCCTGAATGGTCGGTCCGACGTTTTCCAACGACCGGACGCTAGTCACTTTCGACATCCATCAACCCCACTCAACGGAGGATGCTATGGCGTCGAGAAAGCCCAGCAACACTGCACCGACCAATCCGCGTCAAAGCGATCGAAAAACGCCGCATCAGGGTCAGCAACAGCAGAACCAGCAGAAGATGCCGCGCCATCAGGGCGGGCAACGGCAACCCTGAGCGCGAGGAGGGAGCATGTCCGCCAAAGCAGGCGAGAAGGCGCAAAAGACGGGCGACTTCCATTGCGAGAAGTGCCACCACAAGGTGCACGTAACCGAGGGCAAAACGATCCCCAAATGCCCGAACTGCGGTAACGACAGGTACGAGTCGCGCACGCATGAGCCCGGCAACAAATCGAGCTGATCGAGCGGTTCGGCCTCTTACTTGTGCAGCGTCTGGCGCAGACTGTTGACGTCGTTGCCGCTGATAGGTTGCGCGTCGTTGCCCCAGGCGCTGCGGACGTACGTGAGCACTTGGCCGATCTGCGCGTCGACAAGCGTGCCCGCGAAGGCCGGCATGCGCTGGCGCGGCGGCCCCGATTCCGTCGCAGGACTGCTGCCACCTTCGACGAGCAGCCGAATCAGCGACGTCGTATCTTTCGCGAGCACCGACGGGTTGCCCGCGAGCGCGGGAGAGACGTTGGGTACGCCCTTTCCGTCTTGGCCGTGGCAACCCGCACAAAACGAACGATAGACGGCAAAACCCACGGACTGCGGATCGCGTACGCGATTCCCGTTCGTCTCGGCCTGCGCCGTGGGATGGTCGGGCTCGTAGCTGCCCGACTCCTCTCGGGCCGGCAGTGACTTCAGATAGTGCGCGATCGCCTGAGCGTCGTCATCCGTGATGTATTGCGTGCTGTCCTCAATCTGCTGGACCATGCTGCCGTACGCGATGGCGCCGGCGGCATGGCCTGTCTTCAGAAAGCGTGCGATATCGGCTTCATCGACCCGGCCGAGCCCCGACCCGCGATCGCCCGTCAGATTCGTCGCAAACCAGTGGTCGTTGATGCCGCCGGTCAAATAGCGCGGCGACGATTCATCGTAACCGCGCTCCTGGTATCCGAAGCCGCGCGGCGTATGGCAGGCGCCGCAGTGGCCGAGCGATTGCACGAGGTACGCCCCGCGGTTCCATTGGGCGTCCCGATCGGGATGCGGCGCGAATGGCTTCGGCATGAAAAGCAATTGCCAAAAGAGCAGCGTCCAGCGCTGATTGAAGGGAAAGGCGACATCCGAGCGCGGCGCGGGGCGTGCGACCGGCGCAACGCGATGCATCATGTACGCGTATAGCGCGCTCAGGTCGTCGTCGGACATTTTGGAAAACTCGGGATACGGCATGGCCGGGTAAAGCCTTTTGCCTCCCGGTGCGACGCCGTTCCGCACGGCGCGCGAGAAATCGTCGTAGCTATAGTGGCCGATGCCGTAGCGCGTATCCGGCGTGATATTGCTGCTGACGATCGTGCCGAACGGCGAGCCCATGCCGAGCCCGCCGGCATACGGCGCGCCGCCTGCCGGCGCGGTGTGGCAGCCGCCGCAGTCGGCCGCCTTGGCCACGTATTCGCCGCGCTGGAGCACGGCCGCGCTCGGCGCCGTGTCGCCGGAGCGGTATGAACTGTTGGAGCTCGCGGCCGCCGATCCGGCGTTTGCGCCCGGCAGCCCATTGCCGATCGCCGCTATCGACACGATGGCCGGCAACGTCAGCAGTACCAGGTGCCTCGTGGTACGCGGTCGGTTCATGGCGATGCATCCTCGACCGACGCGGTGGCGCCAGAGCCGCCCGAACGGCTTTCGAGCATCGCGATCGCCGTCGGCGTTGCGCGTGCCGTTTGGCCGCGCGAGAGCCAACGCGCTGCCACCACTAGCGCGGCTAGCAGATACGCGAGCGAGGCGGGAACCCACATGATGAGCCCGCCGAGTTGCTGATCACGTAGCGGATCGATGCCGAGCGCGCTTGCCGGCTCGATATACGACGGGTACCAAAGCGCTGGCGCCAGTGTGATCAGCGCGCCGAGGGCGCCTGTATGGGCCATCGTCGTGAAGAGCGAGAGCATGGCGTGGCCGCTGCGGCGGCGCGTCGCGCCGTCGCCGACGATGCTCCACCAGAACAGTAATGCGGTGACGAGAAAGCTCGCATGCTGCAGCGTGTGGACGAACGGATCGGCGAGCGCGGCCTCGAAAAGCGAAGGCGCGTGCCATGCCCACAGCGCGGCGGCATGCAGTATCCAAGCCGGCAATGGGGACACGATCAGTCTCCAGAATGCGCTCCACGCGCGTGAGCGTAGTGCGCGGCCAATGCGGATTCGTGCGCGGCGCGGCAGTAGCCAGATCCAGACGCCGAGCGGCCGGCCCGCGACGAGCAGCGGCGCGGCAACAATCATCATCGATTCATGCTGAACCATGTGCGCGGAGAAGAGCCCTTCGCTGAGCGAATCGAGCGGCGAGAGGAGCGCGGCGGCGAGCACCAGCCATCCCGCCAGGAAAGCGGCACCATGTATTCGGCGTTTTGTGCGCCCGGTTCTGCCGCGCCGGTCCAGGCGTGCATAACCGGCGCAATAGGCGGTGAGGCTCGCCACCAGCAGTGCCGTCACCCACGGGGCGAACTGCCAGTTGAAGACCAGCGGTGCTGACCGTTCGGCCGCCGGGAGCGGATGCGCAATGGCCGATGGCGCCGTGGCGAGCATTGCGCAAACCGCGATCGTCGCGAACGCAACACGCCCGAGAGCCGGACGGGCCGCTGCCAAGGCCAACCTGCCGGCCCAAGCCGCGAGCGCAGGCAAATGGGCGAACGAACGCGCGGCGGCGGCAAGGCATGCCGCCACCGCACGAGCGCCGCGGTGTCGCTTCATCGGCAAGGCGAGAGCACCCATTGCGGGAACCACATCGTCAGTTGAACCAACGTACTGAATGCACCGAGGACTGTCGCGGCGAATGCGAGGCATGCCGCGCGCGCCGGGCGCGCGTCGTAGCTCGCAGGGAACGGCGCCGCCGTCGCTCGCCATTTGCGATAGGCGAGCACCGTCGCAAACACTGAAGCCGCGAATGCGACCGCGCTGACGACGTTCAGCGACACGGTGCTATGCCGGGCGCAGGCGATCTGCACGAGCGCATAGTCGATGCTCTGCACGGCGAGCACGAGCGCCGGAGCGGCGAGCAGTCCGAGCCAGGTTTTCATGGTGCCGGTCTCCATTTTCCCCTTGCTGTTGCGGCGCCCGCTGGCTAGTGCGGCAGACGCGGAGCCAGATAGATCACCGCATAGATCGGCGGCCAGCTTAGGACTACGAAATACCAGTAGACGGCGTTCTCGCTCACGTCGACGAAGCGTCGCCCCTCGATAGGCCCGATGAAGAGGAGTGCGCCGAGAACGGCTGTGTCGAGGGTATCGGTGACGAGGTGAGTGGTGTGAAGGCCGAGCAGGAACCAGACGATGGATCCATACGAGTTGGCGTACCACTTTACGTTCAGCGTCGCAAACTCGAAGCCGCGTACGACGAGGAACGCGACGGCGAAGGCAAGGCAGGCCAGCAACCAGGCTCGAGATGCGCGCACATCGAGCCGTTGCGCGGCGCGTCTCGCGAGCTCGTTGGGCGCCATGCTTACGATAAGGATCGCAAAGTTCAGCGTCCCCCAGAGCAGGCTCGGTGGCGGCGCGGTCAGAGGCCACGCAACGTTGACGTTGCGCAAATAGAAGTACATCGCAACGGCGATCGCGAACGCCGTGCCTTCGATCAGCATCAGCCCGCAGGTGCCCCACCACATGAGGTTCCGATGACCGAATCCGAACGTCGGCAGCTTGGTCACGTCGAGCGTCGTCGGCGCCATATCGGCGCGCGTTCCGGTAACCGTTTCGCCGTTCATGGCTTTCGCTCCAGCGCGACCGCCCGCGCATGATGGCGCCGAGTCGGCCAGAACCAGATCGTCAATGTGATGGCGACTGGAATCGAGCCCCAAACGATTGCCCACGGGGTGAAGATGGAGCCGATGAAGAGCACCGTCGTTGCAACGGCGCTCAGGAATGGCCAGATCGAAGGCGTCGGGAAAAGCGAGCGCAGGTCGGGCTCCGCGTCGAGCACTGTGGTAAGCAGTACCTCGCGCGCGTCGGCCGCGAGTCCGGCGACGTAGGCCGGTTGGCCCGGCGGATCCCAGAGCGGGTCGCGTCCGTGAACGACCGGCACCGCGTCGAAGTTGTGCGGCGGCGGCGGGCTAGACGTGGCCCATTCGAGCGTCGCCGCGCCCCATGGATTGGGTCCTGCCGGCTTGCCGTGCCGCCAGGAGCGGACGACGTTCACGAGAAAGAGCAGCACGCTAGCCGCGATGGTCCACGCGCCGATGGTGGCCACCAGGTTCATCGTCGACCAACCCATGCCGGCCGGATAGGTCCACACGCGACGAGGCATGCCGTGCAATCCGAGCAGATGCATCGGAAAGAACGCAACGTTGAAGCCGACGAAGAACAGCCAGAACTGCCAGTGGCC
>CAYPWK010000051.1:0-15978 GCA_964414365.1 uncultured Burkholderia sp.
GCGCTCTGGACCGACAAGCTCGCTCAGATCCCGCTTTGGGTCACGACGTGGATGTGGGGCGCGGCCGTCACACTGCAATTGCTCGTCCTGAAGTGGGGCGCCGCCAATCTCGGCCTCTCGCTTTCCAAAGCGGCAATCATGCAAGGTACGACGGGTATCGGCATTGCAGTCGGCGCGGCGGCCGCCGCGGCATGGGTGCCGCTCGTGCGCTCGCTGCGGGTGCTCCCCGTGGGCATCGCGGGCGGCCTCACCATCGCTGCGATGGCGTTCTACAGCAAGGCGCTCTTTCCGGAAACGGCGGGACTACGGCTTGGCGATACGTTCCTGCCGCTTTACGTCACGCTTGCTTATCCGCTGATGATCGGCATCGGCGCGCTCGCCGGCTTTTTCATCGTTCCGATGAATGCGCTGCTTCAGCATCGCGGCGCGACATTGATCACAGCCGGCCACTCGATCGCCGTGCAAAACTTCAATCAGAATCTCGCGGTCCTGCTGATGCTCGGCGCATATGCCCTGCTGCTCGCCATCGATATGCCGGTCCCGTGGATCATCGTGGCGCTGGGCGTCTTTCTATGCGCGACGAACTGGCTCGCGAAGCTCCGCAGCGCCGCGAATGCCAGAAGCGTCGACTTTCAATCGTTGATCCGCGAGTAACGCCGCCGATCGACGACTGACGCTACCACTTCATCCCGGCAGAGCTCCCCGAACACCTTTCTCGTTGGCCGTCCGGACGAGTGTCCGCGTTCGCCCCATCGATACACGCTCAAGCCTTCCTCGCAGGCATCGCCTCCCGCGTTCCAAACCGAACCTGGATCCGGTCTTGGCAGCAGACGCTCGCGCTTGACGATCGTCTGCCGGCAGCGAGGCGCTCAATCAGCTTGACGTGATATCACCCGAAGATGATAATTGACGCATGGTCATTGGAGATTCCATTTCCACGATACCTTCGATGCGGAGTTCGATTTGCTGCCAGAAGGCGTCCAGGATGAGTTGCTTGCGACCGCGAAAGCGGTTCAACGGTTGGGCCCCGAAGCGGGCAGGCCTTATGTTGGGACGCTGCATAACCCGAGGCACCCCAACATGAAGGAGCTGCGCTTCAAGGTCAACAATGGAGCCGAAGTTTGGAGGGCTGCATTCGCGTTTGGCCCCGACCGACAGCCGATCTTGTTGGCGGCTCGCAGCAAGCAGGGCAAGAGCGAGCAACAGTTCTACAGCGATTTGCTGAAGCTCGCAAACAAGCGGTTCGACGAGCATTTGAGGACACTGCAGGCCGCGAACATCGCCTTTCTGAAAGGCGGGAGCGGCAATGAAACCAAGGAGAAGTGAACATGGGCAGAAGCTTGGACGAAGTCATCGAGAATCTCCCTTCGCCGCGCCGGCAAAGGATTGAATCCCTCGCGGAAGCAAAGGTTCAGGAGATGCTGGCCGCGGCGAGGACGCTCACAGACATTCGCAAGGCCATGGGAAGAACGCAGGCGAACGTTGCGCACGAGCTCGGCATCCAGCAAAACGCCATTTCTCAGCTTGAACAGCGCTCCGACACCTATCTCTCCACGCTCAGACGCTTCCTGAAGTCGCTCGGCCTGGAGCTCGAGCTGTCCGTGGTCACCGAGTCGGGGGCGCGGTACTCGCTCGATAGTTTTCATCCGTGGCGCGACGTAGATGCCGTTGGGGACGGAAAAGGCGAAAGCGCGCCGACACGCCCGGTGAAGGAGCGCTCGAACGACGATCATAATCGGCGCACCGCGGCGGCGCGTGACGAGCGCGCAACCACCAAGACCATGGCAACCAGGAAGGCGACCGCTTCGCGCGGGGCAATGTCTTCCCCGGCGGTCAAAAGCGCTCCGGCGAGAAAGCGCGGCGCTTGATCGGTGCCGATCAAGCGCCGCGCTGGCCCGCCGCGGCGCCTTGCTCACCGCTGTTAGCCATTCGGACGACTGTACGGATCGGCCGCCGAGGTACACTCTCGCCCTATACTCGCAAGCACCAAGAATATGATGGGCAACCCAACACAGACATCCGGCGAGACCGATCAAACGATCGCGAAGCATACGCCGTACATGCAGCAATATCTGCGCATCAAGGCCGATCATCCGGGCACGCTGCTTTTCTTCAGGATGGGCGATTTCTACGAGCTCTTTTACGAAGACGCGGAAAAGGCCGCACGCCTGCTCGACCTCACGCTCACTCAACGCGGCGCGTCAGCCGGCAATCCGATCAAGATGGCAGGCGTGCCGCACCATGCTGTCGAGCAATATCTCGCGAAGCTGGTGAAGCTCGGAGAATCCGTCGCGATCTGCGAACAAATCGGCGATCCCGCCATGTCGAAAGGCCCGGTAGAACGCAAGGTAGTGCGCGTGGTCACGCCGGGCACGTTGACCGATGCAGCGCTCCTCGCCGACAAGAACGACGCCTACTTGCTCGCGATATGTCCCGCGCACAACAAGCGCGGCGTCATTAACACGATCGGCCTGGCGTGGCTCAACCTCGCCAGTGGCGCACTGCGTCTCGCCGAAATCGCGCCGGACCAACTCGGTGCTTCGCTCGAACGCATCCGTCCCGCGGAGATACTCGTGGCCGACGCGCCCGCCGAGTTTCTCCCAGCCGGCAGGACTGGCGCGCTCACACGCGTGCCGTCATGGCATTTCGATGTTGCATCGGGCAAGCAGCGGCTATGCGATCAGCTCGATGTCGCAAGCCTCGACGGCTTCAGCGCCGAGTCGCTCACGAGCGCATGCGGCGCGGCAGGCGCACTGCTGCTTTACGCTGCGGCCACGCAAGGCCAGCAGCTCCGTCATGTGCGCAGTCTGAAGGTCGAGTATGAATCGGAGTACATAGGGCTCGACCCGGCAACACGCCGCAATCTCGAGTTGACGGAAACGCTGCGCGGCGGCGAATCGCCGACGCTCTGTTCGCTGCTCGATACCTGCTGCACGACGATGGGCAGCCGCCTCTTGCGCCACTGGCTGCATCACCCGCCGCGCGACGCCGCTCGCGCGCAAGCACGCCAGCAAGCGATCGGCGCATTGCTCGATGCGCCCCCTCAGGCCAGCCTCGATTCGTTGAGAACCGCGTTGCGCCGCATTGCCGACGTCGAGCGCATCACCGGGCGGCTCGCGCTGTTGTCGGCGCGTCCGCGCGATCTCTCGAGCCTGCGCGACACGTTCGCGGCGCTGCCGGCTCTGCGCACGCAGGTCTCGGAAGCCGCCGGTGGCTCCGCGGCACTCGATCGCATTGCCGCCGCGCTCCAGCCGCCGCCCGAATGCGTCGATCTGCTGAGCCGCGCCATCGCTGAGGAACCCGCCGCGATGGTACGCGATGGTGGCGTTATCGCGCGCGGCTACGATAGCGAGCTCGACGAGCTGCGTGACATCTCCGAAAACTGTGGGCAGTTCCTCATCGATCTCGAAGCACGCGAGCGCGCACGCACAGGCATCGCAAATTTGCGCGTCGAATACAACAAGGTGCACGGCTTTTATATTGAAGTGACGCGTGGCCAGACGGACAAAGTGCCCGACGACTATCGCCGCCGCCAGACGCTCAAGAACGCCGAACGCTACATCACCCCCGAGCTGAAGACCTTCGAAGACAAGGCGCTGTCCGCCCAGGAGAGAGCTTTGGCGCGCGAGCGCTCGCTCTACGATGCCGTGCTGCAGGCGCTGCTGCCGTTCATCGGCGACTGCCAGCGCGTTGCGGCCGCGCTTGCGGAGCTCGATTTGCTCGCGGCACTCGCCGAGCGCGCCCGGGCGCTGGACTGGGTCGCGCCTACGTTCGCAGCCGAAGCTGGCATCGAGATCGAGCAGGGACGTCACCCCGTCGTCGAAGCCCAGGTCGAGCAATTCATCGCCAACGATTGCCGGCTCGATGTCGAGCGCAAGCTGCTGCTGATCACCGGCCCGAACATGGGCGGCAAATCGACATTCATGCGGCAGACAGCGCTGATCGCGCTGCTCGCCTATGTCGGCAGCTATGTGCCCGCGCGGCGCGCGCGTTTTGGCCCGATCGATCGCATCTTCACGCGCATCGGCGCAGCCGACGACCTCGCGGGCGGCCGTTCGACGTTCATGGTCGAAATGACGGAAGCCGCGGCCATTCTCAACGATGCGACGCCGCAAAGCCTCGTGCTGATGGATGAGATCGGCCGCGGTACGTCGACGTTCGACGGTCTCGCGCTCGCATGGGCCATCGCGCGCCATCTGCTTGCCCATAATGGTTGCTACACGCTCTTCGCGACGCACTATTTCGAGTTGACGCAACTGCCGGCCGAGTTTCCGCAGGCGGCCAACGTCCACCTTTCGGCCGTCGAGCACGGGCATGGAATCGTGTTCCTGCACGCCGTCGACGAGGGACCGGCGAGCCAGAGCTACGGGCTGCAAGTCGCGCAACTCGCCGGCGTGCCGTCCCCGGTGATCCGCGCGGCTCGCAAGCATCTGGCTCATCTCGAACAGCAGTCGGTGAGCCACGCCACGCCCCAGCTCGACCTATTCACGACCGCACCGTTCGTTGAAGATGCGCGCGACGACGACGTCGACAATGCAAGCGACACCCCCGCGTATGCGGTACTCGAGCGTCTGCGCGCGCTCGACCCGAACGATTTGAAGCCTCGCGAAGCACTCGACCTGATCTACGAGCTGCATGATCTGGCGAGCGCACAGCACAGGCCGCGCTTCAGGCCGCTGTGACTCCCGGATTCGCGAAGGTGTTCGCGCGAGCTGTTGCGCTCCTCATTGCGCTCTCCTGCGCTCGTGAAGCCGCGGCGGCCCAACCTCACTTCGAATTTGGGGTTATCTCGGGCACCATGCGCAGCACGGCCGACGAGGCCGTGACGCAACAGCTTCTCGAGGCTATCGGCCTCGAGCCGCATGTCGCATTCATCGTTTACGACGGCAATCTCAAAAGCGCATCGGAGCACTGCGACGACGACCTCTATGAGCAACGGCAACAGGTGCTCGAAACGTCGCGTGTTCCGCTCGTCGTCATTGCGGGCCAGCACGATTGGGCCGACTGCGATGGCGCGCAGGCGGGCGGTTATGACGCGACTGAACGTCTCGACTTTCTGCGGCGGACGCTATTCGCGGACAACGCGTCGCTCGGGCAATCGACGCTCGCCCTGAAACGCGAGAGCGACGTCGTGCGCTTTCGCGCCTACCGCGAAAACGTGCGCTGGCAGGTCGACGATACGGTCTTCGTCGGGCTGAATGTGGTGGGCGGAAACAATCATTATTCGAACGCGGGCGGCCGTAATGGTGAATACGACGACCGCGCAATTGCAACAGCATTTTGGCTGGAGCATGCGGCCGAGTATGCACACCGCCGCAATGCGCATGCGCTCGTCGTATTCATCGAGGCTGCACCCGATTTCGAGCGCTATGAGCATGCGGATCGATTTTCGTGGCTGCGGTTTGCGCGCAACCGCCCCCGCGACGGCTACCTGGAATTAAAACGAAGCCTGGTGAAAGCCGCCCAGACGTTTCGCGGGCCGCTGATCGTTGTTCATGAAGGGTCGAAGCCGCTGCCTCATGGCTTCACGATCGATCAACCTCTTTTCGACGACAAAGGCGATCGTCTTTCGAATCTGACACGGATCGCGATCGGGCCGCATGACCCGCTCACGCAATGGGTAAGAATCGATGTGAATTACGCCAAGGCTCAGCCGTTTCTGGTCTCGCTGAGGCAGATACCGAGAACGCTGCGCGAGCCTGCGTCCGAGCTGCCTCCAGTCACCTCGGCACCGCAAGCGTCGCCGTCCGACTCGGCCCCGAGCGCCTCGGGCATCATGCCGGCGCCGCCGCCTATCGCCCCTGGTGTGCCTGCCACGCAGCCTCCCTTGCTGCCGGAACCGGACCGCCGTAATACCGCGCCAATCCAGCCGCCGCTCGCACCCACCGTCGTGCCGCCTGCTAACCGGCCGCCGACCAGCACGCCGGGAACGGGTTCAATGCAAGGTGGGAGTTGACGAGTCGTCGTCTTCGTCTTCGTCGTCGAGCACTTCGATGCCTTCGGCGCCGTGGGCGTGAGCATGCTCGATTTCATCTGGCGTAGCCGGGCGAACTTCCTTCACCGTCAGCGCGAACCGCAGCGCCATCCCGGCGAGCGGATGGTTGCCATCGAGCACGACTTTATCCTCGGCAAGATCGGTCACCGTATAGATCAGCGCGTCGATTTCATCATCGCTATCTTCGGGCGTACCTTCGAACTGCATGCCGACTTCGAGCGGCTCCGGGAAGCGGCTGCGCGGCTCGATTTTGACGAGTTCGGGATCGTATTCTCCGAATGCGTCCTGCGGCTCGAGCTGGATTTGCGTCTGGAACCCCGGTTCGTGCCCGTCGAGCTCTTCCTCGATCTTGGGGAACGTGCCATCATAGCCGCCGTGCAGGTAGACCATCGGCTCGTCGCTTTCCTCAATCAGATTGCCTTGTGCGTCTGACAGCTTGTAAGCGACCGACACAACGGTGTTCTTCGCGATTTTCATTCAAACTCTCCCAAAATACCGTCTCATTATACGATGCCGAAGCGGCCCCTCGACCAACCGATCTCCCCCGCCGCTCCTCTCCGTTCCGCCGTTTCGCCGCCTTCGCCCGACGTACCGACGTCACTCTTCGCCAATTTATCGCCGTCGCAGTTTATGCGTCGCCATTGGCAAAAAAAGCCGCTACTCGTTCGTCAGGCGCTGCCCGGCATTGCCCCGCCGCTGTCGCGCGACGAGCTGTTCGAGCTTGCCGCAAGCGATGACGTGGAAGCCCGGCTCGTCTCACATTTGCGCGGCAAATGGCGCCTCGAACACGGCCCCTTCGATCGAAGCGACTTGCCCGGCTTGAAGCGCCGCGAATGGACACTACTCGTGCAAGGCGTCGACCTGCACGACGACCGCGCCCGGGCGTTGTTGGACCGGTTCCGCTTTGTTCCAGATGCCAGGCTCGACGATTTGATGATCTCCTATGCCACCGACGGCGGCGGCGTGGGGCCGCATTTCGATTCGTATGATGTTTTTTTGCTGCAAGTTCATGGAAAACGGCGATGGCGAATTTCGGCGCAAAAAGACTTGGCGTTGAAAGACGGATTGCCATTGAAAGTCTTACAGCATTTTGAACCGGAAAGCGAATGGGTGCTCGAGCCGGGCGACATGCTTTATTTGCCGCCGCATATCGCGCACGACGGCATCGCGATCGGCGAATGCATGACCTGCTCGATCGGGTTTCGGTCGCCCTCCGCCGAAGAGCTCATCGGCCAGTTTCTCTACCATCTCGCCGAGCGAGGAACGGCGGCCCGGCTCGCTCGGAACGGCGTGCGCTACCGTGATCCCGGTCAAGACGCCGTCGTGCGTCCTGCGCAGTTGCCGCAGGGCTTGATCGAGCAAGTCGGCGCGATCCTTGCTGGAATCCGTTGGGATGACGAAGACGTCGCGTCGTTCATCGGCAGCTATCTGAGCGAGCCTAAATCCAATGTAGTGTTCGACGCGCCCGAAGCCCCCGTCGACGTTTCTGCATTTACGCGGCAGGCGGCACGGGTGGGCATCCGGCTCGACAGGAAAACGGCATTGCTCTACGGCAAGCGCAGCTACTTCATCAACGGGGAAGAACACCGCTTGCCGCCGCGCAAGAAATGGCTACTTGAGTTCGCCGACCGACGCCTTCTAGAAGGGAAAAGTTTTGTAACACTCTCTGATGATTGGTCGGTGACAGCTTTGCTGCACGAGTGGTATCTTGCCGGCTGGGTACGGATCGGCGCATTTGCGTGAGTTGGTCCTCCTCATCCGAAAACGTGAAATTTTGTATGAGAAAGGCAACGTATTGGCCCTGGTTTGTCGACGGTCAGTACGAAAGTGCATATAATTTCCGCCCAAGCCGTGGGGAAGATTCACGCTCTGATGTGCGTCCCACCAGCGGCTCAGGTTGGTGTTGAAGCACATTACCGGTATTATTTCGCGCTGTTGCTTACCTTTAACCATAAAAGGACGTGATCATGAAGAAATCCCTCCTCGTTGCATCCCTGTTGGCTGCCGTGGCCCTGGCTGCGTGCAACAAGAGCAGCGACCAGAACGCTGCCGCGCCGGCTGCCAGCGACACGACGGCTGCCTCGGCGCCGGCCGCTGCTGCTTCGGAAACGGGTGCTGCTTCGGGTGGTGCTGCTGCTGCCGCAAGCGAATCGGCTCCTGCCGCTGCTCCTGCGTCGGAAGCTCCGGCGTCCGCTGCTGCTCCGGCTTCGGGTGCGAGCCAGTAAGCTAGCTGCCTTCATGGCGAGAAAAAACCGGCCCGTGGGCCGGTTTTTTCTTTCTTGCCTCAGGTAAGCAACGCAAATAATTGCGTGGGCGGCGCCATGCCGCTCCCGCGCGAGCGCGCTACGAATTCGCCAATTCGAGCCACGCGAACCCTTCTTCCTGCGATGCGACGACAATGTCGTCGGCCGCCGAGCCGAGCACTGCAGCCAATGCGGCACGAGCCAGATTGGGAAGATTGTTTTGTTGACTCAAATGCGCCGCGACGAGATGCTTTAATCGCGTCCGATCCAATCCAGCGAGAATTCCAGCGGCCGCGTCGTTGCTCAAGTGCCCGTGATTACCGCCGATTCGCGCTTTCAACGATTGCGGGTAGCGGCTTGTCGCGAGCATGCCAAGATCGTGATTGCATTCGAGCACTAGACCGTCGCAGCCGCTCAGTACCTCGGTAATACGCGGCGTGGACGTCCCGACGTCGGTCAGCACCCCTAACCGATTTGCTCCGTCGGAAAAGACGAATTGCAACGGCTCGCGCGCATCGTGCGGAACGGTATAAGGACACACCTCGAGATCGCCTATCGCGACGGTCTCGTCGCCCCAAAGCACATGAAGATCGACTTCGGCTTCATCGGCGCCGACCGCCCGTGCCGTTCCCCAACTCGTGTAGAGCGGCACGGACCATTTGCGTGCGATCGTCAGTGCGCTGCCGATATGGTCGCTATGCTCATGAGTGATGAGAATGGCATCGAGTTGCTCGATGCCGCGATCGAGGCGCGCAAGGCGCCGCTCGATCTCCTTCGCCGAAAACCCGCAGTCGAGGAGCACGCGCGTCGTCGTGGCGCCGCTATGGGCTTCGACGAAGAGCGCGTTTCCCTCGCTGCCGCTGCCGAGGCTGGCGAAGCGCATGGAGTGACCGGATCAGTTCAGTTGGGCGTGCAGCAGCGTGAGAATCCGTTGCGCCTCAGTGGACGTCACGACGTTCCCGTTCGTGTCGAGGATCGAAACCTGCGTCTGCGTGTCGCTCGTCGGCCGGACGTTGACGAGAAACTGCGGCCCTTGTTTGTCGGCTGCGGGCTTCCGGTAAAACAGCTTGCCGAAGAGGCCGTCGCGCTTCAGTTCCTCCGCCGAATCCGCATACCGCACGTAGTAGATGCCCTTCGCGCGATCGCGGTTGTCGACGGCAAAATTAGTGCGATCGAGCGCAAGGCCGACTCGAAGCCAGGCGCGGTCGAACGACTCCGGCAGATCGAGTGTCGTTTCGCCGCCGCTCATCTGAATCTTCGCGGGCGCCGCGGCAGGCCGCGCATTCGCCAGCAGATCCCTCGATTGCGCATCGGTCAACCCGAACTTTTGCATCAGCTTTGTCAGGAAAACGGCTTCGAGTACCGGATTGCGCGGACGCTCGATCCAGCGCGACGAATCTTTGTCCTGACCCGTCAACACCTCCTCGAGCGCGCTATGCGTGATCGAGATGTCGGTGGTGCCATCCGGGCCCCGTGCAACGAGCGTACGAAAACGGTCGCGTGTGCCCGACGAATACGCAAAGTCGATCAGGCGGCCGACGGTGCGACGGAACCAGTCGTCCGGGATGTTCGCGCGATTCTCGGCCCAAGCAGTCTCCATGATGCCGGTCGCCGGCGCATCGGTCGCCAGCGCGAAGCCGTTCTCCTGCCAAAACGCCTGCAGCTGAGGCCAGAGCTGATCGGGCGAGCGGCCGTCGACGACGAGCCAGCGGCGATCGCCATCGCGCTCGATATGCATGCCGTATGGATCCTGCGCGCTTGGCACGCCTTCGGTCGCGTTGCCGGCGACGGTCTTGTTGCGCTCGGGCGCACCGCCGAGCGCCGTGCCAACGGGCGGGGCCGTGTACTGCGTTGAAGCCGTCGTGGCCGTGAGGTCGCCCGGCACCTTCAGGGGCGGGGCCGAGCCCGTCGCCTTGTAGTCGACCTTGTCGCCGGAGAACCAGTCATTGAGCGTGTCGCAACCGGCAAGCGCGGTCAACGCAAGCACGAGCGCCGCCGTGCGAATGGCATGAGTGGAAAAAGCGGAACGTTTCATGGAGCCCTTCATGATACTAGCGCGTGCCAGCCGCGGCCAAGCGCGTCAGTCGAGAACGACGTCGGTTAGTGGTACACAGTTGCGGTTGCCGGCTCGCCTCCGAGCGGCCTGCATCGTGCCCAACGCTTCAGCGCAGCGCGCCTGCCTCGCGCAATGCGGCACGCACAACCTCGTGGTAGCGCGCATCGAGCGGCGTCAACGGCAAACGGATCCCCCCCTCGATTCGCCCCATTTCCTGGAGCGCCCATTTCGCCGGAATCGGATTCGACTCGACAAAGAGATTCTTGTGGAGCGACAACAAGCGCAAATGAATTTCGCGTGCCGTCTTCGCATCGGCGGCAAGCGCGGCCTTGCAGAGCTCGCTCATCGCGCGCGGCACGACGTTCGCCGTCACCGAAATATTGCCGTGCCCGCCGAGTAGCATCAGTGCGACCGCCGTCGGGTCGTCGCCGCTATAGATCGCGAAACCGGCCGGCGCGGCCTTGATGAGATGCGCCGCGCGATCGATGTTGCCCGTGGCCTCTTTCACCCCGATCACGCCCGGAACCTGCGCGAGCCGCAGGATCGTCTCGTTCGACATGTCGGCCACGGTCCGGCCCGGCACGTTATAAAGAATCACGGGAAGATCGACGGCTTCGGCGATCTTCCTGAAATGGAGATAAATGCCTTCCTGCGTCGGCTTGTTGTAGTACGGCACGACCTGCAGCGTCGCGTCGGCGCCAACCGATTTCGCACGCTCGGTCAGCTCGATCGCTTCGGCCGTCGAGTTCCCGCCCGCGCCGGCGATCACGGGAATGCGGCCGGCCGCCTGTTTGACGGCCGTCTCGATCATGAGGACGTGCTCTTCGACCGTGAGCGTGGCTGATTCGCCGCTCGTCCCGACGACGACGAGGGCATCCGTGCCCTCTTCGATGTGCCAATCGACGAGCTTGCGAAACGCCGCCAGATCGAGCCCGCCGTCTTCGCGCATCGGCGTGATGATCGCGGGAATGCTGCCGCGAATCCGCACGCCGCCAAGGGTGCTGCTTGATGTGCCGTTAACCATGAAACGCGATGAATTCGATCCTGAAAGCGCGATTGTAGCGGATTGGCCGGGCAAAATCGCAACGAGGCGGTCCCGAGGGCCTGTTTACATCGGTTTGCAGGCCCTATATACGGCGCTTAGGAGTAGGCGAGCCCCATCGCCTCACGAACGTCGCGCATCGTCTCCACGGCGAATTTGCGCGCCTTGTCGCATCCGTCAGCGACGATCGCCCGCACGAGCGAGGGGTCGTCCATGTATTTTTGCGCGCGCTCGAGCATCGGCTGCTGTTCGCGCAAAATCCCCTCGATGACGGGCTGCTTGCATTCGAGGCAGCCGATGCCGGCCGAGCGACACCCGCTTTGAACCCAGCGGTGCGTCGCCTCGTCGCTATAAACCTGATGCAGTTGCCAGACCGGGCATTTTTCCGGATCGCCCGGGTCGGTGCGCCGCACGCGCGCCGGGTCGGTCGGCATCGTGCGCACCTTCTTCGTGATCGACTCGGCATCCTCGCGTAAGCCAATCGTATTGCCGTAAGACTTCGACATCTTCTGACCGTCGAGGCCGGGCATTCGCGAGGCCTGGGTCAACAGCACTTGAGGTTCGACGAGAATAATCTTGCGGGCGCCTTCGAGATAGCCGAAGAGCCGCTCCCGGTCGCCCATCGACAAGCTTTGCGATTCCTGCAGCAGCGCGCGGGCTCGCTCGAGTGCCTCGTCGTCGCCCTTTTGCTGATAAGCGTTGCGCAGCTCATGATAGAGCTTCGAGCGCTTGCCGCCGAGCTTCCTGACTGCTTGCAACGCCTTTTCCTCGAAGCCCGGCTCGCGGCCATAAAGATAGTTGAAACGCCGCGCGATTTCGCGCGTCATCTCGACGTGCGGGACCTGGTCCTCGCCGACCGGCACGAGCGACGCTCGGTAAAGCAGGATGTCCGCGGCCATCAGCACCGGATAGCCGAGAAAACCGTACGTCGACAGGTCCTTGTCCTTGAGCTGCTCCATCTGCTCCTTGTAAGTCGGCACGCGCTCGAGCCAGCCGAGCGGCGCGCTCATGCCGAGCAGCAGGGCCAGCTCGGCATGCTCGGGAACGCGGCTTTGGATGAAAAGCGTGGCCTGTGCCGGATCGATGCCCGAGGCCAGCCAGTCGATCAACACCTCCCAGACGTTGTTCTCGATGATTTCCGGCGTCTCGTAATGCGTGGTCAGCGCATGCCAGTCGACGACGCAGAAAAAGCACGGGTACTCGGTCTGCAGCCGCACCCAGTTCTTCAACACACCATGGTAGTGGCCAAGGTGCAGCGAACCGGTGGGACGCATGCCGGAGAAAATGCGGTCTGGGAACATGGCTTCAGTTCAGAAACGAGGCGAACGGGGCGAGGATGGCGGACAAGGCGTCATAGCCGAGCGCAACGAGCGGCCTCAGCCAGATTTTCGTCAGGACACCCGATATGACGAGCGCCATCACGATGGCGAAGCCCCAAGGCTCGAGCCGCGCCAAGCCGATCGCCTGGCGAGGCGGCAACAGCGCAACGAGAACGCGGCCCCCGTCGAGAGGAGGAAGCGGAAACAGGTTGAGCACGCCGAGCACCAGATTGACACCGACACCGGCCGCCGCCATCCGCGATATGAAAGGCTCGCTCAACGAAAAGTAAGCGAGCGCTACGCCGAGCACAGCCCAGACGAGCGCCTGCACGAAATTGCAGACCGGCCCCGCGAGCGCAACCCAGAGGCTGCCCCAACGCGGATTGCGCAGATTGCGAAACGCGACGGGCACGGGCTTCGCATAGCCGAACAAGAACGCGCCGCCCGTCATGAAATAAAGCAGCAGCGGTATCGCGATCGTGCCGAGCGGGTCGATGTGACGCATCGGATTGAACGACACGCGCCCCATCATATAAGCGGTGTTGTCGCCGAGCAGCCGGGCCGCGTAGCCGTGAGCCGCCTCGTGCAACGTGATCGCGAACACCACGGGAAGCGCGTAGACCGCGATCGTCTGTATCAAGGAAGAGAGATCCATAGCGGGGCCTATTGTAACAAGGGGGCCAGGGCATCACGCCCATCGGCCGAACGGCCAGCCTTCTCGGCCGCCCGTTTCTAAGGTTTGCTCTCGAGGCCCCTCACCGGCGAAGGCCAAATGCGTCCTTCACGCCACGGTCAGTCCGAACGGCTCCAGCGAG
Organism: uncultured Burkholderia sp.; assembly: GCA_964414365.1. Taxonomy (GTDB): domain Bacteria; phylum Pseudomonadota; class Gammaproteobacteria; order Burkholderiales; family Burkholderiaceae; genus Trinickia. The sequence goes on from CAYPWK010000051.1 coordinate 13,471, forward strand.
CCGCAGCCTGCACGCACGAGCAAGGGCTCGTCGCCGGTCAGGTCGATTACCGTCGACGGCGCGCGCAAGCACGCGCCCCCATCGATCACGAGATCGATTTGCTTTTCGAGCCGCGCCCGGATTTCCTCGGGCTCGTTGAGCGGCTGATCGTCGGGAGGCAGGATCAGCGTGGTCGCGATGAGCGGCTCGCCGAGCGCTTCAAGCAGCGCCAGTGTGATCGCGTGATCGGGCACTCGCAGGCCGATCGTCTTGCGCGACGGGTGCGACAAACGCCTCGGTACCTCCTTCGTCGCCTGCAGGACGAACACATAAGGACCGGGCGTCACCGATTTGATGAGCCGGAACTGGTGATTGTCGACCATCGCGAACGCCGCGAGCTCCGACAGGTCACGCACAAGCAACGACAAATGCTGGCGCTCGTCTAGCCCGCGAATGCGCCGCAGCCGTGTCACGGCCTCCTTGTCGTCGAGCCGACACGCGAGCGCATAGCTCGAGTCGGTCGGCAGCGCAATGACGCCGCCGTCCCTCACAATCTGAACGGCCTGAGCGATGAGCCGCGGCTGCGGGTTCTCGGGATGGATCCGGAAGAATTGGGACATGGCGAAATAGTCGGTAAGCCGGACTTCTGCGCTGGCCCGGGACTCCTCGCGGATGCCGTGCCTGACCGGCTGGCTCGCCGCCGAAGGCCGCGCCGAATTCGAGCACTCTACCAGCCGACCAAGGCGTTTTCCTTTCGTTGGAAAAATCGATCGGACGCTACAACCAGCGCTCCCAAACAGGCGTAAGCCCTGCCGGCAACGGCGGCAAATCACCGAGCTCCACTCTGCCCTCTCCCGGCGCGTGAAAGTCGGAACCGCGCGAGGCCTCGAAGCCGAACCGACGCGCAACGTCCGCATACTCGCGGTATTGATCGGGCGTGTGGCTGCCGGTCACGACCTCGATTGCCTCGCCGCCGAGATCGATGAACGCCGAGAAAAGCTCGTCGAACCCAAGCTGTGTGTATTTGTAGCGGCCCGGATGCGCGATCACCGCGACACCGCCCGCGGCCTTGATCCAGGCGATCGCGTCCTCGAGCTTGGCCCAGCGGTGCGGCACGTACCCCGGCTTGCCTTCCCCCAGAAAACGGTCGAAGACGTCGGCCGTCGATTCGGCAAAGCCCTTTTCGACGAGAAAGCGAGCGAAATGCGTGCGCGAGACAAGGTCCGGATTCGAGACGTAGCGCAACGCGCCTTCGTAGGCCCCCGGGATGCCTATCGCGTCGAGCGCCGCTCCGATCGCCTCGGCGCGCGCGGAGCGGCCGCTGCGCGTCGCGCGCAGCCCTTCGACGAGCGCCGGGCACTCGGGATCGACGCCGAGCCCGACCACGTGCACCGTCTTCATCGCCCAGGTCACCGATATCTCGACACCGGGCAGATAACGCATGCCGAGTTCCTCGGCCGTCTTGCGCGCATCGGCTTGTCCGCGCACCTCGTCGTGATCGGTCAGCGACCAGATTGTCACGCCGCCCGCATGCGCGCGCCGCGCTACTTCCTCGGGTGGGAAAAACCCGTCGGACACGTTCGAGTGGCAATGCAAGTCGGCGTTCATGTAGTTGCGTCGGGCCAAAAAACCATTCGCCCATTCTACTGCAATGCGGCGTGCCGCTTCGGACGCCTGCCGGCCCGTTGCCCCGCGCGGCCGCGGCTCCGAACCCGATCGATCAGGCGCAAAATGCCTCGATCAGCGCCGCGATCCGCTCCGGCTGATCGTGATGAAGCATATGGCCCGCGTCTTCGATCAGCTTCTCCCGCCAGTCGCGGAACGCCTTAAAGCGCGCCTTGAATTCGGGGAGCGGGATCGTGCCCGCCAGCCTGGCAAGCGTCGGCGATCCAACCGCCTCCACGTGCAGCACTTTCGCGCTCACGTTGGCCCACGTCGCCATCACCTCGTCGAGTCGGTAAAGGAGCGGACCGTACAGCTTGTGGGCCGGGTCCGCCAGCAGCACGTAGCGGCCGTCCTCGCAGCGCCGCGACCAGTGCCGCGCCAGAAAACGCGCACGGTCGGGCGCCAGGCGCGGATTTGTCTTGGTGAGGCGCGCCGCGACGTCGTCCAGCGTGCCATAAGGCTTGAGCGACGGCGGCGCGCGGAGATCGTCCAGCCATGCGGCAAGCCGCCGCGGAGCGTCAGCGGCGCGCGCCGGCGCCAGCCCGAAGCCTTCCAGATCGACCACGCGGCGCACGCGCTCGGGCCGTACGCCGGCATAGAGGCAGACGACGTTCGCGCCCATGCTGTGGCCAACCAAATTCACCTGCCCCGTCGGCGCATAGTGGTCGAGCAGCGCGTCGAGGTCGGCCAGATATTCGTGGAACCAATAATGCCCGCCGCCTCGCTCGGCCACCGGCCAATCCGATAGCCCGAATCCGCGCGCGTCGGGCGCGATCACCTGCCAGTCGCCGCCGAGCGCATCGACGACGAACTGGAAAGACGCCGCTACGTCCATCCAGCCATGCAGCATGAAAAGCGTCGGCG
>CAYPWK010000051.1:16078-17843 GCA_964414365.1 uncultured Burkholderia sp.
GGGTCGAGCGAACGCGTCTGGCACAGATAACGGAACCAGCGATTACCGATGCGCACGTGGCCGACCTCGTCACGCAGTATGACGTCGAGGATCGCGGCTGATTCAAGGTCGCCCGCCTGGACGAGCCGCGCGCGAATCGGCGGGGACGCGTCGAGCCCGCGCGCCTCCAAGGTGCGCGGCACGAGCGCGATGCGGGCGAGCACGTCGCCGCGCGTGCGTTCGCACATTTCCCACAGCCCGTCGTGCGCGGGGAAATCGCCGTAGGCATGGCCGAAGTCGGCGAGCCGCGCGGCGAGCAGCGTGAAGTGATGCGCCTCTTCGGCCGCCACGCGCAACCAATCGCCGTAAAACGGTTCCGGCATGTCAGGAAACCGCCAGACGGCGTCGAGCGCGAGATTGATCGCGTTGAATTCGATATGGGCCAATGCATGAAGCAGCGCGGCCCGGCCTTCCTGCGATTGCATGCCGCGATGCCGCAAAAGCCGCGGCGCGACCAGGGTCGGGCGTTCCGGGCGCCCGGGCAGACCGTCCGGCTCCGCGATGTGCTCTTGCGGCAGGCAAGCGAGCTCGCCCGCCGTCCAGCGCGCAAACACCGTCCGTACGCGATCGGCTTTCGCAACCGGATCGCACAGCGCGAGCGCCCCAAGTGAAAGGCTTCGCAGCGACTCGCCGCGATCGGCCGCGGCGCCGCAAGATTCAGGCGAAGGGACGGCGGACGTCGAAGAAGGCCATTTACCCATTTACAATAGATGGTTCGACAACCGCGTCGTTGCCCGACGCGCACTGCCGGTCGGCAAAAATACCTGCCGCGCGGCGCCGGCCCGACAGGAGACTTTGACTGTGGCGATGTACAAGCTGGGCGAACACGCCCCGACGATTCACGAGAGCGTCTTCGTCGCCGATACGGCGACCATTATCGGCCAAGTGACGCTCGACGAAAATGCGAGCGTCTGGTTCGGCGCATCCATCCGCGGCGACAACGAGCCGATCCGAGTCGGGGCCGGAAGCAACATACAGGAAGGCGCGGTGCTGCATGCCGATCCTGGTTATCCGCTCGTCATAGAGGCCAATGTCACCGTCGGCCACCAGGCGATGCTGCATGGCTGCACGATTCGCGAAGGCGCACTTGTCGGAATTCAGGCTGTCATCTTGAATGGAGCGGTGATCGGCCGTGATTGTCTGGTCGGCGCGGGTGCCGTCGTGACGGAGGGCAAGGTGTTTCCTGATCGATCGCTGATCCTCGGCGCGCCCGCGAAGGTCGTGCGCCAGCTGACCGATGAAGAAGTGGCCCGGCTGGAAAGCAACGCGGCCGGATACGTGCGGCGACGCGCGCTCTTCAAAGAGCAGCTGGTGCGTATCGGCTGAGCACGGCGGCGCTCGTGGGCGCCGAATGGTTGATGGATGACCCGCGTATCGACGTTTCGAGGAACGAGTTGTGGAAGATCAGTTGCAAAAATTCATGTTCAGCACCGCACCCGTGCGTGGCGAAATCGTATCGCTGCGCAATACGTGGCAGGACGTGCTGACCCGCCGCCGCTATCCGGCGGCAGTGCGGGACATCCTCGGCGAAATGATGGCGGCCTGCGCGCTGCTGTCGGCGAACCTGAAGTTCGACGGCACACTCATCATGCAGATCTTTGGCGACGGTCCGATCAAGATGCTTGTCGTCCAATGCAGCTCGGCGCTCGCAATGCGGGCCACAGCGAAGTTCTCCGACGATCTCGAGATGGAAGCGGTTGCCGCGGAGCGTCCCGCATTCGCCGAT
>CAYPWK010000051.1:17943-19680 GCA_964414365.1 uncultured Burkholderia sp.
AAGCTCCCCGGCGACGGCGGAATCGTGCCGCATGCGGGCGAGCATGATGCCGACACGTGGGAGCGCGTCTGCGTGCTAGGCGGAACGCTGTCACAAGACGAGTTGCTGAACGAAGAGCCGCAGACGCTCTTCAGGCGTCTTTTCTGGCAAGAGAACGTTCACCACTTCACGCCGATCGCCGCGCATTTCGAGTGCTCTTGTTCCCGGGAGAAAGTCGGCTCGATGCTGAAGATGCTCGGACGCGACGAAGTGAATAGTGTGCTCGACGAGCAAGGCCAGGTTGAAATCCATTGCGAATACTGCAATCAGCGCTACGCGTTCGACCCTGTGGACATCGCGCAATTGTTCACAGCAACCGCAGTTGCGACGGGCGTCACGCCCGCGGCGACGCAGCGTCACTGAGACGGGCCGTATGGCCTGCCGCCTTCGGAGACCGAGCATGAATCCGTCGAAATCGGTACGCGCCAGACCCCCGTCGTTGGGTACGTTCGCGGCTGTCATCGGCGCGCTAATCGCCGCGGCTGCGCTCTCGGGCTGTGTCGTCGCCCCCCCGTCCGGACAGGTCTTGAGCCGGCTCCCGCCCGACCGATCCGGCGCACCTTCGTCAGTGCGGCCGCTTACCAACGCCGAAAAGAAGCGCTACGACGAGATCGACAAGCAAGTGCTCTCGGAACAGAACGAAGCCATGGCGGCGGATACATGGGCACGCTACTACGCGCGCTATTACGCGCCGCCCGTCGTTTATGGCGGGTACGGCGGCTATTACAACGGATGGGGCGCCGGATATTACAGCCCCGGCTACTATCCGCCGGGTTGGTGGTGGTAGGCGTCCGCAAACGCGGCTCAGGCGCCTGGCGACGCCTGCTCGACAACTAACGCTTCGGCTTCTCGCCCGCTTGCTTCCTGGCGCCCTTCTCCGCCTTGCCATGCGACGGCTTGGCGCGAGAGACGGGATTGGGCACGACGGAGACGGGCGCGGCCGACATCTGTCCGCGCGTCGACGTTTCGGCGCTCGCGGACGCCGCTGCCGCGGCGCTAACCGGCGAGTTCGGCGAGACGAACTGAACGAAGACTTCGCCGTCCTTGATCATCCCCATCTCGTAGCGAGCGCGCTCCTCGACCGCGGCAGTGCCGGCTTGCAGATCCTGGACTTCGCCTTCGATTCGCTGATTGCGCAGCTTCTCGTCGGCATTTTTCTTTGCTTGCGCGTCGAGCGCCTCGCGCAACTCATGCATGCGAAGCCAGCCACCATGCCCCCACCAAAGCGGAAACTGAATCAGCACAAGCAGGACGACGAGAACAACAGTGACGAGCCGCATGCGAAAAGGCGCCGTATATTCAACGCCGCCGCGTGAGCAACACGCGGCGGCGGGCGAAACGATCGATAGGAAAAAGTCAGCTCATCAACGGAGGTTGTAGAACGTCGACTTGCCGGGATAGCTCGCGATGTCGCCGAGATCTTCCTCGATGCGCAGCAGCTGGTTGTACTTCGCGATCCGATCGCTGCGCGAGAGCGAGCCGGTCTTGATTTGGCCGGCGTTGAGACCCACGGCGATATCGGCGATCGTCGAATCCTCCGTTTCACCGGAGCGGTGTGAGATGACGGCCGTATAGCCGGCGCGCTTGGCCATCTCGATCGCCGCGAAGGTTTCCGTCAGCGTGCCGATCTGGTTGATCTTGATGAGGATCGAGTTGGCGATGCCCTTCTCGATGCCTTCCTTCAGGATGCGCGTGTTG
>CAYPWK010000052.1:0-19518 GCA_964414365.1 uncultured Burkholderia sp.
CCCTGCCGGGCCGTACGTCATCCGTCTTCTGCGCGAAGACGGGCGGCTGCGGTTCTACATCGACAACAACGAAGCATTGCGACGCCATCTGCGCCTCAGCTCGAAGCTGCTTCGACTCGCACGGAAGGTGTCTTGAAGCGCGCGAGCAAGACAACGACAACCGCGACGCCCCCCGTATTGCGGTTCAAGCTTTTCCCGGCCAGCATCTCGCTTGCCGTCGCAAGCAGCGTATTGCTGATCTACCAGGCGATCACATTGCGGGCCACGTTGACCGACGATGTCGACATGCAAGCCGAAATGATCGCGGACAACGTGTCGGCATCGGTGATGTTCGACGACAAGTACACGGCGAGTGAAATCCTGCGCGCGCTTAACAAAGTCCCCTACATTGAAAGCGCGAACATCTATACGACGAACGGCGAGCGGTTCGCGACTTACGCGAGGCCGGGACTGACCGAGAAAGACCGCGAGGAAGGAACGCTCGCCAGCGTTCGCGCGATAAAGAGCCGCATATCGCTGTCCGACGTGTTCGTCGCGTGGCCCATCAGCCAGGCCGGCAAGCCGCTCGGCAGCATCGTCATCGTTGCGACGACGGGCGAGATTCTCGCTCAACTGCTTCATTACGCGGGCTTTCTCGCGGCCGCGTCGTTCGGCGCCATCTGGATCGCGTACGTCCTGACGGCGCGCATGGATGCCCATGTCGCCGCCGCGGAAAAGGAGCTCGAGTATCTGGCTTCGACGGATGCGCTCACCGGGTTGCCCAACCGACGCGCATTTTATGAAGAGCTCGACCGTCGGCTCCGTCGAACGATGCACGGACCGCTGCGCATCGCGCTCCTGCTCGTGGACCTCGACGACTTCAAGTCTGTGAACGACACACTCGGGCATGGCGCCGGCGACGAGTTGCTCAAACATGTCGCGGCGGTACTGCGGCGCATCGTCAAGGCGACCGACGTCGTTAGCCGGATGGGCGGCGATGAATTCGCGGTGCTGGTCGACATTGCCGCGGGAAAGCTCGAAGCGCAGGCGACCGCCGAGCGCATCGCTCACGCGCTCGCGCGCCCGTTTCCACTGTCGCGCACGAGCGTGGCGGCGTCGGCAAGTCTGGGCGTCAGCGTCTTTCCCGACGACGCGTCCGACGTGGCCTCGCTCGTCAGCAGCGCAGACATTGCGCTGCATACGGCGAAAAGCAAAGGGAAGAATTCGGCGGTCGAATTTCATCCCGCTATGACCGTCGAAGCGCGCAAACGTGTGCGGCTCGAAGCGGAACTGCGCAAAGCCATCGAGGCGGACGCGTTCGATCTCGCATATCAGCCGCAGTTCGACGGCAGGACGGGTTCGCTCGTCGGCGCTGAGGCATTGATTCGCTGGACTCATCCCACCGATGGGCCGATATCGCCTGCCGAGTTCATTCCGATCGCGGAGGAAAGCGGGCTCATCGTCAAGCTCGGGCAATGGGTGCTCCGGCGAGCGTGCCACGATGCGGCTCGCTGGAACGCGCGTTCGTCGGCCTCGCTTCCTGTTGCCGTCAACGTATCGGCGCATCAATTGCGGCATGCGTGCTTCACCGACGATGTAACGGCGGTACTCGAGCAAAGCGGTCTCGCCGCGCACCTGCTCGAGGTCGAATTGACGGAAAGTCAGTTAATGGCCAACATGGAAGCGGGCGTCGAGACGATGCGCCGACTGCGCGCGGCAGGCGTACGCCTTGCCCTCGACGACTTCGGAACCGGCTACTCGTCCCTTTCCTATTTGCAGTCGTTCCCGGTCAACAGTCTCAAGATCGATCGCAGCTTCATTTGCCCGCTGCCGGATTCGGGCCAGCCGATCGTGACGGCCATCATTTCGATGGCGCACAGCTTCGGCATCGCGGTCGTTGCTGAAGGCGTGGAGATGCCCGCTCAGCTCGAATGGCTCGTCGATGCCGGCTGCGCCGTCGTGCAGGGGTTCCTGACTGGACGGCCGATGCCGTTCGAGCAGTTTACAGAGCTCGTTTGCAAAGAACTGGTCGCCGAACGCCGCGAGGCCATCTCGCCGGACATGCTTGCGTGACGGGCCTGTAACCCTTTGGTCACCGTTCGAGCCGCTATCCCTTCGTCGCGCCGAACGTCAGCCCTGCGATGAAGTGTTTTTGCATCGCGAAGAACATCGCGACCGAAGGCAATGCCGCGAGAATCGACCCTGCGGAGACGAGATTCCACGCCGTCGTCCACTGCCCTCTCAAGGCAGCGACGCCGACCGTGATCGGCGCGGCTTCATCGCCTTGCGTCAGGCACAACGCCCAGAAATAATCGTTCCACACGAACGTGAACACGAGAATAGCCAGCGCCGCGAGAGCGGGTCTGATGAGCGGCAAAACAATCCGGAAGAAGACGATCCATTCGCCGGCGCCTTCAATGCGCGCGGCCTCGATGAGCTCGAACGGCAATTGCTTGATGAAGTTGCGCAGGAACAGCGTGCAAAAGCCCGTCTGGAACGCGATGTGGAAAAGGATCAGCGCCTCGACGGTGTTGTAGACCCCAAGATCGAGCGTAAGCTGGCGCACTGGAATCATGAGCACCTGCACCGGCACGAAGTTGCCCGCCACGAACGTTCCGAAGAGGAGTGCATTGCCGCGGAACTTATAGATCGCAAGCGCAAAGCCGGCCATGGCGGCGAGCGCGATCGCCCCCACGACAGACGGGACGGTGATGAGCACGCTGTTCCAGAAGTAATGAAGCATCGGCGACGTCGTCAGCGCTTCACGGTAATTTTCGAGAAGCGCAAAATGCCTCGGCCACCCCCAATAGTCGCCCTCGCTTAGCTCCTCAGTCGACCGGATGGACGTGACAAGCACGGCAATCATCGGAAGCAGCCAGATGCAAAGCGCGACAGGCAGCGAAAGCTTATAGAACCGGCGCGATACCGGGCGCCACTTGTCGATCGGCAGCGGATACATGGATCTCTCCCTCCTGCTTGTTCGTACGACCGCGTTCGGGTCGTCTTAGTGTTCTTCCCGAAGCATGCGCCGCAGGTGATAGACGATGTAAAGCAGCGTGATGGCGAATAGAACGACGGCAATCGCGGCCGAATAGCCGAGCCGGTAGTACTTGATCGCCTGGTCGTACATGTAATAAGCGAGCACCGTCGAGCTTTCGAACGGCCCGCCGCCCGTCATCACGGAGATGAGATCGAAGCTGCGCAGCGCGCCGATGACGGTCACCACGATCGCCATGAACGTCGCCGGCCTCAGCTGCGGCAAGACGACCTGCCAGAGCATCGCCCATCCCTTCGCGCCTTCCATTCTTGCGGCCTCGAGCTGTTCGCTATGAAGCGCGGTCAGTCCCGTCAGGTAAAGAATCATGCAGTAGGCCGTCTGCGCCCAAAGCGCGGCGGCGATGATGCCGAATGTCGCATAGCGCGCATCGCCGAGCACCGGTATGCCGTGGCCGAGCACGAGCTTGAGCAGGCCAAATGTCGGATCGTAAAACCACGAAAAGACGAGCCCGACGACGACGCCCGATAGCACGAACGGCGCGAAAAACAGCGACTTCACGACGCGAATGCCGGCGACGGACTGGTTCAGGTAGAGCGCGACGGCGAGCCCGGCAGGCGGCGCTAGCATGAACAGCGCGAGCCAGAGCAGATTGTTTTTGAGCGCGGTGTAGAACGTCGGCGCCTGAAAGAGCTCGACGTAGTTGGCGAGACCGACGAATGTCTTCTCGGTCATGCCGTCCCAGGTGAACAAGCTCAGCGACAGCGTCGAGACGATGGGCCAGAGCACATAGACGCCGAACATCAGGCAGGCCGGCGCGAGAAAAAGAAATGCCGCGCGCCGCTGCCGTCGCGCGGTCGGCGACAAACCTGGCCTGCCGATCGAACGAGACCCTGGGGAACCCGCGGGCGGACGCTGGGCCGACGCGGAGTACTCCGGGCCGTCGGGTGCGGAAGGAATGCTTTGGCGGGTAACGGACTGCGACACGACGCTCTCCTCTGACGGCGGCGGCACGAGGCCGCCGCGATCCATAGGCTTACTTCTTGTAAATCCGCTGACGCGTCTTCTCGAGCTGCGCCAGTACCTCATCGAGCTTCGTCGGATCGGCAACGAATTGCTGCATACCCTTCATGCCCTCGTCCGCCATCTCCTTCGTCATATCGCGATCATAGAACTGCGCGATGCCGCCCTTAGTATTCGAGAGAATCTGGAAGCCGACTTTGGAAATCGGATCCTCCGGCTCCGTCGCCTGGCTGTTGGCGGGCAGGGAGCCCATCCCGTAGGCCAGTTCGGCACTGATCTTCGGCGTTTCCGTGAAGGCGAGGAACGCCTGTGCCTCGGCCTTATGCTTCGCATGCGCCGGTATGTGCAACGCTTCGACCGGGCCGTCCTCGGCCGTCGGCACATTCGGATCGATGATTGGGAACTGGAAATAGCCCATCTTCGACTTCACGTCGGGCGGGAACCCCGCGCTGATGAACGTGCCCATCAGCATCATCGCTGCCTTGCCTTGGAACAGGAAGGGCTGGGCCGCATCGAGATCGTAGGAAAGCGAATTGTCGATGAAGTCGTGATCGTCGATCAGCTGCTTCCACGTCGTATAGACCTTCTTCACACGCGGGTCCGTATAAGGCACTTCTCCCGCCATGAGCTTCTGATGAAACGCGTTGCCGTTCAGCCGCAAGTCGAGATAGTCGAACCAACCGGCGAGCGTCCATGCATCGCGCCCCGCCACCGCAATCGGCGCAATGCCCGCCGCCTTCAACTTTTTACAGGCGTCGAGAAACTCGGGCCACGTCTTGGGTTCCGAAGCAATGCCGGCCTTCTCGAACAGATCCTTTCGATAGAACACGCCCCACGAATAATAAAAGGTGGGCGCCGCATATTGCTTGCCCTTATACGAAGAGGCTTCCTTCATCGAGGCATACATCTTGTCCCAGCCGCCCTTCGACCAGTCGCCGCTCAGATCGTCGAACAGGCCTCGCCTCGCGTAGTAGGCCATCCGCTCGCCGTCATGCCAGTTGACGATATCGGGCGCAACGGTCGTGAGCCATGCGGGCAGTTGCACCTTGTAGGCTTCTTCTTCGACGAATGCGACCTTCACGTCGATGTCGGGATGCGCCGCCTTGAACTGGTCGATGACCTTCTGCCAGACCGCGCGTTGGCTCGCGCCCTTGTAGGCGATATTGATGTCGAGCGTGCCGGCATGCGCGTCGTTCGCCCACGACGATCCCGCCGTTGCGGCCACGAACAAGGCGGCCGCAACGGCGGTGCGGCCCAAACGCGAGCGGATTGAGGGATGTTTCATGCGTGTCTCCTTTGATGTTATGGATCTCGCTTCAACGGCCACATGAGGTCTCTCGCGGCCTTTACTGCTTCCTCGCTTTTCGAACGTCGACGCGAGCGACGTTCGGAAACACATTCGGCTTAAGTTCGGTAAGCCGACACACCGCGCGGTTCCACCTCTTTCCCGCCCAGCATGAACACCGACGCATCAACGCCTTCGATGGCATGAGGACGGTCACCGTAGTTGAAAACGTAAGTGAGCCCGCCGCGGCGGCTGATGCGCACGCTGTCCGCCAGCGGTGTCACGGTGAGCCCCGCCTGCTCGGCAATCTGCGCGAACCAGCGCGTCGTTAGTGCTTCGTCGAATAGGCTCGCGAAATAGTGAAACACACCGCTGTGCACGTAAGCGGGATGGCCGTCCTCGAAAACAGCTCGTACATCTTGCCGCGTGCTGTCGCCAAGCTCGACGAGATCGCGCCAATGGCGGCCGTGCCCGATGCGCGAGCCCTCGGCTGCGCCCGACTCGCGAACGGCCGACACCACGTTCGGTCGCAGCGATTCGACGCGCCAAACGCGCATCGATAAAGCGTCCGCGAGCGCGCCAGGCGGCAAATTCGAAGGGATCTGAAGGTCGACGGTCTTCGAGCCGGTTCGCGGGCCCACCACGATCTGTGCACCCGAGCGCGCGAGGCGCGCGGCGAAGTCTGGCGGAAGGATCGGCAGCGGCGGCACGACGATCATACGGTAACCGTCGAGCGGCGCGTCCACCGAGACGATGTCGACATCGAGCCCCAGCGACCGCAGCGCCGAGTAATACTCGAAGGCAAAGCGCGGGTAATGGAAGTCCGCGCCTTGCGGATGAACTTCGAAGAGCCACTTCGCCGTGTAGTCGTACACGAGGGCGACATCGCCGCGCACCTTGGACGTAGCGTCGGCATGCGCCGCAAGCAGCGCCTTGATCTCCTCGGCCACCTGCGTGGCTTCGGTACCGCCGATATCGAGCTGATTGTCGGGCGTGTTGAGCCCGGCGTGCATCTGCTCTTGCGCAAACGGCGCCTGGCGCCAGCGGAAGTACGACACGCAACCGGCACCGTGCGCGAATGCCTCCCAACTCCAGAGCCGCACCATGCCGGGGAGCGGCGACGGATTCCAATGCGCCCAGTTGACGGGCCCCGGTTGCTGCTCCATCACCCAGAACGGCAGCTTCGACATGCCGCGATAGACGTCGTGATTAAACGACGCGAAATCGGGGTGGCCTGTGCGCAACCATCGCGACTTCACAGCCGGATCGAACCAAAGCTCTTCGAGCGCGCCGAGCGGATAGCTGTCCCACGCCGCGATGTCGAGATCGGCCGCGACCTTGTAATGGTCGAACTCGGTAAAAAGCTGCATGAAGTTGTGCGCGACCGGCCGGCCCGGCGAATGCTCGCGGATGATATCCACTTGCATGCGGTTGAAACGCGCGAGCTCGTCCGAAGCAAAACGGCGGTAGTCGAGCCGATGCGACGGATGCGCTTCGGTAACCGTCCCGACGGGCGCATCAATTTCGTCGAAGCTTCGATATTCCATGCTCCAGAACACGGTGCCCCAAGCGCGATTGAGCGCGTCGATCGAGCCATATCGCGCGCGCAGCCACTCGCGAAAACGCGCAACAGCCGCAGGCGAGTAACTGACGACGGTTTGATGGCAGCCGTACTCGTTGTCGGTCTGCCAGAACGCGACTGCCGGATGCTGTCCGTAGCGCGACGCGACGGCCGTGCAAATTCGGCGCGACGCCTCGAAGTAGGCCGGCGAGGAAAAATCGTAATGCCGACGCGAGCCGAACGTGCGAGCTCGCCCGTCGGGGCCTACGGGCAGGATGTCGGGATGCCGGTCGATGAGCCATTTCGGCGGCGTCGCCGTCGGCGTGCACATGACGATCTGGAGACCGGCGCGGCCCAGCGTATCGACGGCGCGATCGAGCCACGCCCAATCGTATTCGCCCGGCGACGGCTCGATGCGGCTCCAGGCAAACTCTGCGATGCGCACACGCTCGATGCCGAGCGCCTTCATGCGTCGCGCATCGTCTTCCCACATCGACTGCGGCCAGTGTTCGGGGTAGTAGCAGACTCCGAGATGCATCGTTGTCCTCAAGCGTAGTGTTCGGATGGTTCAGACTGGAGCGGCCGGACCGCAAAGCCGTCCTCGGTGAAGAGATGGCAAGCCGATGCGCAAGCCGCGAAGGACGCGTGCTCACCGCGCGCAAGCGTCGCATTTCCGGCGACCTTCGCGATCAGGACTGCGCCGTCGGGCTGGTCCAGATGCACGTAGCTTTGCTCGCCGAGCCGCTCGACCAGCGCGATCGGGCGAGTCAGGCGCAGCAACTCGCCGTTCCCTGCCTGTCCTGCCGTCGACGATAAGGACTCCTTATCAAGGGCGGCATCGCCGAGCATCAGGTGCTCGGGCCGCACGCCGAGCGTCACCGGCTGGCCGTTTTGCAATGCGCGGCCGTCGAGCGCGAGGCGCACACGCTCGCCCGTGCGCACGAGCGCCACGGTGACGCCTGCCGGATCGGCGCTCTCGATCGTCGCCGGCAGGAAATTCATTCTTGGAGAGCCGATGAAACCAGCCACGAAGCGGCTCGCGGGCCGATGGTAGAGCTCAAGCGGCGCGCCGACCTGCGCGATGCTGCCGTACCGCTGCGTGTCGCTGCCCGTGTGCAGCAGCACGATCTTGTCAGCGAGCGTCATGGCTTCGATCTGATCGTGCGTCACATAGACGACGCTCGCTTTGGCGAACTGACGGTGAAGCCGCGCGATTTCGACGCGCGTCTGGCCGCGCAGCGTCGCATCGAGATTTGAAAGCGGTTCGTCAAAAAGGAACACGCCAGGCTCACGCACGATCGCGCGCCCGATTGCCACACGCTGGCGCTGCCCGCCCGAGAGCGCCTTCGGCCGCCTGTCGAGCAATGCTTCGAGCTGCAGGATGCGGGCGGCTTCGCGTACGCGCCGGTCGATGTCGGCCTTCGGCGTCTTGGCGAGCTTGAGCCCGAACGCCATGTTTTCAAAGACGGTCATATGCGGAAAGAGCGCGTAGCTTTGGAACACCATCGCGACGCCGCGCTCGGCGGCCGGCACATCGTTGACGACGCGCGAGCCGATTGCCACCTCTCCGTCGGTCAGGTCTTCCAACCCGGCGATCAATCGCAGCAACGTGGATTTGCCGCAACCGGATGGCCCGAGAAATACGCAGAACTCGTTGGCGCCGATCTCCAAGTCGACGTTCCGAACGACCGGAGCCGCGTCGCCGTACGCCTTGCTCACGCCCTTCAACGAAATGCTCGCCATTGCATCGACTCCGTGATCTAATCGGCCGAAGTCGGAGATTAAGCGCTTAACCAACAAGCCATAAAAATGCGATCTCGTGCCGGGAGATCGTGCCTGTGGTGGGGGCGATGCAAGGGGATCGGTGAGGCTCCCACCCTGCAACGCTGTCTCCGATATCGTTGGTTTGTGCTCGCATGGTGCCGATACTTCGAGCAGGCTGCAAATTTTGGTTAGGGTTCCCAAATATTGAAATGACCACCATCAACGAAGTGGCCCGCCACGCCGGCGTCACGCCCGCCACGGTGTCCAACGTCTTACGCAATCGGGGCCGCGTCGGCGCGGAAACCCGCCGGCGCGTGCTCGACGCGATCGATGTGCTCGGCTATCGCCCTCACCTCGCCGCTCGGGCACTGGCCGAAGGGCGCGCGCCGACGCTCGCCCTGATGGTCTCGAGCATCGCCAACCCGTTCTACCCGGAATTCGCGCTTGCCGTCGAGCGCGCCGCTCTGGCGAGCGGGCACTTCGTCATCATTTGCAACACGAACGAAGATCCGCGAATGGGCCGTGCGTATCTTGATCAGCTCGCGGGCACGCTGTCGGAAGGCGTGCTCGTGATGAACGCGAACCTCGACTTCGCCGATCTGCGCTTGACCGAAGCACGCGGTGCCCCCGTCGTGCTTTGCATGTGGGAAAAGCCGAACGAGTCGCCGGGGCTGCCGTGCGTGGCGGTCGATTTTGCGCTGGCGGGCCGGCTCGCTGCGTCGCATCTGATCGAGCTCGGCCACCGCCGGATAGGCGCGATCATCGGCAGCAAGGTATCGGGGATTCACGCGCCTCGTTTCGATGGTTTCGTCGCGGCGATGGGGGCCGCTCACCTGAAGGTCCATGCGGGGAGCGTCTTGAATGCGCCCGATACCATCCAGGGCGGCTATGCGGCCGCCCGCGAGCTTTTGACGGCCGACCGCACGCTTACGGCGATCTTCGCGACGAACGATCTGCCCGCGCTGGGCGCCATTCACGCCGCAGCCGATCTTGGGCTCGCGGTGCCGGGTGACGTATCGGTCGTCGGCATTACCGACATTCAGCTCGCACGTGAGTCGCGGCCTGCCTTGACGACGGTCGCGGTGCCGACAGCGGAGGCGGCTGAGCTTGCCGTCAACCTGCTGCGCGAATTGATCGCAGCTGGCGCACGGGCGGCGGACGCAACGCCGGCCCTCTATCAGACGTCGCAGCCGCGGCTCGTGGTGCGCGGATCGACGGCGCCTCCGCGAAACGCGAAGCGGCAAGCTGTCAGTCAGTGATCGTCGGCGAATCGCGGCAACCGGGCGGTGAAGCTCCGTCCGCCGGGAAGCGCTGTTCCATTCAAACGGCCGCTGCAGCCTTTGCGACGGCAGCGTCGCCCTGCTCCGGCGGATGTGTGACGATCGCCCGCAAATCAACGTCCGACTGCTGCAGCCGCGCGATGTCGGGTTTCGGACGACGCGTGACCGGCGACGCATCGCACACCGACTCCAATGCGCGTGCAGCGCTCAACAACTCGAAATCGCCGCGAAAGCGCCCGATCACCTGCATGCCGAACGGCATGCCCAAATGATCAAGGCCGCACGGCAAGGAGAGCGCCGGATTCGTGACGAGCGTCACCACGTACGTAAGCGCAAGCCAGCGGTAGTAGTTGTCGAGCGCGACGCCGTTGATCGCCTTCAGATGGGGCTGTGTCCAAGGAAACGGCGAAACGGGCGTAGTCGGCGAGAGGATGAGATCGTAACGGTCGAATAGCCGTTGGAATTGCCGGAACAACCGTGTTTGCGCCGCATGGGCCCAGACGCAATCGCGCAGCGTCATGCTCGCGCCCATCTCGTAGTTCGCGCGCGGATTCGGGCCGAGCGAATCCGGATTGCTCTCGTAGGCGCTCTGCAGGCCGGCGACGAACGCCTCCGCGCGCAGGACGTCGAATGCGCGATGGGCGTCCGCCAAATCGAGATCGACGGGCTCGCAAAGCGCGAAGTTGGCGCTCAATGCACGCACCTTGGAGCGGAACACCTCTCGAATCGCATCGTCGACCTCGCATACGCCGAAGTCTTCCGTACAGCCGACGCGCAATTGCGACAGATCTGCAGCAGGTAAAGCCATATCGCGCGACGAATGCGGTGCGGCAATCGGATAGCTCAACGGATCGAAGCCCGACACGCCGACAGTGGCGATCAATTGCAACCAGGCGTCTTCGACGTTGCGCGCCATTGGCCCGACGACGGCAAGCGGCGTCCAGCCGAGCGGCTTGCGCTCACTCGGCACGAGACCGGGCGACGTCCGCAGACCGACTACCCCGCACTTGGCCGCCGGAATGCGCAGCGACCCACCCGTGTCGGAGCCGCTTGCGAGCGGAACCATATCGACAGCCAGTGCGGCAGCCGAGCCGCCCGACGATCCACCGGCATTGAGGCGTGGATCGAACGGATTGCCCGTCGCGCCCCACACGGGATTGAACGTGTTCGCGCCGGCACCCATTTCGGGCACGTTCGTCTTGCCGACTACGATTGCCCCGGCTTGGCGCAAACGCCGAACGAGGGCATTGTCCGCCGAAGGCACGTTGCCGCGAAAGAGCGGCGAACCGTAGGTCGTCAGGAGTCCTTCCGTTTCTTCGAGATCCTTGATGCCGATCGGCAAGCCCTGCAGCAGGCCTGCGCGTTCGCCCCTGCCGAAGGCGGCATCGGCGGCGGCGGCTTCGCGGCGCGCGCGCGCGTAGCAAGTTGCCGTAAAGGCGTTGATCTTGGGATTCAGTGCTTCAATACGCTCGATGCAGGCTTCGAGCAGCTCGGCGGCCGAGATGCGGCGCGCATCGAGCATCGCGCTGAGTTCGACCGCGCTCGAACCGAGCAATTCGTTCATGTCCGACATGTTCGTAGTGTTCCTGGCAGCAAAACGATCGCTCTGAATGTAGCGGAACCGCCACGGCGGAGCCAGTGACGATTCGCGAACGGAGCCGTTACTTTTGGAGAACGGCCGCCGGCTCTCCGGCAGTCAAGGCGCGGCCGAGGGAGTCGATGAACGCCTGCAACAACGGCGGAATCTGGCGTCGCGCCAGCGTCTGCACTTCAATCGTTCTATCGCTGACATCGAGCTCGGGGACGCGCAACGCAATCAGTTGTCGCGAGGCCAGCCTGTCGCGGATCACGAGCGCGCCGCAAAATGTAATGGCGTCGCTTACGAGCGTGAAGCGGAGCAGCGCTTCGAGCGTTTCGCTGCTGAGCACGCTCTTGTACGTCGCGCCTTCGCGGCTGCAATAGATGTCGATGAGCTTTCGCAACGTCGAGTTCGGCCCGGGAATAGCTAGCGGATAAGTCAGCAGCTCACGAAACGACACGGACTGCGCCGATGCAAGCGGATGCCCGGCCGCTACGACCGCGAGGATCGGAGACGGCAGCGCGTGCGCGACATGAATATCGGCGGTCGGGCCAAAGCTGAACGTCAGGCCGACGTCGACGTCCGCCTCGCGCACGCGTTGCGTCACGCCGCTCGCGGAGTCGACGATGAGCTCGAAGCTCGCAGCGGGCTCGACGCGCCGAAAGTCGCTCATCACCCGCGGCAGAAAGCCAGCCACGAATCCCTCTGTGCAAGCGACGCGAAGCGTATGCTCGGCATCCTGGCGCAGCGCTTCGATTTCAATCGTCACCTGCTCAGCGTCGAGCAGCGATCGGCGCGCGTAAGCGGCGAGCAGTTCGCCGGCCTTGCTCGGCACCATTCCGCGCGATTGCCGCTCGAACAACGTCACGTTCAATTCGCTCTCGAGGCGGCTGATCTGGCGACTGACGGCCGACGGCACGACGTGCAGGCGAGTCGCCGCATCGCTGATCGAGCCCGTGTTGACGACTTCGAGGAAGTAGCGAACCGCGGCCTCTTGCAGGATTCGGGCGCTCATGGGCAATCGTGGCGACGGTGACAATGCGGACATCATAGCGCCATCGTGCGCGGCGGCACGCAATGGCGGACGGCCCTCGTCTCCGACGCCAGTGCCGAGGCGCCGCCTGCCTTCATGCTTCCTGCGCGGTCGCCGCGTGAACGTCGCGTATCTTGCGGGTTTGGATCGAAAGGCTGACGAGCGTGGCGACGATGGTCGAACCGATCAGAAACCCGAATGCTGCGTCGAAGCTGTGGTAATACGCGACGAGAAACCCGATGACGGCGGGCGCGACGAATCCGGCCAACTGCCCGCCGAAATTGACCATCCCGATGCCTGTTCCGACGAGGCGCTGCGGGAGAATTTTCGTCGGCAACGCAATCACGACCGCGAGCACAACCGACTTGAAGAAATAGACGATCGACTGAAACGCGATGACACCCGCTATGGACTGCGCCGTATACATCTTGTAGAGAAAGAAGCCGGTCACCGCGCAGCAGCCCATGACCAAGAACTTCTCTTTGCCGTCGAAAAAGCGCGTCATCACCCATCCGCCAAGCGCCGTGGAAATGCTCGCTGCAATAAACGGCAACGGGGTGAGCATACCGACGGCCTTCAAGTCCAGGTGACGCACGGTCAGCAAGTATGCCGGCATCCATGCATCGAGCCCTTTGTTGACGATCCCCATGCCGAACCAGACCGTCAACACCTTCCACATAAGCGGCATCTTGAGCAGTGTGCGTGTTGTCGCCGCATCTCGCCGCGGCAAGCTCGTTGCCGACACCTTAGCAACCCGCTCGTTCAGCGCGGCACTATCGCGGATGTTTCCGGCACCCTTCACGAAGATGAGATACACGAGCGCGAAGACGATTCCCGCAATGCCGATGGCGGCGAATGCATGTCGCCATCCCAATGCGAGAATCAGCGGCGCTACGACGAGCGGCGCGATGAAGCTGCCGACATAATTGGACGAGACGAGCAGCGCCGACATCTTGGGGCGGTCGGTACGCGGAAAGCTTTCGGCGATGCCCTTGATCGACGCGGACGGGTATCCGCCCTCGCCCAAGCCGAAAATAAAGCGAATGGCGATCAGCGATGCGAGGGACCACGCGAATCCCGTCAACAGCGTGAACAGTGACCAGAAGGCGATCGACGCCACGACCACACTCTTGCTGCCCCAGCGATCGGCGATCCATCCGCCAGGAATCTGCATCGCGGCGTAGCTCAGGTAGAAGGCACTAAGCACGACGCCGAGTGCGGCCGGGCTTAAATGGAAGTCTTTCCCGATATGGACGAGTGATAGCGAAATCGCCGCCCGATCGATGTAGGAGATGCAGAAACCCACATACAGCAGCACGAACACCCAAAGGCGTGCGCGACGACTCGTGTTTGCATCGATCATATCGAGGAAGCCCGAAAAGTCGAGGGAGTCGATGCAGACGCGCTCCATGATCGGCGGCGCGCCCACATTGTGCGACTGGTCGAACCGATCCTAAGAAGCCATAAAGGCGTGAACAAGTGACAATTTCCGAATGCTTCGTTCTCGGAAACTCATCGGGGAGGCGGCGACCGGACGATCACTCGGCCAAGTCGCGCAATGGGAAGAAGACAGGTCAGGACTTTGCCGATGACGGCATGGGTGGAGAAGAAGCGCGCCGCGCCTCATTTGGCGGCACGCGTTCTACCACTGTAGGGGCTGATGGCGTAACTGACTCAGTTGAGCCAATACACCGTGCACGGATCGTTGGGGCTCATCGAGCAGGCGGACCCCGGCCAGTTTTGGCTGGCATGAATCACTTCATGAACCGCGTAGCGTGCATCGGGACTGCTGCCATAAACGACGACGGCAAAGCACATCAACCCGAACAACGTGACGAGTGAAAAGGCGATTTTTTCAAAGGCTTTCATCGGACGAAATACAACGAGTTTCCCTGATCGATGCGCCGATGATAGCACCAAGTAGGGTAAATACCTAGTTATTTACCCGTACATGACCGGGAAGCTCGGTCGGGCCCCTTCTTTTCGTCTTTTCGGCCGGCTCACCAGCGGTCGGCGACCATGAGCCGGCTACGCTTACCCGCAGCCTCGCATATGTGACTTGCTCTTTACGGCCTGAGCGTATCGGCAAGGACCGCAAGGGCCCGCTCGTCGGTGCGCTCAAAGGCGAGCGGCGTAACGGAGATACCGCCTGCCGCAACCACAGCCGTTTCAGTGTCCGGCTGATTGTCGCGCGGGCCACGCTGAAATCGCATCCAGTAATAGTCGATGCCGCGCGGATCGACGTTCGGCAGCACATCGATCCCCTGCACGAGCCCCGGCCCTTGGCGCGTGGCCGTCAATGGCCCTGCGGCGGCCGCATCGACATCGGGAAAGTTGACGTTGAGGCAAATGGGCTCGGCATGCGATATGTCGAGCAGTTGGCGAATGACGCCGGGGGCGAGCGCCCTTGCCGTGTCCCACCGTACTTTTTCGCGGTCGGTAAAGGTCTGGCTCAGCGCGATCGAGGGCAACCCAAGCAAAAGACCTGTCATCGCGGCACCTACAGTCCCGGAGAACATCGTCTCTACGCCGAGATTGCCGCCCCGGTTGATGCCGGAGAGTACGAGGCTTGGAAGCCGATCTAGCATGAGGTGTCGCACGGCCATGACGACGCAATCGCCAGGCGTGCCTGCCACACCGAAGCGTCGCTCACCCTGACGACTGACTCGCAAGGGGGAATGCAGGCTGATGGAATGCGACGTGCCGCTCTGGTCATGCTCGGGCGCGACAACCCAGACTTCGTCCGCAAGCTCGGCGGCCACGGCCTCGAGTACCGCGAGACCGGGCGCATCGATTCCATCGTCGTTCGTGAGTAGTACGCGGGGCAGTTTCGAAATGGGGGAAGACATCGAGCGTTCCTTGGCCACCATCGTAAATAAAGACGCGATTATCGCATCGGCGGTGCGTCGTCGCGGGGCCGTGCAATCTACCTGCGGGACATCACTACGCGGCGCACCTCACTCCATCTGGCTCGATGCCGCAGGCGCCCGACGCAACCGTACGCCGACAAGTTGCCGCGTGCAATAGACCGCAGCGGCCATGATCAGAACATCGATCGCGAAACCCGTATGGATCGCATGCACGACGGCAGTCTGTCCATTTTCGAGTGCGCCGTGGCTGCCGCCTGCAACGACGCGTGCGAGGCTGCGCGCGACGAGCGTTCCAATCGTGGCGGTCCCCAGCATGCCGCCCACCATGCGAGTGGACTGCATGAGGCCCGTGATGATGCCGAAGCGAGTGCGCCCGCTCAGTTCCTGCGCGAAGACATTCAGGTTGTTGAGAATGAAACCGAGCCCCACGCCTGCCGACGCCATCGACACAGCACCCAGTAGATGCGGGCTGGCTTCGCCAAGCAGCGTCGCACCGAAGCAGCCCGCACCGATGAGCAGATAACCGAGCGTCACGATCGACATCGGCACGCGCAAACGCGTAACGATCCGTGTGTTGACGAGGCTGCCGAGCGCGAGGCAAACCGGCAGCGGCGTCACCGCCAGCCCTGCCGCCTGCGGCGTCAAACCAAAACCCGTTTGCAGCAGCAGCGGCATGAAAAACAACATCGAAAACATCGCGAAACCGGCCGCAAACGAAAGCAGGAACAGCAGCACGAGATTGCGGTCCGCGAACAAGTCCATCGGCAAGATCGGCTGTGCATGCCTCTTTTCCCAGCCGTATAACCCGATGCACGAACAGATCGCGATCGCGCAGAACGTCAGTGTGGAGAGGCCGAATCCGTTCGTCGGCAGCCGCTCGATTCCCATCTGCAGCGATGCAAGCAGCACCGATAACAACACCGCGCCCGCCCAATCGATCCGCGCGCGCGCCCTGGCGCCGTGCTCGATACGCGGCAAGTAGCGAATCACGCAGTAAAGGCCGGCGAGGCCCACCGGCAAGTTCACGAGAAAGGTCGAACGCCAACCGTAGGTAGAACTAAGAAACCCACCGAGGAACGGCCCCGCCGCGGTGGCGATTCCATAGGAGCCGGCCATGACAACCTGCCAACGGACGCGGGCATGCGGGTCGGGAAAGAGGTCGGGGATCGAAGCGAACGCGGTGCCGACCATCATGCCGCCGCCGATGCCCTGCAGCGCTCGTGCGAATACGAGCGTCTCGACATTGGGCGCGAGCCCGCAGAGCGCGGAGGCGAGCGTGAACGTCGTGATCGACGCGATGACGAAACCCTTGCGGCCGAAGTAATCGCCGAGCCGGCCGAAGATCGGAACTGAGACGACCGAAGCGAGCAGATAGACGCTCGCGATCCATGCGTAGTACTCGGCGCCCTTCAGGTCGGCGACGATCGAGGGCAATGCCGTGCTGACAACAGTCTGATCGAGCGCGACAAGCATGTTGACGAGCCCGATGCCGAGCATCGCCAGTAGCAATTCGCGAAACGAGCGGCCAGGAGTGGCGGCGCGAGGCGGCGTGGCTGAGTGTTCACCGCTCTCCATTGCCGCCTCCGTGCTTCACCGAGGTTAGGGATACGGCGCTGCGCATTTCGGGGCCGCCCTGCCCGTTCAACGCATCGTGAATCTGTCGGTAAGAAAACGAAAGTTCTAGTGCAGCCGGCGTCGCAGGCATGAGCGTTTTAGCTTGTCTGGAAAGGAAGATGGCCTCGATTGATAGCGTTTCATTATCCCAGATTCATTTGTTCTACTGCCGCTAGGCGCGCAAAACGGGCGGGCACTCGATTCGAGCGGAAGTCGATGAGCATCCCGGCTGAGTCGCCGACGTGGCTTCCTCGCACCCAAGCTGAGGCGCGGATCGAGCAACGTTTCGTTATGAGCCCGCAGGAAGGAAATCGTCAGGCATCGGCGGTACCATCGCACTCCGTCCGTCATCGCCAGCTAGTCACGATCCATGCTCGACTCAAATGCAACGGCTTCGTCCGAGCCGCCCGAAAGCGGCCCGCTTCGTCCCGCGGCGTCCACGCTGTTTCTGGTCTTTTCGCTGATAGGACTGACTAGCTTCGGTGGTGGCCTGAGCGCACGAATGATGCGCGAATTCGTCGAGGAACGGCATTGGCTTGACGAAGACGACTTTCTCAACGGGCTCGCGCTGTCACAGGCGCTTCCGGGCGTCAACGTCAAGAACCTCGCGATCTGGATCGGATACCGCTTATGCGGGTGGCGCGGCGCCGTCGCCGGCTTCGCCGGCATCATTGTTCCGCCGGCCATTCTCATCGTCTTACTTGGCGTGCTCTTCTCGACGCTCGCGCGCTTCTCGCTCACCCACGTCGCGCTGGCAGGCGCGGCGGCTGCCGCCATCGGGCTATCGATATCGATGGCATTGACCGCGGTTCGCCGTCTGCCGCGCCGACTGTTTTCATTTCTTATGATGGTGGTCACGTTCATTGGCGTGGCCCTGCTGCACTGGCCGCTCGTCTGGACCGTATTGGCCGCCGGAAGCGCGAGCGTCGCGCGCGAATACCGGCGCACGGGCGACGCGTTGTCAGGGCCCCAAAGCTGATGTCAGGTGCCAACCGGTACGCGGCACTGGCCGCTCTCTTTGCGCCGCTATCGATCGCAACGATCGGCGGCGGGCAAACCATCATCGCCGCCATCCAACGACAGGTCGTCGACGTCCATCATTGGATGACGACCGCCCAGTTCGTGAACGACTTCGCCATCGCGCGGATGGCCCCTGGTCCCGGTTCGCTGCTCGCCACGCTTATCGGCTGGCAAGTCGCAGGTTTTTGGGGCGCCGTGATCGCGACACTCGCTCTGTTCGGTCCGACCGCATTCCTCATCTACGGGGTCGCGCATCTGTGGCGACGGCATCGCGGTGCTCGCTGGCAAATCGCGCTCGAGGCGGGACTGCGGCCGGTGGCGGCCGGCATGCTCCTGGCGTCGGTCTATGTACTGCTCCAAGGGCTCGACGGCGGATGGCCCGCCCGCGCGCTCGCCATCGTTTCGACGGTTTGCGTAATGCGCACGCGAATCAATGCATTACTGCTTATCGCTGCGGGGGCCGCCATATTCGTCCTCTTTCGGACGGCCTTCTGAGCACGTTACTAGAACGTGCAAAGGCGGATACCGGCATTCGAATCTCTGAATCAGTCGCGTCTCAGTTCGCCGCTGTATGCGAGCGCACCGTTGTCGACGGCAAACAAGAAGTCGTTGCTCGGACCATCTCCGTCATTGACAACTGTGGCGAGTCCTGTGAGCGATTGCCCTCCTACTTGGAGCGTCATACCGTAAACGTCGACTGCCGCGTCCAATACAAACAGCGTACCGGTGAAGACCTGCCCTGTGGCATCTCGGTAAGCCACATTCCCGCCCGCGTCGACGGTGAGCGCAGTGAGTCGCTGTTTGATCGAGAACGTACCTGCAGCCCGCGGCAATACACCCGGCTCGTTAAAGTAGTCCTTGTAAAAGCTGTTAAAGCTGATCGTTCCGTTGTCGCTCGCCGTGGCATAACTCGCGACTGCAGTGCCTGTCCTATTGTCGAATTGTCCGGATATCTGGATGGATTGCACCGGAGGCGTCGTTGGCACAAGTCGGACGTCGACACCATCGCAGTTCGTCTGGTTATACGCGGTGCCCGATCCCGAGAAAGAGAAGCCGTTAGCGACAATGCTCGCGGAGATCTGACCGCAGTCGTCGGTGATCAGGTTCAATTTGCCGCTCGCCGTTACGATGACAAACATGCCCGTGTCGCGGCCTGTCACATTCGAGTGAAAGTTGCCGTTCCAAATGCCTTCCATGTCGCCCGCGGCGCCGAGCGGCCGGCTAGGACCGCTCGACCTATGGTCGTCATGGTCACCACCGCAAGCGGCGATACCTCCGATCAACGCAATCGATATCAGCCAAACCAAAAAGCGCTTCATGGCTAGACCTCCGATCACGTGCACCGTTCTGATCGAATACCGCTATCGCCTCCCGGCGTAAAGTGGTGCTAGCACTTAGACTCAGTCATCGATGTCACATGCGCTGTAGGTTCGCGGGTTCGCAAGTTGCGCGCAGGGGAATCGCCTCGTCGCCATTCGGGTGGCGCAGCCTCGAGCATTGCACCGAGGCAGCCGC
>CAYPWK010000053.1:0-4119 GCA_964414365.1 uncultured Burkholderia sp.
TGAGCTCCGCCTTCGTCGCCCCTTCCCCGCAAAATACGAAGCGAATATCGGCGCGATGGGCGAGCAATTCAGCCGCGGCGGCAAGATGCTCGATGCCCTGCTTCTTGCCCATGTTGCCCGCATAGAGTACGACCTTCGCGTCATCGCGAATCGACAGCTCGCGCCGATAGCAACTTGCACGACCGAGCGGCCGAATCGCCTCCACATCGACCCAGTTCGGCGCGCAGAGCGTCTTTTCCGCATCGACGCCAAGCACTCGCAGGCGCTCGACCATCTTTGTGGAAATCGACGAAACCACATCGAAACGCCTGAGCAGCGGGCGCTCCACCGCCCGTGCAAAGCGCGCTGCGCGCGCATTGTCGAGCAGCCCCAGACCGAAAGCGGCGTCGACCTCGAAATCCTGAACGT
Organism: uncultured Burkholderia sp.; assembly: GCA_964414365.1. Taxonomy (GTDB): domain Bacteria; phylum Pseudomonadota; class Gammaproteobacteria; order Burkholderiales; family Burkholderiaceae; genus Trinickia. The sequence goes on from CAYPWK010000053.1 coordinate 409, forward strand.
GCAGCCAGGTACGCGCGCCGGTCATGCGCGCGACGGCGAGCGCCGCCGGCGCGCACAAGAGTGTCGGCGCGACGACCATCACGACGTCTGGCCGCCACAGCAATTGCAGCGCCATTGGAATCGCCGAGGAGAGCGCGAACGAGGCGAGATGAAGAAGGCGCTTCGCGCCGCTCGGGCGGGCCGGCACCCAGAGCGGAGCGCGCCAGACCGCGACGCCGCGCCGCACCTCGCGCCGGTACTTCCAAGCGGACCACCCCTCGGCCACGCGCCACTCCGGGTAGTACGGCGGCGCGGTGACGACACGCACGTCGTGACCGCGCGCCGCAAGCGCCTCGGCCATTTCCGCCGTGTACTTGCCGGTTCCGGTCAACTCGGGCGCGTAATTGATGCCGTAGACGACGAGCCTCATTGCTCTAACCGTTGTGCACTTGACGCGGCTTCGCCGTCGCTCTTGCCGACGAGCATCGTCGCGCAACCACGCGCTATGTTGGAAGCCGCAGAACGCGGATCGAAACGCGAGATCGTGCGCATGCAGTCTCGCGCCGTCTGGGCCGCGTCGGCGAACTGACGCAGGGCCGCAAGCATCGTGTCGCGCAATGCCGGCACGTTCCCCGCATCGAAAGCGAAACCCGTCTCACCCTCGACGACGAGTTCGGGCACACAGCCGCAACGGTCGCTGACGATCGCGGGACAGCCGTGACTCAGCGCCTCGTTGACGACGAGTCCCCAAGGCTCGCTATAGCTCGGCAAAACGAGGCAGGTTGCCCTGAAGTACTCGCGCGAAAGCGGCTCGTCCTGGAGGCTGCCCGCGAAATGCACGGCCTCACGCACACCGAGCGCATCGACCGACGCCTGCAGCGTATCGTGCATTGGCCCCGTACCGACGATTCGCAGCGTCGCGTCGGGCACTTTCTCGCGCACTTGCGCGAAGGCCTCGAGCAGCGTATCGATGCCCTTTTCGGCGGACAAGCGCCCGACATAAAGGAACACGGGTGCATTGCCGTTGCGATGCGCCATCCGCTCGTCGAATGCGCGATCGCTCAGGAACGAGCGCGGCAGCGCAGCGGCCTGGCACGGCACGAAGATCCTCTCGCGCTTTGCACCAAGCGACATCAAGTACTCGCGGCTGCGTTCGCCGAATCCGAAGTAGCCGTCGCACAACGCGAAGAAGATACGCTTCGGAATCGAAGTGAGCAGGCGGCGGGGCCGATCACGTGCCGTGGAATCGCAAAATACCGCGCGACGCTTGCGTGTGAGGACACACGCTGCGAGCATCGCCCAATATTCCGGCCGGTGGTAGCCCGGCAGCACGATGAGGTCCGCCTTCGTCTTGATCACTTCCCAGGTGAGGCGGCCCATCATCTTCCACAATGGAACGTCTTCGTAACAGCCGTCGAAGAGCTTTTGCATCGGATAGCGGTGAAACGAGTAATCGACATCCGAAAAGCCGATCCGGTCCGTTTCTGTATCGGCGATCTGCACCATCGAGTAGCGTATCGTGCCCGCCGTCGACAAGCTGTGCAGCGCCGAGAAAACTGCCCCCTTGTGGCGCGACCAAACCACGTTATGAAAGATTGTCACTGTTGCCATCATTTTTTGTTCATCCGTTCGAGGCAGCTTCAAGCACGCCATGACGCGAGAGAAAATCCTCGTAGGTTCGGGCGATACCTTCCTCGAGGCCGATGCGGGCGCGCCATCCCATCTCGGCGAGCCGCGATACGTCTAGCAGTTTCTGTGGCGTTCCGTCGGGCTTCGACGAATCGAACACGAGTTCGCCGTGATAGCCGACGATGCGCGTAATGCACGCGGCGAGCTCGCGAATCGAGAGATCCTCGCCGACGCCGACGTTGTAGACGCCTTCGCCCACATCGCGCTCGAGCAAGAAACGCGTGGCGTTCGCCAGATCGTCGACGTGCAGGAACTCGCGTCGCGGCTTGCCCGTGCCCCAGACCGTCAGCGTCGGCGCGCCCGCCACCTTCGCTTCGTGCGCTTTACGGATCAGAGCGGGCAGGACATGGCTGCCTTGCGGATCGTAGTTGTCGTTCGGCCCATAGAGATTCGTCGGCATCAGCGAGACGTAGTGCGTGCCGTACTGAGCGTTGTAGGCGTTGCACATCTTGAGACCGGCGATCTTCGCGATCGCATACGCGTCGTTGGTTGGCTCGAGCGCCGAGCTCAGCAGATATTCCTCGCGGATCGGCTGCGGACAGAGCTTCGGATAAATGCAGGATGAGCCGAAGAACACGAGCCGCCCGACATTCGCGCGATAAGCGGCATGAATCACGTTCGCTTCGATCGCGAGGTTCTCATAGATGAAGCGCGCCGGCTGCGATGCATTGGCGAGAATGCCCCCGACGCGCGCGGCGGCGAGCAGCACGACGTCGGGGCGAGCATCGTCGAGGAAGCGATTGACCGCGTGCTGATCGGTCAGGTCGAGCTCGGCATGCGTGCGCATGATGAGGTTGCGATAACCGTTTGCGTCGAGCTCGCGCACGAGCGCCGAGCCGACCATGCCGCGGTGGCCGGCGATGTAAATGCGGGCGTTCTTGTCCATCGCGTTTCCTTATTCGTGGTGTTCGAGCGCCTTGAAGCCCGCGAGCGTCACGAGCGCATCGCGGCGCGCCAATTGGTAATCGGCACGGACCATTTCCTTCACGAGCGCATCGAACGAAATGCGCGGCTTCCAGCCGAGCTTCTCGTGCGCCTTCGTTGCATCACCGAGCAGCGTCTCCACCTCCGTGGGACGGAAATAGCGCGGATCGACGCGCACGATGACGTCGCCGGGGGCCATGCGCATCTCGTGGGTCTCGACGTGCTCGACGATGCCGACTTCGTCCACGCCGGTCCCTTGGAAACGGATCGTGACGCCGAGCTCGGCCGCCGCGCGCTGAACGAACTCGCGCACGCTGTATTGCTCACCCGTGGCGATGACGAAGTCCTCGGGTTCGTCCTGCTGTAGCATCATCCACTGCATCTCGACGTAATCGCGCGCGTGCCCCCAGTCGCGCAGCGCCGAGAGATTGCCGAGATAAAGCTCCTTTTGCAGGCCGACGGCAATGCGGGCGAGCGCGCGCGTGATCTTGCGCGTGACGAACGTCTCGCCGCGCACGGGCGATTCGTGGTTAAAGAGAATGCCGTTGCAGGCATAGATGCCGTAGGCCTCGCGATAGTTGACCGTCGTCCAGTACGCGAAGAGCTTCGCCACGGCATAGGGGCTACGCGGATAGAACGGCGTTGTCTCGCGTTGCGGCACCTCGCGCACGAGACCATAGAGCTCCGAGGTCGAGGCCTGGTAAAAGCGCGTCTTCTTCTCGAGGCCTAGAATTCGGATCGCTTCGAGAATGCGCAGCGCGCCGAGGCCGTCGGCGTTCGCCGTGTACTCGGGCTCGTCGAATGAAACGGCGACGTGGCTTTGCGCGGCGAGGTTGTAAATCTCGTCTGGCTCGGCGTGCTGGATCACGCGCAAGAGGCTCGCCGAATCCGTCAGATCACCGTGATGGAGAAAGAACCGCGCACCTTCCTCGTCATGCGGATCGCGATACAGATGATCGATGCGGTCCGTATTGAAGAGCGACGTGCGGCGCTTCAGGCCGTGAACGGTATAGCCCTTGCCGAGCAGCAGCTCGGCGAGATAGGAGCCGTCCTGTCCCGTTATACCCGTTATCAACGCGACCTTCTGCTTCATCTTCAACCCCCTTACTGTTGAGGCCG
>CAYPWK010000053.1:4219-12557 GCA_964414365.1 uncultured Burkholderia sp.
CCGCCGAGCATCGGCACGGCGGGCGGAACGTCGGTCAGCAGCACACCCTTCAAATTCACGCCGCCCGTCTCCAGGCGCTTCGCCGTCTCGCTGATCTCGGCGATCGGATGGCGGCCGTAGCGCACGACGAGCAGCGTCGTCCCCGCGTACTTGCCGATGACGGTGGAATCGGTCACGGCGAGCACCGGCGGCGTATCGATAATGACGAGGTCGTAGCGCCGCGAGAGTGCTTCGAGCAGGTCGCGGAAACGCTCGCTCATCAGCAGCTCGGACGGATGCGTGGGCAGCGTACCCTTCGTCAGCACGTCGAGGCCGGGCAGCACTTCGCGCTGGATTACGCTCGTCGGATCGGCGCCGCGCAGCACGTCGGAAAGTCCCGGCTGGTGCCGCACGCCGAAGTGCGAATGCACCTCGCCGCGCCGCATGTCGCCGTCGACCACGAGCACGCGCTTGCCCGCCGAGGCAACGAGCGCAGCCAGATTGACGGAGAGGAACGACTTACCCGCATCGGGGCGCGAGCCCGTCAGCATCACGATGTTGTTGGGCGCCTGATCGAGCGAGAGCTGCAGCGTCGTACGCAGGCTTCGCACGCCTTCCACCGCGATGTCCTGCGGCGATTGCGCGGCGAGCACGTGCAAGCCCTGCCGGCGCATCATCACGTTTTGCTGCAAGCGAAGCTGCAGGCCGCTGCGCGGCACCACCGCGAACACGGGTACGCCGATCGCGCTCTCGATCTCGTCGGCACGCTCGACGCCACCGTAGAGCGCCTTCTTCACGAATGCACAAATGATGCCGACGAAGAGGCCGCCGCCGAAGCCGATGAGAATCACGATGAAACGCTTCGGCCAGACAGGTTGGTCAGGCGTCTCCGCGAAATCGACGACGCGCACGTTGCCGATCTGCCCCGCCTTCACGACGCGCAGCTGCTGCGCGCTGTTCAGCAGATTCGTGTAGAGCTCCGTGTCGACGCGCACGTCGCGCAGCAGGCGCAAGGCGGTCTGCTCAGTGTCTGGCAACGCCTCGACGCTCTTCGACATCTGTCCCTGCGAGCCTTGCAATTGCGCGATCTGGGCATCGAGCGCCTGCACCGCCGGGTGATTCGCCGTGAATCGCTGCGACAGATCGGCACGCTGTCGTTGCAAGTCGGCGAGCTTCGTCTTGTTGTCGACCATCTGTTGCAGCAACAGGCGGCTTTCCTCGCTGAGGTCGACGGTGCCGTGCTGGTTGCGGAAGTTGTTGTAGCGCTGCTCCGCCGAGTCGAGCTCATGGCGCAACTGCGGCAACTGCTGGTCGAGGAAAGAGAGCGTGCGCTCGGCTTCCGCCATGCGGCGGTCGGCGTCCTGCTTGATGAACTGACGTGCGATGCCGTTTACCACGTCGGCCGTCAGTTGCGCGTTCTGCCCTTGCAGCGTGACGCTGATGATGCCCGATTGCAGCGCCGTTTCGCTCACGCGCAGCGCCTTTTGAAGCCGCTCCACCGTGTCGAGCGTCGACGAGCGAGCAAGCTCGAACTGCGTGCCCGGGCGGCCCGTGAGCTGATTGACGTGAACGACCACAGGACCCGCGGCCGATACGCCGCTCACGTCCTCGCCGACGCGGCCGCTCGCAATCGCGATGCCGTCGGGATCGTTGAGCGTGAACGTGCCGTTGGGCCCCGACGTCAGCGTGAACGTCTTGCCATAGGCCGTCTTCGGCGTGTCGAAGCGCGCCACCGATATCTTCTCGTTACCCCATGCGAAGCCGCCCAAATCCATGAACGGCTGTACTTTGAAGCCCCACTTGCCCGTCGTCAGCCCCGCGAGCAGCGGTCCGATGACAGGCAGTTCGCGCGGTTCGGCGGCAATGTCGAGATGTAGGTCGCGCACCGTCGCTTCAGTCACGAGGCGCGACTTCAGCAGCTCGATTTCAGCGGCCGTCGTTGCCTTTCTCGTGAACATTCGCGAGAGCGGCTCAATCTGCTGCTGTTGATTGCCGCCGCCCCCTCCGTTGTCGCCGTTTTGCACGTCCTCGACCTGGATCACCGCGTCAGCCTTGTAGACGGGCTTGGCCAGGAATGCGTAAGCGAGGCTTAGCAGCGTCACAGCGGCCGTGACAGTCGCGATGAGACGCCAATTGCTGAATATCGCCTGAAGATAATCGGTCAGACGCAATTCGTCGGCGGCCGAAACGTCGGTATAGCGGTTGTCGAAATTCATAGCCATGTCAGTTGCTCTCTTGCGAGATGCCCCGTCATGCCTCGCCGCGCATGACGGGACGGTAGATTTGCAATCGATGTCAGTACTTGGACACAAGGGCTCCCGTCAGCGCCGCGTTGACCGCCGGCAGCAGCAGGTTCAGCACACGGTTGAACTTGACGAGGCCGCCGTTATCGACATAGACGACATCCCTCGGCTGCAGCTCGAACTGATTGGCGAGCACCATCGAGACAGGCGATGTGGCATCCAGGTGAAAGACCTGCGGCTGGGCGCCGTCGCCGTCGCGAATGACGAAGAGCGACTTCGTCTTGGCCGTGTTGTCGTTGAAGCTGCCCGCTTCGGAGATGGCCTGCGCCAGCGTCAGCCTGCCGTTGCGCAGCGGCATGACGGTCGCAGGCTTGTTGAGCTCGCCCATCATGTAGACGCCGTTTTCGTCGCGCGAGCCGACTCGCACCATGTCGCCCGGCTTGAGCACGATCTCGTTGGGGTTGTGTCCCGACTTCACGAGCGCGTTGAAGTTGATCGGATACGACGTCCCATTGCGCACGAGCATCACTTGGCTTTGGTCCGCGTTGCCCGTGAAGCCACCCGCGCGGCCAATTGCCTGCGTCAGCGTCATCGGGATGTCGTTGATCTGCTGAGCACCCGGCTTGCCGACCTCGCCGTCGATATAAATCTGCGATGCCCGGAACGATGCGACACGCACCGTCACCTCGGGGTTCTTATAGACCTTGCTGATTCTCGAGACGATCTTGCGCTGGACTTGCTCGACGTTGTCTCCGGCAACGTGGACCGATCCCGCATAGGGGAACTGGACGTTGCCCTGCTCGTCGACGAGAAAGCCCGGGCCAGCGTCTGACTCGCGCGCGTTCGGCGCCGCCTGTCCGAGCGCCGCTGCAAGCTCGGGATGGTCCCAGACAGTGATCTGCAGCACATCGCCAGGCCCGACCGTATAAGCGCTCGGCTTGCCGAACAGGCTGGTCAATTGCGGCGAAAGCTGCTGCCCGCGCGCTTGCCCGTTCATCTGGCGAATCAGTGCCAGGTTGATGTCGGTGATCGGAATATTGACCTTCTGTTCCGGTTCCTTGCTGTACTGGCCACCCGTCTCGGTGACGGACGGCGGCATCTCCATGCGCTGGCCGGGCACGATCGAGCAAGCCGAGACCAGGCCCGCCAGCGCGATGAAAACGAATGTCATCAGTGCGCGGCTGCGCAGCTCCCAATAGCACATGATTTTCTACCTCCTTGCCGGTTATTGACTACAGCGCGCGCGTACCGGGAAAGCGGCGCCATTTGGTCGACGATCTCAGTACGCGATAGGCCGGCCCGAGCGTACTGAGCACCCCCTTCAGAGCAAGCGACCCGCGGTGAACGTGAGTTCCGTTTTCATCTCAATAAGCGTTGCTATGGATCAGCCCCTTGACGACGGTCGCGGCGATGATCCGCATATCGAGGCCAAACGACCAATTCCCGAGGTAGTACAGGTCGTGCGCAACGCGCCTTTCCATCTTCTCGATGCGGTCCGTTTCGCCTCTATAACCATTGATCTGCGCCCAGCCCGTAATGCCTGGCTTGATGCGATAGCGGTGGATGTAGCCGGCGACGACCTTCTGATACAGATCGTCATGCTCGAGCGCGTGCGGGCGCGGGCCCACCACCGACATGTCGCCCTTCAGCACGTTGATGAATTGCGGGAGCTCGTCGAGGCTCGTGCGGCGCAAGAAAGCCCCGATCTTCGTCACCCGCGGGTCATGCCGCACGGCCTGCTTGACGACGCCAGGCTGCTCGGTATGCAACCGCATCGAGCGGAACTTGTAGATCGTGAACACGCGGCCATCGGCGCCCTTGCGCTTTTGCTTGAAAAAGACAGGCCCCGGCGACGAAAGCTTGACGGCAATCGCGATCGCGATCATCAGCGGCGCGAGGCCGATCAGCGCGCAGGCTGCGAAAACGCGGTCGAAAAGCTCCTTCTTCATCATCGCGTTCGGCGAAAGCGGGGAAGCGATGAGATTGATCGCAGGCACGCCAAGCAGATCGATGACGCCGCTCGTATCGAAGAGCGCTAGCGAGCGGACGTCAGGCATGAAGCGGATGTTCACGAGGTCGTTGCGAAACTCGCTGATGACAGAGAGGATGGTTCGCTCTTCCGACAGCGGCAACGCAAGCCACAACTCGTGGACATCGCTCGTGCGCACGTACTGCGCGAACGACTCGATATCGTCAAACCGCTGCATCCGCGCTTCGGTGCCGCCCGCGGCGTCGACGGCCGCGGCCGTGGCCGCGCTCCGCTGTGCTCGAGCGGAGGCGTCGAGCCGGGCGTAGGCATGCATTGCGCGCAAAGCGAGCGGTGTTCCGAGCGAGGAAATGTCGTCCGGCGCCGTTTCGAGCCTTTGCGCCTCGCGCTCGCTCTCGCGCAGCGACTCGCCGCTCGTCTTCGGCACGTAGATAGCGGACGCTCGGAAGCCTGTCGCCGGAGAGGCCTGAATGCGGCGCAGGATCGCGTTGCAATGGTGCCCCGCTCCGACCAGCGCGACCTGATGCAGGTTCATGCCCGCATGGCGCAGGCGCCCAAGCACTGCATGCGTCGCGAGCCGATAGGCGATCAACAGCCCGCCGGCGAGCGCAATCCAGTAAGCGAACCAAAGGCGCGATACGAAATCGATCTGGCGCAGCGAGAACATCACCATCAGCGCGCAAGCCTGCACGACGAGCCACGCGAGCGCCACTTGTCCCGCCAGCACGAGCTTGGAGCGGCCGCGCCACGATTCGTAGACACCAAACACCGGAAACAGCACGAGCGCGAACGCCGCCGTGAAAAGCGCGAACGCATCGGTGAAGCCACGATGAGCCCAGTCCGAAAAGCGCATTTCCGAAGCCAGCACCGCCGTCCCGATGATGAGCGCGACATCGATGAGCCGCGCGAACAAGCCTTGTAGGTCACGCATATCGATACTCCGGGGGTCCGATGGCAAATGTCAGTGCGCCTTCGAACCGTTGCCGTCTTGATTGCCGTTCTTGCCTTCGTCGACGGCTTGCGCCGCACATCGCCCGTATTGGTCGTCGAAGCGAACAATGTCGTCTTCGCCGAGATAAGCGCCCGATTGGACCTCGATGATTTCGAGCGGCACCTTCCCGGGGTTCTCGAGTCGATGGCGAACGCCAAGCGGGATATAGGTCGATTCGTTCTCGCTCAGCAGGAACTGCTCGTCGCCGCGCGTCACGAGCGCGGTCCCGCGCACGACGACCCAATGCTCGGCGCGATGGTGATGCATCTGCAGCGACAGGCGAGCCCCCGGCGAAACCACGATGCGCTTCACCTGGAATCGATCGCCATGATCGATCGAGTCGTAAAAGCCCCATGGTCGGCGCACCTTGCGATGAGCGTCCGCCTCGGGCGCGCGGTCAGCCTTGATCCGCGCAACGAGTCCCTTCACACGTTGAACATGAGAGCGATCGGCGACGAGCACGGCATCGGGCGTCTCGACGACGACCACATTGGTCGTACCCACGCAGGCGACGAGCCGTCCAGCCGAATGCGCGTACGTCGACGTCGCGCCTTCGAATACGACGCGCCCACGCGCGACGTTGCCGTACTCGTCCTTCTCGAGCGCGTCCCAGACCGCATCCCATGAGCCGAGATCGGACCAGCCGGCGTCGAGCGGAATGACGACGCCCTGCAATGTCGAATCGGCCGAGCCGAGCCGCTCCATGACCGAGTAGTCGATCGAATCGGCCGGCGCGCGTTCGAACGCCTCGGGCGCCGGATCGAAACGCTCGCCGCGCGTCGTGCCGCCGGCGACCGCGGCAAGACAGGCGTCGTGCATCTCGGGCCTGAAGGTGCGCAACGCACTGAGCCAGACCGACGCACGCATGATGAAGATGCCGCTGTTCCACCAGTAGTTGCCCGCAGCCAGATACTGCGCCGCGAGCTCGGCCGCCGGTTTCTCGACAAAGCGCCCGATCTCGTGCGCGCCGTCGCCGAGTGCTTCGCCGACGCGGATATAGCCGAAGCCGGTATCGGCCCGCGTCGGCGGTACGCCGAGCGTCGCGATCGCACCGCGTTGCGCGTAGCGCGCCGCGAGTTCGATCGCGCCTTGCAAAGCGGGAATATTCGTAATCGAATGATCGGCCGGCATGACGACGAGAATGGCGTCCTCGCCCTCAGCGCAGGCGAGCGCCGCCGCAAGCGTCAACGCGGGCGCCGTATCGCGGCGCGCCGGCTCGACGATGAGTCGCGGCACGACGCCGCTCTGACGCAACTGCTCCTCGATGATGAAGCAATGTTCGCCGCCGCAGACGACGATGGGCGACTCGTCCATCTGCCAGCAATCGGGAAAGCCGTCGAGGCGGCGCACGGTCGCCTGCAGCAGCGTGTCCGAGCCGACGACGTCGATGAGCTGCTTCGGATAGTGCTCGCGCGACATCGGCCATAAACGGGTTCCCGAGCCGCCGGCCAGCACGACTGGAACGAGCCGGTTGCATGGCGTCATCGCCGCGTCCGCGCGAGCGGCAAACGCCGCATCGGAGCGGTCGGCCGACGCCGCGGCGGTGCCGTTGTATCGTTGTTCCTGGTGAGGCCTCATGCCATTACTCCTTTTAGCCGCCCGCTTCGCGGCGACTTTGCATTCGGAACTCGGTCGGCGAAATCATCATTCGCTTGCGGAAAATCTTCGCCAGGCGATCACCGTTGCCCATGCCGCTACGTCGCGCGATCTTGTCCACCGGCAATTCAGAGTCGATGAGCAAGCTGCAGGTGATCGCGAGGCGTGCCTGCAACAGGTAGTCCGAGGGCGTCATGCCGAGCTCGAGCTTGAAGCGACGCAGGAAGTTGCGCTCGCTCATCGCGGCGACCTGAGCCGCGTCCGCGATAGAAATCGGCCGTTCACAGTTGTCTTGCAGCCAACGTGCCGCGGCGCGAATCTTGTCGCCGGCGCTCGCGGCGCCCGCGTCGCCGAGAAGCGGCACGAAGCGCGCGCTCGAGCCGGGCATCAGCCGCTCTGCAACGCTGCGCGCAATGTCGAGGCCAAGATCGCGCTTCACCATCGTAAGCGCTCCCTTCATCGGCGCGAGCCGGTCGCTGGTATCCACCGGAGGCGCCTCGCGCCCGTTCTGCCGCAAATAGCTATTGAACTGATGCTCGCTGTCGCGGTTGGCGATGCCGGCCGCTTCCAGCAGCGCACGGCCCTCGTCGATCGAACGGACGTTCGCGGTTTTCACATGGACACGGCGCAGCCAGCCAATCAGCCGCTCGTCGCTCGCCGCCGCTTTGGCGCCTTTACCGCCCGCGACAAAGAGCGCGTCGAAGCCGTTGAAATGGCGGGCATCGAGCCCGTCCGTCCATACCCGCACTGAAGATGAGCAGGTTACGTTCCCCCCGCCCGCTGATAGAAAGGAAACGTCGTAGACCCATTCGTCGCTCGAGCGCGTCGCAACAAGCTCGTTGGCTACATGAAAGACTTCAGCGACGAGTCCTGCACCGAGCAGCGAAAACCCGTCAAACAGGACGATCGCGATGCGGCGCGTTGCGCACCGGGTGCTCTTTTCCGAAACACGCAACCAACCCATCACGGCAGGTTCGATACTCGCGTTACTCGCGTAAGGCATGGCATTTCCCTCAAAAGTCGTTGCCTGCATATCGGCCACCCCCCTGGTCAATGTGCAGTGCATCATAAACAGATCAATTGCGCATCTAGGGCGCCATGACGCAATTCAGCGACATGTTGGCGGAATTCTTCCGGCGAATGTCGGCTGAATACGACGTCCATTTAAGCCACCCGGCACCATTGCCTGGACCAATCGGACAAAACCAATAAAATTACCGAACCTTTCACACACCTTTTAGTAAAAAAGCGTCAGCGGCCGGCGGCAAAATCCATGCCGGCACTGTTGGTCTTCCCCTGGCAGAAAACGCCTAGCCACCCGTTATCGACGGCTTGCGAAAGAGATTCGGCTTCGTGCGAGCCGATATGAGGGAATGAGGCAAAACCTGGGCCCGGAACAAGAAGGCGCCGGCTATTGCAGTGCCGCATCCTGGGGCGTTTCAGGTAGGACATTAGGGTTCCCCCCGAACGACCGCACGCCACCGAAGATAGACGTTGGCGGAAAAGTGGTGTGTTGCGCAGGCCACATTTGCACACAGTGCG
>CAYPWK010000053.1:12657-19432 GCA_964414365.1 uncultured Burkholderia sp.
CCCGCAAATTTCCGCCATGCGCACCTGCGCAAATCGGCTAGATGTTTCACTGCCGAAAATTGCCGAAAGCCGCTAGTCTTTGGCCTGCGAGTCGTTCCCCTTCATCGGAATTTCGTCAGACCCAGAGCTTCTGACCATCATTCCGACCTTCCTCGCTCGCATACTCCGTGGCGCGCGATTTCCGGTCGTCGCACCGGCGGCTTCGTTTCCGCAGGGCTAACCCGTCCATCGGGAGAGCCTTCCTTTTTGGTGGAAACGGGCCCACGCGCCAATTCCCGTTGACAGCCGCCGGCAGGCGGCAGCGTGCATCGTCGTGGCGGCGATGCACGACGCCCCACGTTTGTCTTTCGCTTAGCCTTGGCTTGCGACGGATGCGACGCGGGGGTGCTTCCAACAACACGACACAATGAACGACTTTTCGCATCCCATTACTCAGAGCGTTTCAAAGAGCACTTCCAACCCTTCCCTCCAATACGAACCGCTGCGCACAAACCTGACGCGCATCGCAGCCGGCACCGCGGTTACCGCTTTTGTCCTCTCCTTAGCCGCCTGCGGCGGAGGGGGTTCGGGCGACAGCAGCACCGTGGCCGCCGCAGCGACTACTCCGTCAGGGCAAACCAACGCCGCAAACTCGACCACGCCAGTCGTCGACGCCGGCGGCGAAGCGCTCACTTGCGGCGCGCCGTCGACTCCTGCCGCGGCGGGGTCGGGCAACGGTCTCGTCGAAGCCGACACCCCGGGCAGCGACGGCTCTCGCATGTTTGCGCGTGGCAAGCCTTTCAACATTGCATTGACGACTCGCGCGGCGAGCGACGATACGGTGACGTGGCAAGTGACCGACGACTGGAACGTCGTTCGCGCAAGCGGCAGCATTCCCGTGAAGAGCGGGGCGCAAACCGTGACGCTCAGCTGCTCGTCGACGCTTGCGGGCTACTTCGCCATATCGGCGACGCTCGCGAAGGAAGGCGGCCAGTTGCCGTCGCAAGGCACGCGTCCCAAGGGCATCGCGACGTTCGGCGTGCTGCCCGATGTGTCGTCTATCCTGCCCCCCGTCACGTTCGCCCATGAGGATCAGCATCGCTTCGGCGGCCAGGGCGCCAACTATCTGGTGGCAGGCCAAACGTGCTGTAGCGGCGACGGCTATCGTCCGCTCTACAACGATCTTGGCCTTTCGTGGGTCAATGACAACCGCAACTGGTACTCGGAGGAGCCGAACGGCCCGAATACGTTCGTGCCCGGCACGAACACGCTCGCACCTTTCTTCAAGAAAGGCGACATCATGCGTCTGATCCAGCTCGACGGCATTCCCGCCTGGGCAAGTCCGACGGGCGCGCAGACCGAGGGCTACGCCCCTGTCAACGAAACGGCGTTCCAGGACTACGCCAGCCGCGTCGGGGCCGATTCCGCTGCAATTCGCGCGGCGTTCTTCCCGAGCCAGTCGAGCAACTACTATCAGATCACGTGGGAGCCGGACGGTGGTGGATCGACGCAGTGGAAAGACTCGGACGCAAACCTCGTCGCGATGTATCGCGCCGCCTACACGGGGCTGCATTCGACGGACCCGAACGCCGTCGTGATGGGCGTCACCGATGCGGAGTTGCGCACCAACGCGGAATGGCTCACTCGGCTCGCGCCGCTCGGCATCGCGCAGTATCTCGACGGCCTTTCGATTCACGGGTACTACGACGCGGGCACCTCGCCGTCGCATCCCCCTGAGCGTCACGCGACGGATGCCAATCCGGCCGACGCGGCGAATGCCATGCCCGCTTCGATGCGCGAGCTGCGCAGCGCGATGGCGAAGTACCTGAAGCCCGGCGCGAAGCTCTTCTCGACCGAGACCGGCATCAGCTACGACACGGGTGCAACGTATGGACCGGACTATCCGTCGCAGAACGTGCTCTTCGCGCATGGCGCCGTCGTCGCGCGCGCGCAGCTGATCCTGCTCGGAGAGGGGGCGGACATGAGCTATGTCTTCTATTCGTCCGATTCGTCCGCCGACACGCCCGGCTACGGTATCTTCTTCGACCTGTCGAACCCGCAGGGCAGCTTCGGCTCGAGCAACATCAGCCCGAAGCCGGCGGCGATGGAAGTCGCGGCAATGACGCGCATCATCGACGGCACGACCACCATGGGCTACCTCAACGACGTGCCCACGGGCGTCTACGGTTATGCGTTCCAGCGCCTGAACGGCGGCAAGGTCGTCACGGCACTCTGGACGCACAACAATGCGGCCTGGAACACGTCGGCCGGGTTCAGCGAGACGTACAACGTGCCTTACTCGCTCAAGGTCGATAACGACGGCACCTCGGGCAACGTTACGGTACTCGATGCAATGGGCAATGCGGCGACGATGCCGTACAGCAATGGGCACATCACGCTCAAGCTCACCGAGTCGCCGATCTACGTCGTGTCGACGAACGCGTCCGCGATGAAGTCGCACGTCACCGCGCCCGCGGGCTACGTAACGCAGTAACGGACATGGCCGGCTCGCCGCCGGCCAATGTTCGGGAACCCACAGTCGTAACGGCAACGCTATGATCTAGTCGACAGTCGGCTAATCCACGGCGTTCCTGCTCATGCTTGCTGCGCTCAAAGCTTCCGGCCTCACCCCCGCCCGCGCTTTTGTATATGCGGGCCGGCAAACCTCACACTCCACACTCGCGCGCCGCACCCGGCAGCTGTTGCTCTGCCTCGTTTGGCTCATGGCCGCAGCTTGCAGCCGCGGTCAAACGGACAACGACGCGAACGGCCGGGCCAGTTCCTCCTCCGCGCAGGTGGCGAAACCCGTTTCGTCCGCCGCGCCTTCTGCACGGCCGATGCAGATTGCAACGGGCTCGGTCGATTGCGAGCCGCGGGCCGCATCCGGCACGGCGACACCCGCCCCGACGGCAAAGGGCGACACAATCGAAGCCGATACGCCCGGCAGCGACGGCACACGGACGTTCAAGCTCGATGAGCCGTTCACGATCGCATTCACCACACGTACGAGCGCCGACGACACCATCGCCTGGCAACTGCGCGACGACCGCAACGTCGTGCGCGCAAGCGGGCGACTCAAAGTGACGGGCGGCGCACGAACGACGATGTTGCAATGCCGCTCGACGCGTGCGGGCTACTTCGCGCTTGCGGCCAAGCTGGAGCGCACGGGCGACGCGCTGCCCCAGCGCGGCACGCGTCCGGCCGGCATCGCAACGTTCGGCGTGCTGCCCGAGCTTTCGTCGGTCCTTCCCCAGGTGGCATTCGCCCGCGAGGATCAGCACCGCTTTGGCGGGCAGGGCACCAACTACCTGGCGCCCGGCCAAGCCTGCTGCGACGGCGACGGCTATCGTCCGCTCTATACCGATCTCGGACTCTCGTGGGCCAACGACAATCGCAACTGGTACATGAAGGAGCCTGAGCGAGCCGATACCTTCAAGCCGGGCGTCGACACGCTTGCGCCGTACTTCAGAAAGGGCGACATCATGCGGCTCATCCAGCTCGACGGCATACCGGGCTGGGCAAGCGCAACGGGCAAGGCGTCGCACAGCTATCTACCCGCTTCGGAAAGCGCATACGGCAACTATATGCGGCGCGTCGGCACCGATTCATCGCTCATTCGCGAGGAGTACTTCCCGCATCAGGCGAACAACTACTATCAGGTCACGTGGGAGCCGGACCCTGACAGCGGCCTGCCATGGCGCGATACCGACGCCCACTTCGTGGCGCTCTATCGTGCAACCTACGAAGCAATACACGCGACCGATCCACGTGCCGTCGTGATGGGCCCGACGAACGCTTCCGTGCGCGAGAACACGCGCTGGCTGAAGCGGCTCGCCCCGCTCGGCCTGACACGGTACCTCGACGGCGTGGCCGTCCACGGATACTACGACATCGGCTGCTCGCCCTCGCATCCGCCCGAGCGGCTTGCGACCGACCCCGATCCGGCGAAGGCGGCCGATGCGCTCCCCGCTGCGATGCGCGAGCTGCGCCGCGCGATGGCGCAATACCTCAAGCCCGGGGCAAAACTCTTCGCTACGGAAACGGGTATCAGCTACGACATCGGCACCTCGTACGGTTCCGACTATCCGAGCGCCAATATCCTCTTCGCGCACGGCGCCGTTGTCGCGCGCACACAGCTCATCATGCTCGGAGAGGGGGCGGACACGACGTTCGTCTTCTATTCGTCCGATACGCCCGATCCGCCGCCCGGCTATGGACTTTTCTTCAACCTCGCCGAAGCCAAGGGCGGCTATGGCGCAAGCCACATCAGCCCGAAGCCGGCCGCGATGGCCATCGCTGCAATGACGCGCATCGTCGACGGCACGACCACGCTCGGCTACCTCAACGACGTGCCGAAAGGCGTCTACGGCTATGCGTTTGAGCGCCTGAGCGGCGGCAAAATCGTGACGGCACTCTGGACTCATGACAACGCCGTCTGGAACTCGTCGTCCGGCTTCAGCCAGTCATACAGCGTGCCCTACTCGCTCAAGGTCGATAACGACGGCACATCGGGCAACGTCACGGTGCTGGACGCAATGGGCAATGCGGCGACGATGCCGTACAGCAATGGGCGCATCGCGCTGACGCTTTCCGAGTCGCCGATCTACGTTGTATCGACGAACGCGTCGGCGATGAAGTCGCATGTCACGACGCCTGCGGGGTACGTCGCCCATTGAAGCGGCGAGCGGCAGGTTTGTGCTGACGATAATAATCATGGCCGTCCGTCGGAAAAGCGGCGGGCGGAGTTCGCTGCAGTGCGTCAATTATCGGTTTGTGCTGAGGAAATACTGGTGGTCATCCCTCTGACAAGCGGGCGCCGCCGCAATCGCTGCAGTGCGTCAAGTATCGAAGCGATCTGCCAACATCTCGCGCTTTTCCGACGCTAGCCGCAGCCTGTGCCAGCCTGACGCATATGATGCGACGGCCGGCTCGTGCCTTCGCTTCTTCTTGCTCGAGCGAATGGCGTCGCTCGCCCGCGCAGGCGCTCACGCGCCGATGCACCACGAACCACGCTGCGAGGCGAATGCCACGAAGCGGCGCCCGTTTGTCGAACGCCACCCTTCGCGCGACTTTGCTCAAATGGCCAAACGGATCGCTATCCTGATCTTTGACGCGTTCTCCCTCGTTGAAGTGAGTTCCGTCGCGGAAGTCTTCCGGCTCGCCGACGAGATCGAGCTCGAGCGCGAGACCGCTCTCAAGGAGCCCGCCCCGCCGACGGCTGAATCCCCCTTCACGTCCGCGGAGGGCTCCCCGCCACAGGAATCGCCTGAACACTTCGAGTCCGCCGAGCCGCACGAGCCGTACGAGATCATCGTCGTGTCGGACCAGGGCGGCAGCGTCCCAAGCAGCGGAGCGATGCGTGTGTGGTCCGAGCGTCTCGAGGCGTATGCGACGAGCGGATTCGACGTCCTTTTCATTGCCGGCGGCCCCGGCGCGGCACGCGCAAAGGAAGACGAGTCGTTCATGCAGCATCTGCGCGCGGCACTGCAGCATACGCGCGTCGTGAAGCCGATCGGCGAAGGGTTCGGCATCCTCGCGACCGCGAACGCGGCGACGCAGGGTGGTGAGCCGGGCGCTCAATCGAGCGTGCCGATCGCGCTCGGCGTGGCCGCGCGCACCGCACCTCTCGTCGAGCAGGCCGTCGCGCTCGACGATCCCCTCGGCCCGATCGCCGCCGCGCTCTCGATCGTCAAGCGCGACCGCGGCGCGAATGCGGCGCGCGAAATCTCCGAGCGCTCCATGCCCGGCGCCTGGCGGCGTCTTGGCGCCGTGCTCGGCGAGCTCGACGAAGGCGGCGCACGCGAGAAGATCAACGCGGCCGCGCGCTGGATGCGCGAAAACTACGGCCGGCCGATCTCGGTGGCGAAGGCGGCGCAAGTCGCCGCGATGAGCGAGCGCAGCTTCCTGCGGCGCTTCAAGTCGCAAATGGGGCTCACGCCTTCGGAATATCTCCTGCGCGCACGGCTCGATGCGAGCTGCCTGTTGCTCGTCGCGACCGATCTTCCCGTCGACAAAATCGCACGCCGCTGCGGCGTCAGCAGCGGCGACGGTCTCGCAAAGATCTTCCGTAAGCGCCTTTCCATCTCGCCGACCGAATATCGGATCGCCGAGCGACGACGTGCGAATCAGCGCTGAAGGCGAATGATTACGACTGCGGCTGGAGCCCGCTCGGCAGCGTGCTGATGCGCCGGATCTCCGGCGATTCGAGCCAGCCCGGCGAACGCGCGCAGTAAAGCACCATCGGCAACGCGTCTTCGCCCCAAAAGATCTGCCGGTTCAAGCGGAACATCGGCACACCGAAAACGTCGAGCGCGATTGCCGCTTCGAGGTTGCGTTGTAGCCGCGCCTTGGTGTCCTCGTGCTCGATCAGCCGCTCGCCGTGCGGCACCCCCAGCCGGCTGCACAGATCGGCGAAGCCATCGGGCGTCGACGGGTCGCGCCCATCGCGCCATATGAAGCGGAAAATCGAGCAGACCGCCGGCACGTCGGCCTCGAGCGCGGCGGCCAGCAACATCGGCTTCGTCGAATCGAACGGATGCACGGGCGGCATCTTGAACGGGATCCCGAGCTGCTCGGCGCGAAAAAGCGCATGCCGGTAGACGAAGACGCGCTTGGGCGGAATTTCGCTCGCGGGGCGCTGGCCCCAGTGTCGGTACAGCGCCTCAAGGGAAACGGGCACGAGCCCGAAGGGCATGCTCGGCCATTTGTCGTGCTGCTCGAGCAGCAGGTACGAGAACGGCGAAACGAAGTCGTAAAACCACAGCGGCGCGGCCGCATCGATGGCTTGGGTCATTGG
>CAYPWK010000054.1:0-18953 GCA_964414365.1 uncultured Burkholderia sp.
GATGATCACGTAAGGGCGCTTTTTCGCAACCAAAGTCACGCCCTCGGGCGGAATGATCTTCAGCAACGCATAGTTGACCGGGCGTTCGAACCCGCGGCCGTCGAGAACCATGTCATGCTGAAAGTGCAGTACAGGTCTGGGCCCGCCCTCGAGCTCCATTTGCAGGAAGTTGTTGCCGCGTTCTCGCATCATGTCCCAGAACAGGATCGACCGCTGCAGGAAATCGACTGCGTAGCGCCAACTGGTCTGCATGCCCATGGGCGTCATGAGCGTTGCAGGCCACCCCGCTGAACTGCCATTGAGCGCCTGGCGCATACGCGCCTGAAAAGACTCGCAAGCGAGCTGTGTACGCTTCCGAAAGAGCAACCCGACTTTGAGGGCGATGTCATGGCTGCGCGAAAGCTGCGTTCCTGTATCCATGGCGGAGACTCGCAGATAGAGTGAAAAGAGCAACCGTTGCGCTGCTGGATTTAACGTTTGCAGCGAGAGCGGCCCAGGACGGTCAGGGTGTTTGGCCATCGGCCTGTGACGAGTTTGCGAAGGCTCCAACCCCCGACAATTCATGGTACTTACAGCCGGGGATGGTGGCTTGACACGGATCAACCCGACCGTCGGCTTCGCGGCCCCCTATCAGCAGATGTTGAAGTTCGGTAGTGCCAGCAGCGGTGTTCAAAGTGGCGCTAATTTCTGGGCAGAGGACGAACCCATCGCAGTCGTTGTTCACCGATCTCCTGACAAGACGGCACTTTTGATATGCATCAAACAGATCTCGTCGCCGCAAGCTAGTTTGAACACAAGATCAACCGACAGTCCGCCATGACAAGCATCGACTGAAGCAATTCGGCCCCATGTGAACGTGGCGCCGCGATCGTCACATGTCAGGCCGACAATCATTGAACGTCAAGGATTGGATCATGAGCGAGAGCAGTTACTCCGCAACTCGCCTTGCCCAACCGTCACGGCGCGGCCTCGCGGCAACGCTTGCGGTGTCGCTGCCGCTCGTTTTGGCGAGCTGCGCGACGCCCTTCATGCAGGCTTCCGTCGACGTGCCGGGCCGATTCGCTGCGGCGCCAGCATCCGCCGAAGTGCCGGAGACCGCTTGGTGGGACAGCTACGGTGACCCGGTGCTGGCCGACCTCGTTCGCCGGGCGGCTCGCGAGAATCGCGACATCAAGGTTGCACTGGAGCGCGTGCGTGCGGCGCGAACCGGCGAGACGATCAGCCGCTCATGGCTCGTTCCCAGCATCGGAATTCATGGTGCAGCCTTCGATCACAAGACCGGTTACGATTCGCTCACCAAGCAGACCGTTCCGGAGGCCGCGGACACGAAGGGTTGGCAAGGCGGCGTCGAGGTCTCGTGGGAGATCGACATCGCCGGTCGACTGCGCGGGGGCGCCGCGGCGGCCGCCGCCGACACGCGCGCAGCAGAGGATGTGGCCAGGGGCGTGCGACTCCTGGTGGTGTCGGACGTTGCCACGAACTACTTCACGCTCGTCGGCGCCCTGCGGCAGCTCGACACCGTGCGCGCGATCTCGGCCGCGCGCGATGAGACGCTGCGCCTCGTGACGACTCGCCAACGTGTAGGTCTCGCCACACCGTTCGACGTCGAGCGCGCGCAAACGGAAGCGTCGACAGCACGCGCCGCGATACCGCCGCTCGAAACGCTTGCCGCCGTGTCGCGTCATCGCATCGCCGTGCTCATCGGCGACCAGGCGTTCAACGCGTCGATTATCGTGCCGTCGCGCGCTGATGTGACTGTTCCGACCGCGCGCGCAGGACAGCCGGCTGCGCTCTTGCAGCGCCGGCCGGATCTGCTCGCCGCGCAGGCGCAACTCGACGCCGCCAATGCGCGCCGGCGACAGGCGAAGGCCGAATGGTTCCCGCGCCTTTTCCTCGGGGCCGTGTTCGGCCGTGAGGGGCTCGATGTCAACAGCATGGCGCTTGGCGCGCGCGCTTCACAAACGTAGCCGCATTGCTCGCGATGCCGATCTTCAACGCGGGACGGACGCGGGCCATCAACGACATCGCCGAGAGCGGGCAGAAGGAAGCGGTGCTTCGCTACGAGGACGCGATCGTGCGCGCGCTCGAGGACGTCGAGAACTCGCTCGTTGCACTCGACGACGAGCGGCAACGCGCGCAATTGATGCAGAGCGCCGCCAGCTCGGCCGAGGCCGCGCTCGGACGCGCCCAATCCCTCTACGACCGCGGTCAGATCGATCTGTTGCCACTGCTCGATGCGCAGCGCGTGCGCTTGCAGGTGCGAGTCGGTGCCAACGACGCCAACACCCAACTGCTGCTCGACAGCGTTCAACTGTACAAGGCCCTTGGTGGCGGGTGGGAGGTGTTCGAGCCTTCCGCGACACCGACCGGCGCCGACGCAGCGCATTCCCCGAATTCATGAACCATCGGCCGATACGAGGAACTGTCGTGAAAACCTCTCTCTCCCGGGCGCTTCCAGCCATATGGATCGCCGCGATTTTGTCGGGCTGCTCGCACAAGCCGCCACCTGAAGCGTTGCGGGCTGTTCGCACCGCGGAGATCCGCTACGACAAGACCCAGCAAACCGATCGCTACTTCGGCGCGGTGCAGTCGCGCTACGAAGTCGACCAGGCTTTCCGCGTCGGCGGCAAGGTGGTGAGCCGCAAGGTGGACGTGGGCCTGAAAGTTCGTCGAGGCGACGTCCTCGCCATCCTCGACGACACGGATTACAAGCTCGCGGTGCAGGTCGCGCAGGAGCAGCTCGCGGCCGCCCAAGCGCAGGCCCGGCAAGCCGAGTCGGATCGAAGGCGGCTCGAAGCGTTGAAGGTCGACGGCTCGGTTAGTCCCTCCGACGACGAGAAGGCGCAGAGCAACGCGCAAACGACACGATCCGTCGCGGAAGCCGACGCGCGCAATCTCGAGCTCGCCCGCAATCGTCTCGAGTACACGACACTACGCGCGGCGCAGGACGGGGTCGTCACCAGCGTGAAGTTCGAGACCGGCCAGGTCGTAGCCGAAGGGCAGCCGATTGTCTCGATCGCGAAGGATGCCGAGCCCGAAATCGTCGTCAACGTGCCGGAAGATCAGGTGCAGTCATTCAAAACGTCACGGTACAAGGCGTGGCTTGTCAGCGCATCCGCCGATACGTTCGACGTCGTGTTGCGGGAGCTGTCGCCCCAGGCTGCGGCGCAAACACGAACCTTCCGAGCGCGCCTCAAGCCCGCGACGCCCCGATCGCTGCCGCTCGGCGCAACCGCGACGCTCGTGGTTAGGCGCCCGGCGGAGGAAGACGACGTGGCCGCTATCCCGGCTGCTGCGATCACCCAGAACAAAGGCCAGCCCGCGGTCTGGGTGGTTCGTCGGGAAGGGACCGAGGCGATCGGAAGGGTCGACCTCATGCCCGTCACGGTGCGCGGTTATCGCAACGACGACGTGCTCGTCTCCGGGCCGCCGGCCGGTGAGCTGGTCGTCATCGCGGGCGTGCAAAAGATGGCGCCGGGCTTGAAGGTCGCACTTCCCGGCGTCGCGAGCAACATCGAAATGAAGAAGGCCTCCGATGAAGTCGTTCAACCTCACTGAATGGGCGCTGAACCACCGCGCCGTTGTGTTGTTCCTGATCCTCTCGATCATGATCGGGGGCGTGCTGGGCTTCACCAAACTCGGCCAGCTCGAAGATCCGAACTTTTCGGTGCCTTCGATGACAGCGATGGTGATCTGGCCCGGCGCGACCGCGCAACAGATGCAAGACGAGGTGCTCAACCGGATGGAGAAGAAGTTCGAGCAGCTCGACCACTTCGACAAGGTCAAGACCTACGCCCGGCAGGGCTACGCCGGCATGCTGATCTCGGTCAAGGGCGGTATCTCGCACGCGGACCAGCGCGAGGCTTGGTACCAGGCGCGCAAGAAGTTCAGCGACATCAAGCTCGAACTGCCCGACGGCGTCATCGGCCCGATCTTCAACGACGAGTTCAGCGACGTCACCGGCCTGCTATACGCGGTCAAGGGCGACGGCATCAGCCAATGGGAGCTTTCCGACATCTCCGAGGACATTAAGCGGCGCCTGCTCAGGGTGCCGATGGTCAAGAAGGTCGACGTCTACGGCAAACAGGCCAAGAAGGTCTACGTCGAGTTCTCCAACGAGCGCCTGGCCGCGCTCGGTATCACGCCCCTCCAGATTGCGGAAAGCTTGCGGAACCAGAACGCCGTGGAGGCAAGCGGGCAGATCGATACCAACACCGACCGCCTGATGGTGAGGGTGAGCGGTCAGTTCACCAACCTGGACGACATCCGCAACGTTCCGATCGCCGCCGGCGGGCGCGTCATCAAGCTCGGCGACTTCACCACCGTCACGCGCGGCTACGAGGATCCGCCGCAGTACACGATCCGCCACAACGGACAGCAGGTGCTCATGCTCGGCATTGTGATGACCGACGACGGCAACATCGTCGAACTCGGCAAGAAGCTCGAAGGCGCGGTCGCCAAGGTCCAGTCGGAGCTGCCGTACGGCGTAGAGCTCGAGCGCGTGGCCGACCAGCCGACCGTGGTCGGCGAATCGGTCTGGGAGTTCGAGCGCTCACTGCTGGAAGCGCTCGCGATCGTGCTGGTCGTGAGCCTGCTCAGTCTCGGCTGGCGCACCGGCATAGTTGTCGGCCTCTCGGTGCCTATCGTGCTCGGCGTCGTCGCGCTGGTGATGCTCTGCATGGGCTGGAACCTGGAGCGCGTGTCGCTCGGCTCGCTGATCATCGCCCTCGGGCTGCTGGTCGACGACGGGATCATCGCCGTCGAGATGATGGTGGTGAAGATGGAGGAAGGCTGGGACCGCGTGAAGGCCGCCGCCTTCTCCTACTCGTCGACCGCGATGCCTCGGCTCACGGGCGCGCTCATCACCACCGCGGCTTTCATGCCGATCGGCTTTTCCAAGTCGACGACGGGCGAGTACGCGGGCGGCATTTTCTGGATCGTCGGCACGGCCGTGGTGTTCTCGTGGTTCGTGTCCGGGGTCATCACGCCGTATCTCGCGGTGAAGATGCTGCCCGACTTCAAAAAGCACGACCACGGCGGTGACCCCTACCGCACGCCGTTCTACAGCAAGCTGCGCGGGCTCATCGACCTCTGCATCGCCCGGCGGTGGTGGGTCATCGGCGCGACAGTCGCAGCATTCGCTTTGGCCGTCGTAGGCAGCCGGCTCGTGCCGCAGCAGTTCTTCCCCAACAGCGACCGGCCCGAATTGATTGTCGAGCTGCGATTGAAGGAAGGCGCTTCATTCGCTGCAACGACCCAGCAAGTCAAGAAGATGGAGGCGGTGCTCGCGAAGGACGAGGACGTCAAGTTCTACACGGCGTACACCGGTGCCGGCCAGCCACGCTTCTATCTCGCACTCGACCCGGAACTGCCGAACCCTGGCTACGCCGTCTTCGTGGTGATGACGAAGGGCTTGGACGCGCGCGAACGCGTGCGCTCGCGCCTGATGGCGAGCGCCAACGACCAATTCCCCGCGGTGTGGGTCCGCGTCACGCGCCTCGAGCTCGGTCCGCCGGTTGGCTTCCCGGTCCAGTTCCGCGTCGTGGGCCCGGACACGCAGAAGGTTCGCGAGATCGCACGCGAGGTCGAGGCGGTGGTGGCGTCGAGCCCGAAGGTACGCGATGTGCAGCTTGACTGGAACGACCCGGCGCGCACGCTGCGGGTCGATCTCGACCAGGACAAGGCGCGTGCGCTCGGCCTTGCGCCAGCGGATGTAGCGTTCGTGACTCAGATCTTCATGAATGGCGCGACGCTGTCGCAGCTGCGCGAGCACGAAGACCTGGTCGACATCGTCACGCGCGCCGTGCCTTCCGAGCGCCTCAATCTCGACACGCTGAAGGACATCAATCTCTACACACGCGACGGAACGGTTGTGCCCCTGTCGCAGGTCGCGCGTGTGCGCGACGTGCTCGAAGAGCCGGTGCTGTGGCGGCGCAACCGCGACATGGCCATCACGGTGCGCGCCGACGTCAAGGACGGCGAGCAGGGCGTCTCAGCCACGCAGTCGATCGTGCCGCGGTTGAAGGACATCGAGGCGAATCTGCCGTCCGGCTATCGCATCGATGTCGGCGGCGCCGTCGAGGAAAGCGACAAGGCGAACAAGGCCCTGGCGGCGGTGTTTCCGGTGATGCTGATCACGATCCTGACCATCCTTATGCTGCAGTTGCAGAGCTTCTCCACGATGTTCATGGTGCTCCTGACCGCACCGCTCGGACTGATTGGGGTCGTGACCGCGCTGCTGATCTTCCAGGCGCCCCTCGGCTTCGTAGCGATCCTCGGCATCACCGCTTTGTCGGGCATGATCATGCGCAACGCGGTGATTCTCGTCGATCAAGTGCGCAAAGAGACGGAGCAGGGCCTCGATCCCTGGAATGCCGTGCTGGAAGCCGCGGTCCATCGGACGCGGCCGGTGATGCTGACTGCCGCAGCCACGGTGCTTGCGATGATCCCGCTGGCGCGAAGCGTGTTCTGGGGGCCGATGGCGATCGCCATCATGGGAGGCCTCACGATTGCAACCGTGCTGACGATCTTTTTCGTGCCGGCACTTTATGCGGCGTGGTTCAGGGTCAAACGCCAGCAGAACACTGGAGCCGTCGCCGCGGTGCCTTCGACGTGCCCCGACAGCGGCACCGGCCCCAGCCGAATGAAGCACGGATGAAATGAGGCGAACTAGTCAATCGGAACGCGATACCACGCTCGCCAGGTAGAGCGCCAGAAGCCGGGCGGATTGGCTCCTGAAGTCAAGGCTTGAGGGACGGCCAGATCGCTTTCAGCGCACCGCGCCGCAGCGCGCGATTGGCTAGCGCTTTCGTGCGATCGCCCGGAGCATCGCGTCGCCACGATACGTCACAGATGCGCGGATGTCCGTATTCTCGCGGTTTTCGAGCGTGATCAGTCGATGTTTTTGCAGGACGTCCAGTTCGGCACGATCAAGGTGTTTCAACGCGTGGCCAGCTTTGACCAATAACAAGGCGGCGACTTCGTGGAGGCTGAGCATGAATCCTCTCCTTCTGCGCGCCACGAACGAGTCAGCTCAAGTTCGCGACGGACGCTCCGTTCTTTGGCACGGGGCTCTCACGGGTGAATGGGCTTGCTATCGATTGGCGTTGCGTGCGATCGCAGCGCGAGGCACTTAGCTTACGCGCGCGTCATGCCACCCCTTTGATGCAAGTCAACCCGGCGGCAAACGCGTGCAGCCACTGCGGCTCCGCCTTGTCGTGCGGATCCCGTCACACCAATCGAATCTTCTTTGATCGAACTCAAGCCGCGAGCCCCGCGCAATAGCAAAGTGACGTTATGGTCCCCAGCTAGTTTGCCGGTGTCCACCGGTTCCGAGGAAGTGACAATGCCCACCCGCTACCGACTGCTCGAGCAGATTTCCTTTGTGTTGACGACCTTGTTTGCGTTCACGTGTCTTGGCGTGATCGTCTGCGAGGGGAACCCGGAACTGATGGCCAATTTGCAGCAGGCGTCGATGCGGGCATGCGATGCTTATGCCGCGTGTTAGAACGGCAACACGCGGATCAGCGGAAATAACGACCTCGCACGCGCGAGCTATCCCATCCTTGCGCGCTCGCGCAGCGCTTCGGTCGTCTCGCCTTCTGCGTTGTGGCGCCAGCCCGGCGGCCGCAACACGTACGCGAGCGCTGTCCACCCGTTGGGGGCCGACCTGACGTCTTGCGCCATTCTCGTCCAATGCTCGAACTCCACGACGAGCGGGTTGCGCGAGGTCGTCGGCGTGGTCAGCCCGTAGCGGCACGGCTCGTCCTCCCGCTCCTCGATGTAAGTGCCGAAGAGCCGGTCGAATACGATCAATACGCCGCCATAATTTGCGTCGAGGTAAGCTGTGTTCGACGCGTGATGAACGCGATGAGCCGACGGCGTATTGAACACATACTCGAGCCAGCCGAGCTTCGGCATCCATGTATTGTGAAGCCAGAACTGATACAGCAAATTCAAGCTGAGCACGGCGAGTACCACTTCGCCTGGACCCGGTGCAGGGGGTTCGGGCACGGTCGTACACCAAGCCATACCAGCGGAGCGAAGAACATCGCGGCGCCCGTAATCTTGCCGGTCCAGCCGAGGCGATACGCTGACGACAACGTCAATTGATTGGGCGAGTGATGCACGGCATGCGTCGCCCAGAAAAAGCGAATGCGGTGCGACGCGCGGTGATACCAGTAGTAGCAGAACTCCTGGCCGACGAAGAGCAGCAGCACCATCAATGCGCTATCCAGCGTGACTGTCTGGATCCGATGCTCCCACGCGAATGCGAAGATCGGCGTCGCAAGTGAGAGCGGCAGCCAGGCGAGCAGCTTGCGGCCGGCCAGATCGGCAAGCGACAACCAGACCTCATGCCATCGGAACGAAGCATCGGTTCGCCGGTTTTTCCAGCTGAGCCAGCACGCTTCGATCAACGACACGCCAACGACAATCAACGTAGCGATAAGTGAGATTCTCGAGGTGGAGATCATGTTCAGTCCAAATCAAAAAAACGAGAATGACAATGCGCCGTTGATCAGCGATGCAGCACGCGATGGCGTTACTTTAGTAAGCGGCGCCGGCAAAGGCGACCGCAAAGATATGTCGCGCGATGTCAGAAGCCGGCTCGAGTCGACGCAGCTGCCATCACCACAGCACACCGTGCTCGGGATGCAGGGGCGACAAGCCATGCGAATCCCCGAGACTGTCGAGCAAGTCGATTTCGATCGATCGCGTGACAGTGGTCATCGGTACGTCGTGCACTTTGTTCGAAAACGGCTCGGCGAGGTCGTCGCCGATGCGCAGTAGCACGAACAGCAGGAACCCAAGCCCCGTCGAGCCGATCGGCGTAAAGACGCCGAGCGTCTCCACCAGCCCGAGTGGCAGCAGCAGGCAGAACGCATGCGTGAACAAGGCGGGATAGGTAGCATATTGCTGTGGAAGCGGCGTATTCCTGATGCGTTCCATGCCGCCTTGAGCGTTCGAGAGTTCGCGCATCGTCTGCTCGACGATCGATAGCCGCATTGCGTCCACCGCCGCATCGTGCGCGATGATTCGCGCAGTTTCCGAGAGGATTGCCTGCGGCACGTTGGCAACGCCGCGCAAACGCTCGACCTCTGCCTCGCGCAACCGTTCTTTGAGCTCCGCCCACGGCGGCTCGCGACGCAAATGCATCCGCAGCGCATGGACATAGGCGATCTGACGCACGACCAGCAGGCGCCGAAGCCCGTGAGCCCGATCGGGCAGCACAAGGCCAAGCTCGCGCGCGAAGCTGCGCGAGTAGTTGACCGTCGCGCCCAAGAGCGTGCGCGCTTCCCACCATCGTGCGTATGCCGCCGAGTTGCGAATGCTCAGATAGACAACGATCGCCGACCCGATGAGCGAAAGCGGTAACGCCGGAAACGTGACCTTTTCCCACGCCAACAGATAGACGACCGTGACGGTGACATCCCACACGAACAAGAGCGCGAGCGGCCGCCCGACGTAGCGGGCGAGCTGAGCGACGCACGCACGGCCCGGAACGATCACGCTGCCGCCCTCCACCGTCGCTGCAGGCGCTCGCGTGCTTCGGCGAGCGGCAAGAAGCGGCCCACATCGGCATCGAGCACCGTTACTTCTCCGCAGCCGATCTCATAGAGCCACCCTTGCAGCGCGATGCGTTGCTCGGCAAGACGCGCGGCGACCGCGGGGTGCGTACGCAGGTGGGCAAGTTGAAGGCGAACGTTCTCCTCGGCCATTTCGCGCATCGTTTGCTTCACCGTAAGACGGCGCGCCCGCACGACGCTGCGGGCCGCCTCGGCATTGCGCAACCACGCGTGGACGGTTTGCATCTGGCTGCACGGAGAGGCTTCGACGGCGAGACTTTTCATCGCACCGCAGTCCGAATGGCCGCAAACGACGATTTGCTGCACGCCGAGCATCAGTACCGCGTATTCGATGACCGCCGATACGCCGCCGAGCATCTCGCCATACGGCGGAACGATATTGCCGATATTGCGGCAGACAAAAAGCTCCCCCGGTTGGCTTTGCGTAATCGTCTCCGGCGAAATACGCGAATCCGCACAGGTAATGAAAAGCGTATGCGGCGATTGGCCATGGGCAAGGTGCTCGAAGAACGCACGGTTCGACGGGAACACCTCGCGGCTGAATCGCTCCACGCCAGTGAGCAATTCGGACAAGTCACGTCGAATTCGACGATCGGGCATATTCAACATCTCGCTATCTTTCATTCAGTACTCCTAAGCATAGTATGTGCATTGCTGCACGGTTCAAAGCCTGCGTCGTTTGCCGACGTTTGCTGACGTTCGCTTACGCCACGGCGTCCATCGGCTGGCTAGCCGCGACTATGAGGCGCCCAGGTGTTGGCGGCACCCACTCGAGTATCGCGGGTGAGTTGCGCGAAGGCCATCAATGATTTATGACGGGAGATGTCGGCACGGGCGTCAGTGCGCCTTGCCGAATACGCAGTGCGCCCATCAGGCGGCAGGAGGTTGCAGGGGCAGTGCCACATGCACCTCGAGGCCGCCCCCTTCACGTGCGTGAAAGCCGATTGAGCCGCCATGCGACCGCGCGATCCGCTCGACGATGGCCAGCCCCAGTCCGGTGCCTGCCGCCTGCGGGGTTGCGTTCGCGCCACGCGTGAAGGGGGCCTTCAAACGTTCGAGCTCGTCCGCTGTGATGCCCTTGCCGCGGTCGCAGACGGCCACGCAGGCGTGCCCCCGTTCGGACCAGGTACGAACAGCGAAGCCGCTTTTTCCATAAGCAACCGCGTTCTGCATGAGATTCATCAGCAGGCGCATCGTGCTTGTCGGTCGAAACGGAAACGGCGGGACATCGCCCAGTGACAACTCAAATTCATGCCCAAGCCCCGCAAAATCCGCCGCGATTTGACTAATCAGTGCATTCAGTTCGCCGACTCGCGGTGCTTCGCGGTCGCCACTGCCCGCGTAGTCCATGAACTGCTGAACAATGGCATCGATCTGCTCCAGATAACCCTCGGCCGATGCAGCCAATGCGCGATCGTCGTCGGCGGGAATCGCCAGCGCGAGCGCAAGACGCAGCTTCGTGAGGGGCGTGCGAATGTCATGGGAAACGCCGGCCAGCATCAGTGAGCGCGTGGTCTCCGCCCGACGCAATGCGTCTGTCATCTCGTTGAATGCGCGGCTCACCTGCGCGATCTCCGTCGGGCCGTCGACGGGCAGTGGAGGGGGTGTTGTGCCCGCGCTGACCTCGCGCGCAGCCCGGGCGAGCTGCCGTAGCGGCCGGTTGATGCGCAACTGAATCAGGTAGCCTGTCAGTGCAGCCACCAGTGCAAGGCCGATCGAGAGCGCGATAGCCGTTGCGATCGGGTCTTCCCGTGCGTCGGCGGTGATCGCCGGTGCGATCCAGTAGGGCGAGCCCGCGATATGGATGCGAATCCAAGGCCGTTGCGTCGAGGCAGACTGCCAGCGCACGATCGTGTCTGCCGGAATGTTCCGCTGGAGCGTTTGCGCGAATACGTCGCGCTGATAGGTACGGAAGAAATGAATGAGACTCGGTGGCATCGCCTCCACCGCATCCGGTGGAGGCTGCGGCTTCGCATCGAGGCGGGAGACCACTGCACGTCCTTCCTCGGGTGACAATGGCGAGAGCGCGCGATCGAGTGTCTTCACGTACTGCGCGAACACCATGGCCGCGCGCTCGACGCGCGGGCGCTGGATGAAATAGATGAGGACCGTCAGCGAGCAAACCTGTGTCAGCAGGACCAGCGCAACGAGCAATGCAATGTTGCGCGCAAGCAGGGACTGCGGGACGAGCAAGCGCCTCATCGCTCGATGTCCGCCACCAGCATGTAGCCCATGCCCCAGACGGTCTTGATGAAGCGCGGCTTCGACGGGTCGTCTTCAATAACTTGCCTGAGCCTCAATACTTGGACGTCGATGCTTCGATCGAGCGCTTCGTGCTCGCGCCCGCGCGCCCGAGCCAGCAGATTTTCACGGCTTACAGGGCGGTTCGGCGACGAGCCGAGCGCATGCAAGAGCCGCATTTGCGCCGAGTTCAATTCAACCGGTTGTCCGGCTCGCGCCAGCGTCTTTTTTCGGACGTCGAAGCGGAATTCGCCGAAATGCAGAAGTTCGGACGTCACGTTGGCATCGCCCGACGCCATCTTCTGACGCCTGATCAGCGCGCGAATCCGCGCGACCAGCTCGTTCGGCAGGAACGGCTTCGGCAGATAGTCGTCGGCGCCCGTTTCGAGTCCGACGACGCGGTCGACGGGGTCCCCCTTCGCCGTCAACATCAGAATCGGCAACGTATGCCCTTCTGCACGCAATCGCCGGCACACCGACAATCCGTCTTCCGGCTCCATCATGACATCGAGCACGAGCAAGTCGAACGGCTCACGCTGTAAGTAGCGATCGAGCCGCTTGCTGTCGGCGACACAGCGCACCCGAAAACCCTGGACCGTCAGGAAGCGCTGCTGCATGTTGCGCAACTCCGCATCGTCATCGAGAACAATGATCTTGTCGGGCCGATCCATGACTTACCTCCGGCAATGTTGCGTGAGCCGATGTTGCAGGTCGTTGCTCAGATCATGATAGGCGGTATGCCGGCACACCAGGTGCCGCGTCACACGCAAGCCAGCGCTTACGCGCTTCAGTGTGATCGCGCCTTTTGCGCGAAATACGCCTCGACTTGCGCGAGCGTGACATAGCCCGCGCGCCGCGTATCGATTTGGTCGAAGTGGCGCGCGACCATGGGCATGCCGGCCGCCGCCTGCTGCCGCGTGAGCTTCCCATCGTGAGTATCGTTGGCGCTCGCAAAACGGTCTTGCAGCAACTGCAGGCCACGTTCGAGACGTGCCGCGCCGTCCGCGGTGGAGGTTGCTGCTTTGGGCACCACCGTTTGCGCCGACGCGCCAGCCGAGATGGCACAGATCGCGGTCATGATAAGCATGCGTTTCATTAAGTACTCCTCACTGATGAAATGGATTCCTGCTCGCCGGGGCACCGCGCTTCGGCATCAGCAGCGTCGGGCCAAATCTTATTGGCGTCTCGGGCGTGAGGCGAGGGGGAAATCATGTCGCCCGATGTCATCGCTTCGAGACAGTGCGAGCAAATTTTTGGGAGTGTCGCTGCCCGCGGCTTCCCGCACTTCGAAAAAGTGTCGGCGTATGTCACCGCAGCGCGGGAAAATAAGGTCGACACAAGGCCGACACAAGGCCGAAAGCGCCATCGCATAAGCCGCGACGGCCACATGCCATCCTCGTCGATCGCTGAAATGCGAAGCTGACGCGCAATCTCCGCCCTCTTACACTCGCGCCCAATTCGCTTTCCGTCCTATAGGGGCAAGCCATGCCTGACAGCTACCGGGTAACAGCGCGACGCGTCATCGCCGCTCTCACCGCCATTCTGTTCGCCGCCTCCGTCATCGGCTGCAACTCATCCTCGTCTCCCCAGACAAATCCGCTCGCTCTCAACGTTGCTTCGCCCGAGTGGCAGGACCAGATCATCTACTTCGTCGTGACAGACCGGTTCAACGACGGCGACCCGTCGAACGACGATCAGGGAGCAGGCGAATACGATCCCAGTAACATGGCCAAGTACAGCGGCGGCGACCTGCGCGGCATCGAGCAGAAGATCGCATACATCCAGCAGCTCGGCGCCACCGCTATCTGGCTTACGCCGCCCGTCGCCAATCAATGGTGGGATCCGCGTGTAAACTACGGCGGATATCACGGCTACTGGGCCTCGAACTTCATGCAGGTCGACCAGCACATGGGCTCGCTCGGCGACTATCAGGAACTATCGAGCGCGCTGCACAAGGCCGGTATGTATTTGATTCAGGACATCGTCGTCAATCACACCGGCGACTTCTTCTACTACAACGACGGCTGGGATCCGAACGATCCGGCAAAGTATTGGGCACGCAACACGGGCTCGGTTCCGGTTTTGGCGCCGACGCAGTCGCCGTTCAATATGGACGACCCGACCGATCCCGCGCAACGCAACGCCGCGATCTATCATTGGACGCCGGACATCAGCGATTTCGACGACGAACACCAGCTGCTCAATTACCAGCTTTATGGGCTCGACGATCTCAACACCGAGAGCCCGGTCGTGCGCCACGCACTGCGCTCGAGCTACGGATATTGGATTTTGACGATCGGCGTCGACGCTTACCGGATAGACACGGCGTTCTACGTTCCGCAAGCGTTCTTCAGCGACTTCATGTACTCGACTGATTCGACGGCTCCAGGCATCCAGCAGGTCGCCCGCGCAAACGGGAAGCAGAACTTTCTGGCCTTTGGCGAGGGCTTTGCCACCGATAAGCCGTACGACGATTCGAACTCGAAAAAAATCGAGTCCTACATGGAGGACTCGAGCGGCAATGAGATTCTGCCTGCGATGCTGAACTACCCGCTTTACGGCACCGTCGGCGATGTCCTTCACGGAGGACATCCCACGGCCGAGCTCGGTTATCGGATTCAGGACATGATGCAGGTTTTCAAGCGGCCTCATCTGATGCCGACCTTTCTCGACAATCACGATGTCGATCGCTTCCTCGCGGATGGCTCCGTGGCGGGTCTCGAGCAGGGTCTCGTGCTGATCATGACGTTGCCCGGCATCCCGGTCATTTACTATGGAACGGAGCAGGCATTCACCGAGCAGAGAGGGGCCATGTTCGCCGGTGGCTACGCGTCCGGTGGGCAGGATCACTTCGATACTTCCGCACCGCTCTATCGGTTCATCGCTGAACTCGCCACCCTGCGCAAACAAAACAAGGTGCTCTCGCGCGGCACGCCGACTATCCTCGATCAGGACAGTGCGGGTCCGGGTTCCTTTGCCTTCAAGATGACCTATGGGAGCGCCTCAGCAGTCATCGCGCTCAATACTTCGGACACCCAATCGATGACAAGGACGTTTGCGACGGGACTCACCCCGGGCACACTGCTCACGAATCGCATCGCCGTGGGTTCCGATGCGGTGCCGGTTGTCGTTGCCGCCGATGGTACCATCACGACGACGCTGCCGCCGAGAGGCGCATTCGTGTGGATGACCGGCGGCTAGACCGACGTCGAAAGACACATCACGCAAAACGCCGGCGCAAGGCGGACGCATGCGATCGCCGCTCGTGCGGGTGCGCACGTTCCGCACGTTCCTCACGTTCCGTTTCGCAGGGCCAACCGCGATCGGTAGCACCGCCAGCGTGCAGGATGGGAAGATGCGGCGTGCACTTCGTCGGGTGATACGGCGCGTGCACCGATAGGTTCGAGTGCCACTTTCGGCAAATCGCGGCTCACGCCCTGGTCCTCCTGCGGACGACATCCTCGCCCACTTCAGTAATTACCCTTACATACGAATGGTAAATATACAGGCAGACTGACGATCGTATATGCAGGCAGACTGATTAATATGAAGACGACGACATTTGGTCAATTCGGGGCGCCAGGAGAGCAACGTGCAAGTGATGCTTCGCCGCACGCGGTTGATGCTGCCGCAATAATGCGCGCCATGCGCTCAATGAACCTCGTCCGACTCATGATCGGCGTTGGCCTTGTACTTTGGGGAATAACCGCTCTTGCGTTGAATGGGCCGTCGTTTCCGTGAGCCGATATGTGTTGCGAACCTAGCCGAAGTTCACCACGAGTGCCTGAGTGAAGCCAACGGCTGGCTGTTTGCCTGCCGCGGTAGCGCAGGATCGACGACTGAAGTCTGCGGGGCGTTTGTATTTCGTAAGGAGAATTGTCGTGTCAAAAGTTAGCGTTCTTGCCACAGGAGATGCCATGCTGACCCAGCGCATCTCGCGCAATCCCGATGCCGACTTCCTCGCGCTCGTTAAGATACTCCGCAAAACGGACGTGACCATCACCAACGTTGAGATGGTTTTCCCCGGCCGCGGTCGGATGGCCTCGACCACCATGCACGGCATTCCGTGCGGCGTCGAGCCTGAACTTCTTTCCGAGTTCGAATGGCTCGGTATCGACATTTACGGCATGGGGCACAACCACGCGACCGACTACGGCGTCTCAGGGTTGGTCGCCTCCATCGAGGCGCTGGAAGCGCGCGGCCTGACCTACGCTGGAGTGGGGCGGACCTTGCAGGAAGCTCGCGCTCCCCGCTATTTCAGTGCGCCGGGGTGCCGCGTCGCCTATATTGCCGCCGGATCGAGCAACGCTCGGCTTTGCCTCGCGGCAGATCCGAGCGTTGGCGATGTTGGCCGCCCCGGTACCGCCCCTCTTCGCGTGCAAAAAACGCACTACATTCGGAAGGAACGCTTCGATGAACTGCGTGAAATTTTGGCCGAGGCGGGCGTCAATGTCGCGGCGACCGGAACGACGGCCCCGGGCATTCACTTTCCCTATCCGGACAAGAACATCTACGATCCGCCGCCGCCGGGTGGTTTCGCGGTGGAGGGCGTCAATTTCGCACCTAGCGACGACTCGCGCGTGCAAACGGACGTTCTAGAGCGCGACGTAAAAGCGCTTGTTGCGTCCGTGGCTGAGGCCTCGCGACAAGCGGACCTCGTTTTTGTAGGGCTTCATTGCCACGAGGGTCTCCAGGGACGCTGGAACACTGAGGTGCCAGCAGAATTTTTGCAGCCGCTCGCTCATCGACTCATCGATGCCGGTGCGCACGGCGTCTTCGCACATGGTCCGCATATGTTGCGGGGCGTAGAACTCTATGCCGGCCGGCCGATCTGTTATTCGCTGGGCAATTTCATTTTCAACGTAGAGACGTTTTCATCGTTCCCGCTCGAAGTTTACGAGCAACAGGGCATGCCGCTGACGTCCACGCCGGCAGATCTCTTTGACCTGGTGACCGGCTACGGGAAGCAACCGCTGTTTTGGGAGTCAGTGGTCGCACGCTTCACCTATGAAAACGGCGTCCTGGTCGATAGCGAATTCCATCCGATCACGCTCGGGCGGGACGCACCGCGCAGTCGACGGGGCTGCCCTCAACTGGCGTCTGCCGAAGACGGAGCGCGGATTCTGGCACGGCTAGATGACCTGTCGAAACCCTTTGGCGCCGGCTTGGACATCGTCCGTGAGGCTGAACGATATGTCGGAAAGATCAAGTCCGGATGTTGACTCCAAGGACGGGGTCCCAAAATGTTCAACATGACTTTGAACCGAAAGCTCGGCTCGATGGTCGCTGTGATTTGGGTCGGATTGATCCTGATCGCCGCGGCCGGCGTCCTGCAGTATCGCGCGTCATTGCTGAAGGACCGCCGAAATCAATTGATCTCGCTGGTTCAACAGGGCGAGAGCGTCCTGAAGCACTATTACTCGCTTGCTCAGCAAAACGCCATGAGCGAAGAGAAGGCAAAGAAAGCGCGCGCTGGGGAGCAAGGCCGAGGGTTCGGCGTCGTTGCGTCCCTCCGAGAAGCAATATCGGGCTTTACGCTGTTGTCTTGACGAATCCTACGGACGCAAAAAAGGGCGATCAGGTGGGGACGTAGAGCGATAACCGTCGCCGATCGAAATCGTTCTATCAGGTACGGGCCGACACTATAAATATGTGCAGGCAAACTGAGTATATGGGCTGGGCGTATCGACTGCCCGCTACCAGCGGTGTTCGCACATCGAAAGAGTGAGAATGGCAATGAACCTCCAGGAAGTAACGGGATTCTGTGAAGCGAACTGGCATCGCAATGTCACCTCCATCTCGACCGATTCACGCGATTGCGTCGCGACTGATTCGGCGAGTCTTCAGCCGATCAATCATGTTGCCAGTGACAGCAACGATCGACCTGGCGGCCCGACGGACAGAACACCTCGTGCTCGCGGACGATGGTGCTCGTTTCTCGGCGCGGGTGCGATGGTTGCGGTCGGATATATGGACCCAGGCAACTGGGCCACAGCACTCGGTAGTGGGGCTAAATACGGTTATCAATTGCTGAGTGTGGTGCTTGCAGCGAGCGTCATGGGACTGCTGCTGCAATGGGTGGCATCGAAACTGGGCGTGGTGACTGGGCGCGATCTCGCGCAGTTATGCCGCGCGCATTATAGCCGCCGTACCACGATCTTTCTCTGGATTACCTGCGAGGTCGCGATCGTCGCATGTGATGTCGCAGAGGTGGTGGGTAGCGCCGTGGCTTTGCAGCTGTTGCTTGGAGTATCCCTGATCGTCGGCGTGTTGATGTCCGCCGCGGGGACATGCGCGATGCTGGCACTAGCGAGTCACGGACAACGCCTCTTGCAGATCGTAATTTCGCTGCTGATATTTTTTGTCGGGTTGTGCTTTGTCGTTGAAGTCGCGCTTGCCAACCCATCATGGGCAGGCGTTATCGCCGGATTTGCACCGTCACCGGCGCTCTTGCGGGACGCAGGGATGGTCTGGTTTGCCGCTGGCATCCTCGGCGCGACTGTCATGCCGCACAACCTCTATCTGCACTCGGCGCTCGTGAAGGGGCACGCGCAAGATGGCAATGACACGTCCATCTGTGACGCAATGAGCGGTGTGAACATCGATACGTTTTGCTCGCTCGGCGTGGCCTTCATCGTTAATGCTGCGCTTTTGATCGTGGCAGCTGCTGTGTTCCATACGAGCGGCCACTTCGAGGTAAGCGATCTTGCGGACGCCCATCGCCTAATCGCTCCGCTCGTCGGCAGTCGGTGGGCTGGCATTATCTTTGCGGCCGCGTTGCTCGCTTGCGGACTTAACGCAACCGTCACTGGCACGCTAGCCGGCCAGGTGGTGATGGAAGGCTTTCTGGAGCTGAAGAGCGCGCGATGGATGCGTGCGCTTCTGACGCGTACGCTCGCCATGGGACCTGCGTTACTTGCTGTCGGGGCTTTCGGCGAACATGGATCAAATCAATTGCTGGTTTCGAGCCAAGTGGTCTTGAGCGTGCAGTTGCCGCTCGCGGTAGTTCCGCTCGTGCGCTTTTCATCGGATGTTCGGCTTATGCGCCACTTTGGTCTCACGCGCATTCCGCTTGTACTCGCGTGGATGTGCGCCGCGACCATCGTATTGCTTAACGCCGCGCTG
>CAYPWK010000055.1:0-18844 GCA_964414365.1 uncultured Burkholderia sp.
CGGCAGCGTGTGGTTGGTTCCGATCACCTTGTCGCCGTAGGCGACGTTGGTGCGCGCGCCGAGGAAAAGCGCACCATAGTTCTTCATGTTCCTCAGGAAGTAGTCCGGGTCGCGCGTCATCACCTGGACGTGCTCGGACGCGATGCGATCGGCTTCCGAGACCATCTCCTCGAGCGTGTCTACCACGATCACTTCACCATAGTCGCGCCACGAAACGCCCGCCGTGTTCGCCGTGGGCAGGATCTTCAGCAGGCGCTCGACTTCAACAATGGTGTCCTTTGCCAACTGCAGCGAGTTGGTGAGCAGAACGGCGGGGGTGTTGAAGCCATGCTCTGCCTGACCCAGAAGGTCTGTCGCGCAAATTTCTGCATCGACGCTGTCGTCGGCGATGATCAGCGTTTCCGACGGTCCTGCAATGAGGTCGATGCCGATGCGACCGAACAGTTGACGCTTCGCTTCCGCGACGAACGCGTTGCCCGGTCCGACCACCATTGCAACCGGATCGATCGTCTGCGTGCCGAGCGCCATCGCACCGATGGCCTGAACACCACCGAACGTGTAGATCTCGTCAGCACCGCCGAGATGCATGGCGGCGACCACAGCCGGGTTGGGTTTGCCACCGACCGGCGGCGATGCGGTGATGATACGGGGAACGCCGGCGACCTTCGCCGTCACGACGCCCATGTGTGCCGAGGCAACCAGCGGAAACTTGCCGCCCGGCACGTAGCACGCCACGCTGTCGACGGGCATGTTCTTGTGACCGAGGACTACGCCCGGCAGCGTTTCCACCTCGACATCACGAAGGGACTCGCGTTGTGCCCGGGCGAAGTTGCGCACCTGAGCCTGCGCGAACTTGATGTCTTCGAGCTGCCCCTGAGACAGCGAGCGAACACAGCTTGCAATCTCGTCTTCCGACAGTCGGAAGCTTTCAGGCGACCAGTGGTCGAATTTCGCCGAGAGTTCAGCGACCGCTACGTCGCCGCGCGATGCGACGTCGGCGAGGATGCTCGTGACCACGTCGCGAACCTTCGCGGCGTCTTGCGAGGACTCTTCGGCGCTACGACCGTGCTTCAAGAATTGGATTGCCATTTGCATTTCCTTTTTGCGGGGAGATCGGGAGCAGCGTGCTGTCTGAAGTTGGGTGGCCTGCTGCGTTGATGCAAATGTAGCGCAAAGTTTTCTGCAAAATTTGCGCAAATGCTCCATACTTACCCTAGCGATCAGCATCCGTAGTGTGAAGTAACCTGTCTGCACCGCCCTGACAATGCAAATTTATGCAAACTAACGCGCGTTCGATTGTTCGCTCAAAGCCTTCAAAAGTCCGGCTTGAAGATGTTGCCGAGCGCCTTGGCATCTCGGTGTCCACTGTGTCTCGTTCCTTGGCGGGGCACCCCGCCATCAGTAGCGACACCCGTAGCGCTGTGCAAGCGGTCGCTGCCGAAATGGGATACAGGATTCCGTCCCAAGGTCGACCCACGCGTAAGTCAGCAACGAAGCTGATCGGCGTGGTTGTTGGAGCGTTGCATAACCGGTTTATGACGTTGTTGCTGACGCATCTACATGACGCTCTGCAGGAATTCGATTACCAGATCACGCTGATGATCGACTCGATGAACGATTCAGGAAATTTGCTCGCGTTTCGGCCTTTGATCGATGGCTATCTCGACGGAATGATCTTCGCGACCGCGACACTGGATTCACCGGTCGTGGCGGAGATGCAAAGACGAGGCATTCCCTTGGTACTCGTCGTTCGGTCCGTCGACAATGTGAGGGTCGACACGGTAGAGATCGACAATGTTCACGCTGGTGCTATCGCGGCCGAGCATCTCTACCAACTCGGTCATCGCCGAATCGGGCTTGTAATGGGTCCGCAGAACACGTCGACAAGCAGAGACCGCGTCAAAGGGGCCATGCAGTGGTTACAAGGAGCGGGCATACCGCCGACTTCAGTACCGTTGATTTTTTGTGATTACACCAGCGAAGCGGGGTATTCGAGCGCCATTGCGATGCTAAGCGATGAGAACCGCGTCACTGGCATCGTTGCGGGCAATGACACCATCGCGCTCGGTGTGCTTGAAGCAGCAAAACGGCAGGGCATCACAGTGCCGGGGCGGCTATCGATTATCGGCTTTGACGACATGCCGCTGGCAGGCTCGCCACTGGTCGGCCTGACATCAATCCGACAGCCTGTCGAAGCGATGGCACGAACTGCCGCGCGCCGGCTTGTGGAGCGCATCAGGGCGGGTGGAATGGGACCGCCGGTCCACGATGTTTTGCCCATCCGACTGGTGCGGCGCGATACCACGGGACCGTGTCAATAAGTGACGCGACTCGGCGACGAAGTCCTTCGAATTGCCCGGGAGCGGGCCGTCGCGCGGTGTGCCGACCAAACTTGTCGTGGGCGTCCGCACCTGCAATGAGGTAGACGAATCTCTCGCGGAACCCGAATGGCGCTTTACGGAGTGGACCCGTCATTCAAGTGTCCATGGCAGCGCTCGAGCGAACGTCGCTTCATGGCCGACTGTTGCCCCATGCGGTCAGCACGGCTGGTCGAGCGCGTCGTTCAAGGTAGCAGCGATAGGTCGGCGAACGGTCATCCGATAGAGGCGCGACGCGCCTGACACCAGGCCTTCAGCGCCCGACCAACCCCTCCTGCCGCATCCAGGCCAAGGTATCGTCAATGAGCGTGTCGAGAGGCGTTTCGACATATTCGAGCTCACGCCTGGCCTTCGACGAGTCCACGCGAAGCGCGTGACAGACGAGCGTGGCGCCCTCGGGGGTAACGTCGGGCTCGCGCCCGGACACGCGCGACCACGCATCGGCCACGCGAGCGAACGTCATGAGCGCCCAGGCCGGCGTGGCGCGGCTCGGCGTGCGCTTGCCCAATGCGGCGCCCAGGCGCTGCACGAAGTCGACGAAGCTCGCGTGCTCGCCGCCGACCAGATACGCCTCCCCGAACCTCTTCCGCTGCCAGGCACGTACCTGGGCGCGGGCGATCTCGCGCACGTCGGCGAACGACCCGCTGCCCGGCGGAATGCCCAGCAGCTTCTCCCGGTCGACAAGCATGATGAGGCGCGCCCAGTTATGACGGTCGCCCGGACCGAGGATGTGCGACGGATTGAAGATGATCCAGGGCACGCTCGCACGGCGCACGGCTTGTTCGCCCAGGTGCTTGGTGCGCTCGTAATTGATCCAGCTCTCGGCTCCGCGCTGCGGAGTCGACTCGACGAGCGTGCCGTGGGCGAGGTGCGAGTACGCTGATACTGAGGACGTGTGGACGAAAGCCTGTACACCAGCCAACTCGGCCGCCCGCAACAGGTTTTCGGTTCCAAGGACATTGGTGGCCGTTTGTGCCGTGGCCTGAGGTCTCCACATGCTGGTGTCGGCAGCCGCATGAAACACGGCCTCGCAACCCGCCAGCGCGACTTGAAGCGATGTCGCGTCCCGCAGGTCGGAACGAACCGGATCGCCACCCGCCCTGGCGATGATCGCGTCCGCTTCAGCACGGCGCGACATCGCTCGTACCGCGCAGCCCGCAGTCCGCAGCTCTCGCAGCAAATGCCCGCCTAAAAATCCGCTTGCGCCGGTCAAAAAAACGGTGGTCATAGCGTCAACAGCCTTTCGCCGCGTGCCCCACGTTTCCATCAAGCCGTGACTCGTCGAACTCGGCGGTTTCACTAGTCATCATCATGCGTGCGTCGCCATTTCTTTGTTCATTCGCCGGCTCCGCCGCTTTCTTTTGGAGCGTATCCGACTTGAAGCGTAGCCAAGTCCCCTGGATTTCTCGTTGGAAGAGTCACCGACAATATTAGAATTGTTGACGATCCTGACGTGATGCTTGAGCAGATCGTCACGCCGGCGACAGCCTGAGTCTCGGTGAGCGAGGACATGACGGAAAATGTCAGTGGCGGAGCACACATAATCAAGAGCGATATTTGGGCGCACTCACTAAGCTCAAGCATCCAAACACGCTAGGCACTTGCCGATGGCCGCTCTCTCGTTCTGTCTGTCGGCTGTGATGGCTGGCGCAGGATTCGGCACGTCAAACCTCTTCGGCACGCTATTCGACTGGTCGGGCGTACTCCTCCTGTTCCTGACGTTCTATTTCGAAGCGGTCGATGGGGCTTGATCACTCCCTTATCTCAGCCCGCATCCTATAATGAGCGCTAGTTCGGGAGGCGTTGGATTCGCGGAGCCGGAGCCGTGGCGACCTTCTTGCTCGATTAACCAGATCGTGCGCCGAAGAGGTCTTCCAGCGCTCGGATTCTCTCAGCCCACGACTGGATCTGATAGCCAAAGGTCTTCGTCAATACATCGCGCGACATCGCTTCCCTGGCACACGCCTGTTAGGCGCATTCAAGCTTCAGGTCGCACTCGAAAACTTCCTGGGTAGTTTCTCCAATCAGGTTCGCGGCAATTTTGCATTACTTGATATTCTCAGTGCGCCGCGAGCCGCTGCACGGTCGAGAGGTCTGAGGCGTCACTGTCCACTTCAACCACGCGCTCATGGGCGTCGAAATACACCGAGCGCGTCTGCGAGACAGCTCGTCCGAAGTCGTATTCGAAGCACCGAATCCCGTCCGCCTGCGCTTCCGAATCAGGCTGTCCGACGGCCTGCACAACCTCCTGCCCGGACATGCCGACGCTCACGCGACTCGCGAGCAACTCAGACGATCGCGCAGTGCACCCGGTGACGCCGATCACCAGCATGGCGCAGTCGGCCAGAACGCTACAACGCAGTCGGCTCATCGCATTCCTCCTGATGCTGGAATTCTGCACAATCCACGCGCCCCCCGCAGCCAGGTGAATGCCCAAGACCTATTCGCACGACGCCAATCGACCAGCGCGCCATCGGCGATCTCTTGCCATACGATCTCGACGGCTATACATTCACGCGCAGCGCGGTTCGCGCTGTCACCCAGCTTATGCCCTCAGCAGGGTCTTGGGTTCCAGATACGAGCTCATGCCCCATCTGCCCATTTCGCGGCCAAGCCCCGAATGCTTGAAACCACCGAACGGCGCGCGTGGCTCATGCGCGAGCGTATTGATCAGCACCCGGCCTGAATCGATCTGACGCGCCACAGCCTCGCAACGTTCGACATCCTGACCCAGCACCATCGCGTTCAGACCGTAGCGCGTGTCGTTGGCGATCGCGATCGCATCAGCCTCATCCTCGTAGGCAATCACGGTGAGCACCGGACCGAAGATTTCCTCGCGCGCAATGCGCATCTGGTTGGTGGCGTTCGTGAAGATCGTCGGCTTCACGAACCAGCCAGCCTGCAATCCATCCGGTCGGCCTTCGCCGCCTGCGAGCACGGTTGCGCCTTCTTCGACGCCGATACGGATATAGTTCTGCACGCGTTCCCATTGCCTGGCACTTACCATCGGGCCGATAGCGGTCTGCGGATCGCGCGGGTCACCGGACTTGAACTGCGCGATCGCCTCTTTGGCGACCTGCTCGAATTCGACCAGCCGGCCGCGCGGCACCAGGATGCGGGTACCCGCGATACAGGCCTGACCGCTGTTCATGAAGCCGGCATTCAGCACCAGCGGCATGATGCTGGCGAAATCGGCATCGTCGAGCACCAGGGTCGGTGACTTGCCGCCGAGTTCCAGCGTGACGCGCTTCATGGTGGCGGCCCCGGCCGTCACCAGATGCTGGCCGACTGCGGACGAACCCGTGAACGAGATCTTGGCGACGTCCGGATGGCCCGCGATTTCCTCACCGACCACGTCGCCGCGACCGTTGACGATATTGAATACCCCCTTGGGCAGACCAGCCTCGTGCAGCGCTTCGATCACGATCTGCGTCTGCAGGGCGCTCATCTCGCTGGGCTTGATGACGGCCGTGCAACCGGCTGCCAGCGCGGCGGAAAGCTTGTTGCAGATAAAGCCCGCATTGCTGTTCCACGGCGTGATCAGGCCGGCTACGCCCACCGGCGTCAGGACCACGCGTGCGATCCCGACCTGCTCCTCGAATTCGAAGGACTCCAACGTCTCGATGGCTTGGGCAATCACATCAGCCGGATAGCTCGCCATCCAGCGCCCGCGTACCGTAGGCGCACCGTACTCCTTCACGATCGC
Source organism: uncultured Burkholderia sp. (assembly GCA_964414365.1). Classification (GTDB taxonomy): domain Bacteria; phylum Pseudomonadota; class Gammaproteobacteria; order Burkholderiales; family Burkholderiaceae; genus Trinickia. Next base: position 6,085 of record CAYPWK010000055.1, read on the forward strand.
TTCCATCAGATCATCCTCGCGCGCGGCGATGGCCTGATGCGTACGCCGCAGTGCCGCCAGACGTTCCTCGCGCGTGGTGCGTGACCAGCCCGGCAGGGCAGCCTTGGCGGCTGCGATGGCGCGCTGCGCGTCGTGTGCATCACCAAGCCGCACCTGACCAATGACTTCCTCCGTGCTCGGGTTGTAAAGATCGAACCATTCCTCGCCGTGCGGCCTCACGAATTCGCCGCCGATATAGATATGTTCAATGCGCTGCATGTCGACTCCTTTGAGGGGGACCCGCGTTTGCCCGCCAGCAGGCGGTGCGTGACCTTGGGTGGTGATGGAAAGAAGTCTAGGGATGGTTTATTGTTCTGATAAGGCGTCTTATGGCGTACGAGATATGCCGAAAATCAGGACAATCAAATGCATCGCACAGGGATGACGGAGCTTGAAGTGGTGCTGGCCGTCGCGCGTCGCAGCAGTTTCCGCGGCGCGGCGCAGGAGCTCGGCATGTCCACCACGGCGGTGAGCAGCGCCGTGGCCGGGCTGGAAGCACGCCTCAAGGTGCGCCTGTTCAACCGTTCGACACGCAGCGTCGCGCTGACCGATGCAGGGCAGCGCTATGTGGAGCGAATCGCGCCTGCGCTGGACGAAATCCGCAGCGCCGGCGAAGAGGCGGGCAGCGGACCCGATACGCCGAGCGGCACGCTAAGGATCAATGCGCCGCAAGGCGCGGCGCTTTTGCTGATGGATTCCTTGATCAGCCAGTACGCGTTGCGTTACCCGCAGGTGCGAGTGGATATCGTCGCTGAGTCGCGTCTGATCGATATCGTCGCCGAGGGCTTCGACGCGGGGATCCGTCTGGCCGAGTCGGTGCCGCAGGACATGATTGCGGTGCCGCTGACCGGTGACTTCCGCATGCTGGTGGTGGCGACGCCCGAGTATCTGAAGCGTCATGGCACGCCTGAACATCCGCGCGATCTGCTCGGGCATCAGAGCATCGGCATGCGCATGTCGCACGGTGGCATCTACCATTGGGAACTAGAGCGCGACGGCGAGAAACTGCAGATGGATCTGCAGGTGCGCATGGCGTTCAACGAACTGCCGGCCATCAGGGAGGCCGTGCTGCAGGGGCTCGGGATCGGCTTTATCACCGAATGGTTTATCGAGCGGGAGCTGGCTTCAGGCGCGCTGGTGCCGGTACTGACATCATGGTGTCGGCCTTTCGGTGGATTGCGGCTTTACTATCCTGGACATCGCTTCGTGCCCGCGCGTCTGCGTGCACTGATCGAACTGGTTCACGCATTGCGTTCGGCGGGGGCTGTGCGCACGCCGGAAATGCGCTGACCATGCCAATTGTCTGCAGCACATTGAAGGGCGTAGCTGGTCCGCCGGCAGCTGCCGCGCTCGGCGCTGTGCGACCCGAAGCGGCCTCTTGACGCAAATGATTCAACGTCTGCTGACGGGCATGAAAGCGACATTCAAGACGACTCTAGCGGCCCCACTGTCCGAGTCACAGTCTTCAACGGACAATGCCATCAAGTGCGGACGCTATGCCACGCTGAAGCAACGACCAATCGAACCCAAGCACAAGCGCGCGGTAGCCGCGTGAAATCATTGCATTCGCCGCATCCACGGTAGGAGCCACTCCGCCCATTACAACCGGGCTGCTCGCAATTGCAGTCTCAATTACCGCGATCGCGCTTTGAACCTCAGGCGCATCCGACTTTCCTTTTAAACCCATGCTGGTCGCAAGGTCGCCGGGCCCGATGAACGCCACGTCCAAGCCTGGCGTCTCTACTATCTCGCCAATGTTCTCGATCGCATTCAAGTGCTCGATTGTGCCAATCGCCAGGACTTCGTCGTCCGCGCAGTCCAGATACTCGCGCATCGAAACAGCCCAGCGCAGCGGTGCGTAAAAGGGTCCCCAAAAACGTTGGCCCCGCGGCGGGTAACGGACCGCTTGCACGATCGCTTCGGCGGCTGCACGCGTACAGGTGTTTGGAAAGCATACACCGAACGCGCCTAGGTCAAGGGGCAGCTTGGCGTGCCACGCTTCGGTCGACGCAACGCGGATCAGGGGGATCAGTTGGGTGCCGGTGGTAGCGACTATCATGGCGTGCGCAGCGTTCGCGTCGATCGGCCCGTGCTCCATGTCGATTAGGATCCAGTCGAGGCCCGCACGCGCCATCACCTGCACCGTCTCGACCGAAGGAATCGTGCAGATAACGCCAAGCGCAGTCTTCCCCTCGCGCCACAGTGCGCGCAATCTGTTGATCGGGCCATCCCTCAGCGCAACCGTTGACATGTTTGTCCATACTGGACGAAAAACGTCCTTCGCTAATATTAGGCGAGGCCGCAGGAGACTCTGTGCGCGCGGCAACATTATGCGAGTGGCTCGCAGAGACTGGTACTCGCCGAAAGCGAAGTTGCGGCTTGCCGTCTAAGGATCACGCTCCTATAACAAAAGAGAGTTCCAATCGGGCTCGTGGTAGTCCTGAAGCTTTGGCCACATGCGGACGCTCAAACTATCCTCGCCCTCGGTCGGCAGTTACTCTGCCAAATAAGTAAGCAAACCGTCCAACGCCCGCACGGACGCGTGATCGCTTGGCTTTTACCTCATCACGCGCTGTGCATTTTTTTGCATGCGCCTCTGCCCATGCCGATAGCAAAGTCCAAGCGGCTGCTCAAGCAAATTTCGACGACCATTAAGGGCCTAGTCAGAGGCTGGGTGGTTAGCGGCTTTGTCCTCGGAGTGACAGGCTTTGCGCCACCAGAATGGATAGCCCGGTTCGTCCACTACGTCGCACGGCCAGACGATGTGCATCGTCTGCTGCCGCTTGCGCTCAACCTTAGAGTCATGCTCGTTCTAGCCGGAGTCACTATCGTCGTAGCCGACGCGTTGTACCGAAGCCGGCGCCAAACGATCGTTTTTTCGGAATCCACCTTGGAGCACCAGACTGACGCCCCGGAAGAGACTCAGGTGTTGCCCCTTCCGCATAAGCCATCCATTGCTGTACTGCCTTTCGAAAATCTCGGAGATCCCGAGCAAGCTTATTTCGCTGATGGCATCGCCGAAGACATCATCACTGCGTTGTTGCGCTTTCGCTGGTTCTTCGTCATTGCGCGTAATTCGAGCTTCATCTATAGGGACAAGTCCATCGGCGCCAAACAGATCGCACAGGAGCTAGGTGTCCGGTATATCTTGCAAGGAAGTGTGCGACGTTCCGTCGATCGCGTGAGGATTTCGGTGCAACTCATCGATGCGAGCACCGGTGCTCATATCTGGGCCGAACGGTTTGACCGCGTTCAGTCGGACATTTTCGAAGTTCAGCATGAAATCACCGAACGGGTCACTGGCGCAATCGAGCCTGAATTGCTGAGAACTGAAGGCGAGGCGGCAATCACACGAACTGGCAATCTCGATGCGTGGAATCTGGTGCGTCAGGGTACTTGGTACTTCCATCAGTTCACGCGCGAGACACATCTACGCGCACGCGCGCTCTTTCGATGTGCGATTCACCTCGATCCGCAGCTGGCGGAAGCGCACGTGTGGTTGGCTCGTGTGAATGGAGGGCTTGTCGCATACGGCTGGAGCGTCGCACCGGAGATGGACCTTCACGAAGGAATGAAGGCCGGGGTTGAAGCGGTCCGGCTGGATCAGCGCAGTCCCTACTCCCACTTTGCGCTAGCGATTGTGAGCGTGTTCGCCGGCGAACTGTCCCAGGCGGCCCGCGCCGCTGAGGCAGCGATCGAGCTGGGTCCGAGTTTCGCCCTCGGGCACATGGTGCTAGGGACGGCGCGCTTGTTTTCGGGAGACGCCTCCGCAGCGATCGAGCCACTGGAGTACGGTATTCGTCTAAGCCCGCGAGATCCTCAAAATTTCAATTGGTTACAAATGCTCGCGCTCGCCTTGTTCTTCTCGGGCCAACGCGAAGCTGCGCTTAACGCAGCTCTTCGCGCCCTCAAAATTCGCCCCGCGTGGCAACCGACGCTCGAGAAGGCTGTGCTCTGCTCGATGGCCCTCGGCCGTATCGAGGAAGTCAGAACGCTCGTGGAGCAGATGAGGCATGTCGACAAGCCCGCGGTGGATATGTTCGCACAGTTGAAGGTACACAATCCGAAGTGGGCTGAAGAAATGTCCTCAGTCCTTCGTGAAGCAGTTTTATTGGCAGAACGGTCAGCCGCCCTACCTTCGACGGGTGCGTACGCGAAACCGGGTGGCACCGCGAGCCGATCATCGTGACGATCGATAAATCGCGGATGTGGCAAGATTCATACGAAGTCGAGGCCCGACTAGAGCCCACTCCCTGGTCCCCGTAGATCTCTGTGACGTTGTCCGCATCGACTCGTCTGATAGCCACGCACCCCGGAGTGCATCGGTCCACCCTCTCCCACCTTTTTCACGAGCGGCGGTAAGAATAGGACCGAACTGCACGTCGAGAACGCGACGATGAGTTCGCTCCTGATGATGTGCGGATCTGACAAACAAAGGCTACGAGCGGATCGTCGGAATACGCGACGTCCGGCCCACATACGACCGAACCAAAGAAGCGACGGTCGAGCGACTACTACGAAGCGCAGACGAAGCACTTTACCGCGCGAAACGCAACGGGCGGAACTGCATCGCTTACGCCGAGGGGGGGCCAAGTCCAGCGCTGAGAATGGCACGCGAGGCGTCCATTCATAGAATCAGGCGCTCCTACGCTCGTAACAAAGCCTCGAATCAGAAGCGATGTGCGTCCGAGACTGCGCTCGCCAAGCCAGCGATCACTGCGTCACGCGATGAATCAAGCCGGGTGGACGTGCGGTGCGTCTTGCGCGAATGTACTGTATTGCACGTCGACCGCTCGACGCCACAAATTGAAACGGCGAGACAAAGTCGGTGCGCCGATATTGATGACTGGCCGTTGATGGAGCGAAAGAGGCATTCGAATGGCACTATACCCCCCGTCGTACGACCGTAGTTGGCCGAACTCGGAAGTTCGGCACTGAGCGCCGATTGTGCGCCGCAGCATCAACCATCAACTTCCGTAGTCGACCCATTGCAGTCTGTCGCGACTTCGCAAGCTGTGCGGCTCGTTTCGCATGTATAGCGGACACCGCCCCGCGCGTGCACTCGAGCGATACAGTTGGGGCCGGTTTGACCTCACCAAAAGCGAAAGACTGAACCAATTGGGCGGCAATGCGACTAAGCTCGCCGGTGTGAACGTCGTCAACATCATTCTCGGGAGAAATGGCTCGGGCAAGAGCTGCTTCCTGCGCTCGCTGGATTCAAATATGGCGAGAGATACGCGCTATCGCACCACTTTTGAGCAAATTTCGCTGCCTCAGGCGCTTTGCACTGTGAAGGCTTGTGGCGAGGAGCATAAGTCTGCTCGGCACCCGTCTGGCAGGTCCGCAGCCGTCGAACGTAGGGGTTCAGCACTTGGGGCTGGATGACATCGTCGTTCTGTGCCGCGGGGATCGGCACGTCTGTGGCGTAGATCGATCATCTGTTCGGGGCTCGGGATAGCCGAGTCGGTGACGCGGTCCAGAACACGCAGCAAATACGCATCAGGATTGATGCCGCTCTGCCAGGCTGACGTGCGCTGTCGCCGCGCTAAATGACCGACAGTAGCAGATTTCGGATGTAACTTATCGAAGGTGGCCCGAAGCCGGCCGGTAATGGCGCGCGCGTACGATGTCATTGCCAGCCTGCGCTCGGCGCGCATAGCGGCGAGGCAAAAGGATACAGTGAGTGTGGCCGAAATTCTTGTTATTGAGGACGATCCGATGATGCGAGACCTGATTGTGGCGACCCTGCAGGACGCGGGGTTCGCACCGACGGCATCGCTTGCGGCGGGCGCTGTGGCGACGCTTGTGCTGGTCGACGTTGGAGAACCCAGGACGGGCGGTGCCGATAACGTGCGCGTGCTGAGGGCGCGCCATCCGCAGGCCCGCATACTCGCCATCTCGGGCCGATTCCGATTCAACGCCGCCACGGCGGCGTCAGTGGCTCGACAACTGGGCGCCGACCGGGTGCTGGCCAAGCCACTCGACTGTCAGGCGCTCGTCGCGAACGTGCGTCAATTGATGAGCGAACGCAACCTGTGAAACTTCGCTTGCGAACGCCTGCATCGCCGGATGCCGCGAGCCCCGCTAATCCCCACGGCGGCTGGTCTCTGAATGGCCACGACCAGATAACGCTCATTGGCGGCATCGCGCTGGTGGTGCTCGTCTGCGCGGCCGCCTTTTTCAGCGTGAGGCAGGACCGGCGAATCACGCTGGCCGAGGCACACCGCTCACTGCAGTTGGTGGCGCGCGTGCTGGCCGACCGGATGGGCAGTACCATAGCGGGCATTCCGGCGACCTTGCAAAGCCAGGCTCAATCCACCGCTGGCGTGCCCGGCGGCGAAGGCTTTGCGGCCTTCGCGGAGCAGGCGCTCGCAAGTCTCCCGAAGGTTCGCTCGCTCACCTTCGGCGGCTGCTCATACGAACGTGTGGGCGGCGAAGGCGGTTCCGCGGCCGCTGTGTCGACGAGGCCCTGCACACCGACGTCCGCGGTTTCCGCAAGCACGGCTCCCGCTTCAGGCACGCCCGCAGTCTTTCCTCTGACAGTTCACGTGCCGGCGCAGACGTCAGGCGCGGCGGTGCCGGTCGTCGCGAACATCGATTGCACGGCACTGCTCGCGGGACTGGCGAATATGGCGCGTGACGACGGCCTGATTGTCCGTCTGGCCGATGGAGGTGCCGTGGCCGGATTTGGCTGTGAGACGAGCACAGCCACACGGCCGGAGGACCTCGAAACTGCGGGTTTCGAAGTGCCGGGTTTTCCATTGATCATCGACGTCAGCCGTCCGCGCGAGGAAATTCTGCGCGGCTGGCGCCGCAATGCGTGGGTGACACTGGCCGGTATGCTAGGGAGCTCGGCATTCGTTTTCCTATTGCTGTACATGATGGTGCGGCGGAGCCGCCGTCAGGCGCTCGCGAACGCGGAATTGCGCGCAGGCGAGCAACGCTGGCGCGCGGTATTTGACGTAGCGCCGGTCGGCATTGTCATGCTGCTACCCAACCAACCCTACATGATCGCCAATCCCGCTTTCAAGCGCATGGTCGGCTATTCGCTCGATGAACTGCATACCCTTGCGGCCGACGACATCACGCATCCGGATGATATGGCGCTGACGCGCGCCAAAATTGCGGAGCTCGAGCGCGGAGAGCGAGCCACTGTGCAGTTCGAAAAGCGCTACATCCATAAGGATGGCCACGTCATCTGGACCGAAATTGGAATTTCGCGGCTGGCCGGAACCGGGCCTCTCGGGGGCATGCTGGTCGCGGTGATCGACGACGTCAGCGCCCGCCGCGAGGCAGAGGCCGAGCGCCTACGTCTCGAAGCACAACTGCGCCAATCGCAGAAGCTCGAGGCGCTGGGCACGTTCGCGGGCGGCATCGCCCACGATTTCAACAACATACTCAGTGCGATTCTCGGCTATGGTGACCGCGTGTTTCGCGGACTCGGCCCGGATTCGCCGCTGCGGCGCGACGCCCAGCAGGTGCTCAATGCGGGCACGCGGGCGAGCCTGCTGGTGGAGCGCATCCTCGCATTCAGCCGCAGCGGCATGACGGCGCGCCTGCCAGTACAAGTCGCGCCGATCATCACGGAAACGGTCGAGCTGCTCAAGGCTAGCTTGCCGCCCGAGATCTCGGTGAAGTTACAGATCGACGCTCCCAACAGCTACGTGCTGGGGGATCCCACGCACCTGCACCAAGTCGTAATGAACCTGTGCAGCAACGCCCGCCACGCGCTCGAAGGGTGCGGCACGATCACCGTTTGCGCACGCGAAGTCGTCGCGACTACAGAGAGGTCGCTCAATTCCGGCTCGCTCCAGCCGGGCACCTATGTGTGCATCGGTGTGGCCGATACAGGGCACGGGATCGATCCGGAGGTCCAGGAGCGCATCTTCGATCCGTTCTTCACAACGCGCAAAACGATCGGCGGAACGGGCCTGGGTCTGTCGCTCGTGGATGGAATCGTCAAGGACCACGGCGGCGCAATCGAAGTGCTAAGCGAAGTCGACCGCGGCACACAGTTCAACGTCTATTTGCCTGTCTGCGAAGAACGGCCTTTCGAGTCGCCGCAGCCAACCGTTGGCGTATACACCGGCAACGACGAGACGGTGTTGCTCGTCGACGATGAACGTGTGCTTGTCGAACTCTGTGAGGAATTCCTCGCGGAACTCGGGTACGAGCCGCTCGGTTTCACCTCACCGCGGGAGGCGCTCGATGCGTTTCTCGCGGAACCGTCGAGCTTTGACCTCGTTCTGACCGACCAGACCATGCCCGAGATGACGGGCATCGAGCTGATAAGACAGATCCGCGCCGTACGCCCCGAACTGCCCGTACTGCTGATGAGCGGCTACGGAACGGCGGTCGTGGAAGAAGAGTCGCGTGTTCTGGGAGTGCGCGCCGTCCTGAAGAAGCCAGTGTTGCGCGCCGAACTCGCCCAGGTGGTCTGGCAAGCACTGTTGCCGTGAGCGCGCCTTTGCGACGCGTCGCGACCGAAAGTCAGCCGAGGTGGTCGCTTTTGCGGGGCATCGCCGTCCGAACGAATCGTGGTGCAGGCAGCCGGTGCCCCGTGCACCGCCCGAATGCCGCTATAATTTTTTTACCTCGTCGAAGGCTTGACCGCTTATGAACCACATCAATCTCCCACATGTGCTCGTAGTGGACGACGACGAAGCGGTACGCACTCTCATTGCGGCCTATCTGGGCGAAAACGAAATGCGCGTAAGCCTCGCCGCCAACGGCAAGGCGATGGCCGAGATACTCAAGGAGCACGCAATCGATCTCGTAGTCCTCGACCTGCGTATGCCGGGCGAGGACGGCATCAATATCGCCCGGAAGATCCGCGAACGGTCCACGTTGCCTATCATCGTCGTGTCGGGGCGCCGCGACGAGGCCGACCGTGTGATGGCGCTGGAGCTGGGCGCTGACGACTATCTCACCAAGCCATTCAGTTCGCGCGAGTTGCTCGCGCGCGTGCGAGCGTTACTCCGCCGGTCCTCGGCCTCGATTTCCGCCTCGGGAAGGCAAACCGATGCGCGCGCGTACCGGTTCGCAGGATGGGAGCTCAATCTCGGGACGCGCAAGCTTCATTCACCTGCAGGCGAGAACGTGCCCCTGACAAACGGCGAATTCTCCCTGCTTAATGCATTCCTCGCGTCGCCGGGACGCGTGCTCTCGCGAGAGCAATTGCTTGAAGCAAGCCGACTGTATGACGACGTCTACGACCGCTCGATCAACGTCCAGATCTTGCGCTTACGCCGCAAGATCGAGGAAAACCCCTCGAAGCCGCGCTACATCACGACGGAACGCGGCGCGGGTTATATGTTCTCCGTGCCGGTGGACGTACTGAGCAAGGCGGCGACGTGGGGTGATGACGGTGCGGTTCCTGTCTGACCACGCGAAGGCGCGCGGCCGGCAGAAGGCCGCGCATGACTGCCACTGCCATCGCCGAGACGTCCTCATCACTGAACGACCCGAGGCTGCAGCGTTTGCACCGTCCAAGCGCTTTCCATAACTTCATGCCTGATTTCGCGCGCGTAGCACGACGTCGGCTTAAGCACGCCTTCGACAAGGCGCGGCGGCGGGCCACCACGGCCGTAAGAGGCGCCGCCGATGATCGCCTGGGCCTCCCGGACGAGTTCGCCCAGCACGATCAAGTCCGCTTCGCTGAGCGCGTCGTCGATGTGTTCGAGCGGACTCAGCGCGCCTACGAGCGTTCTCGTTCGCTGCATCAGCACGCTTGCGCAGGCGGCGCGTTGATTGACCGCGAGTGACTCAAAACGTATCGCGGCAATCGTCGCTTCGAGGGTGTCGATGGCAAGACATGCCTGCCTGCGCAGCGTCGTAAGATCCGCCCGGTCGCGCTGCGCTGGTTGTGCCAGGCAACGCGTGAGCGATTGCAGATACGCGTCAGTGGCCGAGATCGCGCGCGCGGCCACGTGACTCAGCCGGTGATGTTCGCGGTCTGGCCAAGCGAACAGACTGAAGGCGACGCCGACCAGAGCGCCGGCCACGCTGTTGCCGAGCCGGGACACTGCGAGCAGCCACTCCGAGCCGGCGGGCGCGCCAAGGTGCGCGACGAGGATAAAATGCGAGGTCAGGAACAGAATGTACGAAACGTAGCTCACTCCGCGCGCCGCGAGTGTGCCGGTCGCTAGCGGCAATATCGCCAACGCAAGCAGGAGCGGACTATGGACCAGCAGCGCCAACGCCGACGCCAGCGCGGCGCCGAGCAACGTCCCGCCGATGCGCAAGCCGGACACTTTCACCGTCTGCGAAAGCGTCGGCTGCAGGATGAGCATCGTAGTTAGCGCAAGCCAGTAACCCTGCTGTATACCGGAGACGCGCGCGAGCGTGACCGCGACCATCGTCGCGACTGACAAACGTGCGGCGTAGCGCGCGAGCCCCTGCTGCGCGGCGAGCTCGCCGATCAACGCCCTCATTGAGCCACGACGCGTGCGGTCCACCGGTCCAGCGGCCGCAAGGGGCGCCGCGCTTGCCGTTGCACTGGGCTCCGCTTCGCACACCACAAGGCCGGATAGCCGCTCGGCGAGTTCGAGATTCGCCTGCAACCAGGTGAGCGCATCGCCAACCTCGTGCACGGCGAGATAGTCCGGCACTCCGCGCTTTGCTGCCCGCAACAACCGAGCGTGGCATCGTTCGAGTGCGCGAACGTCGTCGCCCGCTGCGCCGCGCACGCGCGCGGCGCTGGTATCGATAAGGGCCGCGAGCTCAACAAGCGCGGGTGCGAGGAATGTTGCAGCGTCGCGCCGCGCGGTTGTATGACCGCCGGCGAGGAGCGTCTCCATGCCGGCGAGCAAGGCCATAGCAGGCTCCCCGTCTTTGAGCCACTTGCGGCAAGCGTGAGGAAGCTGGCCTCGAGCGCGAGCGATCGCCGCGCTCATCGCGTCGAGCCTCGCACGCAGCTCGGCACGCCCGCGTTCGAGTTGCGTTCGATCTCCCTTTGCCGCATGCGCGAGCCGCTCGACAAACGACGCCATGGCGTACAGAAAGGCGAGCGTTGCCTTGCTCGCGCGCGCGGTACCGCTGGTTTGCCAAAGACTCACGCAGGCAATTGCAGCCCACGCACTGCCGCCGAGATAGTAAAGTGCATAGTGCAACGCGGCAGTGGGCCCGTGCGCGGGAAAGCACGCCGATACTGAGCAGGCCGTCGCGGTCAGCAGGCCCCGCACCCCGGACGCCGGGCCGCGTCCGCGCATCCACGCGCCGGCAAAGGCGATCACCCCTACTATCGCGATCGACAGAATGGGGACTGCGTGCGTGGCAACGGCGCAGGCGCTCATGAGCCCGCCAAGCACTGCGAACAGCAGGCCTTTTTCGCAGCGCTCGCGGGTCGAACGGTCCGCCTCGTCGGCCAGACACGTCCAGAAGGCGGCGATCGCCGACCAGCAGAGGAGCGGTTCGTGCAGCACCGCCGCAAGCACCGCTGGCACCGCACAAATCAAGCCGCCACGCAGCGCGTCCGCGAACGGCAGATAGTGTCGGCCATGGCGCAGAAAGCGCGGCACGCGCTTACAGTCCATCAGAACGAGGTTCATTTATCCGCCTCGTCGACCCGATCAGCGCATCGCGCTCTTGCGCGGCACAGGAATGATGGTCAGCGACCGGATGCCTTGCGCGCCGCGAACCAGCACACCTTCGATGTCGGCCGTCGCGGACGGCCCGCTCATGAGGACCGCGTAGCGCGCCTCGAAGAACTCACGTCGGTGATAGGCGTGATGCAGGTTGCCGACGATATCCGCTGGATCGACGAGCGCAATGAGGTGCTGCGAGAGGTAACCCAAGGCATTGACGCGATACTGATGCTCGCTCAGCCAGATAGAGCCTGTTTCCGCGACAGCGAACGCCGGACGCACGATGCCGACGTCGACGTCCTCGAGGTCGTGCGGACGCTCGACATCTTCGATCCGCCGCGTTCCGCGCACCTCGGGCACGGCCGAGCAGACGACGCGCGCCTGCGGGAAGCGCGCGCAAATCAGCGCTCCGATGTCGCCATCCTCTGGGGCGTCGCACCACGTGCCGCCGAGGCGCTCCAGCGATTTCTTAAACGTCTCGATGACTGGTGGCAGATGCTGATCGAACATTGGGACTGCCGGCAGTGGGCGCGCCGCAGGTGTCACCTCGCGGAGGCGGGAAAGAATCAGGTCACGGCTGCTCATTTCTTGTTCCTCTTCAAATACCAGTCACGGAAGGTTTCGGATGGGGCCTCGGGCAACTCGCGTTGCCTGGACCATGCGTTCAACGGGTTGTTGAGTACGACGCGCGGCAGCGTGGCCACGGCCGTCGTCGCGCCTTTGACGGCGGCGCGATAGAGCTTGGGATGCGAGAGCACCTGTCCCGCGGCCTTCATGGCTTCCTTCTTCACGAATGGGAGCTCGTGCTTTTCGGCAATGATTTGCCGCCACTTGTAGATCTGTTCGTGAATATTGATTTTCACGGGGCAGACGTTGGTGCAGCTGCCGTTCATCGTCGAAGCAAACGGCAGCGAGCTGTATTTCTTCAGGTCGTACGTCGGGTTGATGATCGCGCCGATCGGTCCGGAATACACGCCGCCGTAGCTGAGGCCGCTGCTGCGCCGGTAGACCGGGCAAGTGTTCATGCAAGCCCCGCAACGGATGCACTTGAGCGAATACCAGAAGTCGTCCATGGCGAGCCGCTCGGAGCGACCGTTGTCGACGAGCACGAAGTGCATCTCGCCGCCTTCGCGCGG